>NZ_JADKYL010000006.1:0-307609 GCF_019633785.1 Bacteroides sp. FSHCM14E1
GACGCAGGTGTACAGGTGGTAACATCACAGCCGAGCGTTACTAATTGCCCGATGACTTTCTTTTATTGTCTTTTATGGTTTATATATCCGTTTAGCTTTACTATCGGGGTGATAGACGGCTAAGTTTACTTTTGTACATTATGTCTACCTTATTCAGGTGACTATAGCATCAGGGTTCCACCTCTTCCCATTCCGAACAGAGAAGTTAAGCCTGATCACGCCGATGGTACTGCGTAACAGTGGGAGAGTAGGTAGTCGCCGTTTTTTTTAGAGAGTTCATCCCCTCGGGTCAGAAGACACGAGGGGATGACTTGTTTTTGGGTATAAGCAATATCTCCTGATAATCTTTTTATCGGCTTCATCCCATATACTCCTGACTCAATCTTCATTTTTCCGGTTTTATCATAATTCAATGTTTGATGTATTATCAGACTGTTTATCTTTGCCATCATCTGAAAAGATGAAACGGGAAGATAAATGTGTCGGGATCGTCATAACCTTTACTTTTGGACGCTTCTTTTCGCGATTACGAACAGTTTTCTTCCTCTTTTCTCTTTTTTTATCAGATTGAATTTTGTACTTTTGGCGAGAATCTGATGAGAAACACTTAGATATTATAATATAAACTTCTAAATAGTCCGTGAATATGGAAAACAAAATTCAAGAGTTGACCGATAAGATTTATCGCGAAGGCGTCGAAAAAGGTAATGAAGAAGCCCGCCGTCTTATTGCGAATGCTCAGGAAGAAGCTAAAAAAATCGTTGAAGATGCCCATAAAGAAGCTGAATCAATTATTGCCACCTCTCGTAAATCTGCCGATGAATTGACAGAGAATACCAAATCAGAGTTGAAACTGTTTGCCGGTCAGGCAGTAAATGCGTTGAAATCAGAAATAGCCACTATGGTAACTGATAAAATTGTGACCGCACCGGTAAAGGAGTTTGCACAGAATAAAGATTTTCTGAGTGCTTTTATCGTAGCTCTGGCTTCCAAATGGAGCGTAGACGAGCCGATTATCATCTCAACTTCTGATGCGGAATCTTTAAGAAAGTATTTTGCGGCCAATGCTAAAGCATTGTTAGACAAAGGTGTTACCATAGAACAAGTGAATGGTATTAAGGCATTGTTTTCTGTATCTCCTGCAGACGGTTCATATAAAGTGAATTTCGGAGAAGAGGAATTTATGAATTACTTTAAAGCATTCCTGCGTCCTCAGTTGGTAGAAATGTTATTCTAAAGGGATGCGTTATGAGTAAATATTATTACTTGGTAGCCGGTTTGCCGGAACTCACACTTGAGGACAGTAAGCTGAGCTATACAGTAGCTGATTTTAAAACGGAAATTTACACGGGCTTGTCAGCTTCAGATCAAAAATTAATTGATCTGTTTTATTTGAAGTTTGATAATGCCAATGTACTGAAGCTTCTGAAAGATAAGGAAGCCGCCATTGATACCCGGGGAAATTTCTCCGCGGAGGAACTTGCTGAATATATCTCTGTTCTTAAAGAAGGAGGAGAAATCAGTACTAAAGAATTTCCTGCATATCTTGCTACTTTCATTTCCGACTATTTCAATACTCCGGCAGAGAATGCTGTTTTACTGGAAGATCATCTGGCTGCACTTTATTATGATTATGCAATGAAATGCGGAAATAAGTTTGTGGCTTCCTGGTTCGAATTCAATCTTACAATTAACAATATCCTTGTGGCATTGACCGCTCGGAAGTATAAATGGGATGTTGCCCGCAATATAGTGGGTGATACGGAAATATGTGAGGCTTTGCGAACTTCCGGAGCCCGTGATTTCGGACTTTCCGGTGAAGTGGATTTTCTGGATCAGTTAGTGAAAATCAGTGAAATAACAGAACTGGTAGAACGCGAGAAGAAGTTGGATGCTTTACGGTGGAACTGGATGGAGGAAGCTATTTTCTTTAACTATTTTACCATCGAACGTATTTTTGCTTTCTTATTGAAACTGGAAATGATTGAACGTTGGATCTCTTTGGATAAGGAAAGAGGAAATCAACTGTTCCGCAGTATCATAGAGTCACTGAAGAATGAAGTGCAGATTCCCGCAGAATTCAGGTAATCCTGCCAAACTCGGATAAATAAATTAAAAAATATATGGCAACAAAAGGAACTGTTAGTGGCGTTATTGCCAACATGGTGACCCTCGTCGTTGATGGACCGGTAGCTCAAAATGAGATTTGTTACATCTCGACCGGTGGCGATAAATTAATGGCGGAGGTGATTAAGGTCGTAGGTACACATGTATATGTTCAGGTGTTCGAAAGCACTCGTGGATTGAAAGTGGGAGCCGAAGCCGAATTTACCGGACACATGCTTGAGGTGACCTTAGGTCCCGGTATGTTATCGAAGAATTACGATGGTCTGCAAAACGACCTTGATAAGATGGATGGCGTATTCCTGAAGAGAGGACAATATACCTATCCGTTGGATAAAGAAAGTGTATGGCATTTTGTTCCCCTTGTCAATGTAGGGGATAAAGTGGAAGCATCTGCCTGGTTAGGACAGGTGGATGAAAACTTCCAGCCATTGAAGATCATGGTACCTTTCACGCAGAAAGGTGTTTGCACGGTGAAATCGATTGTACCTGAAGGCGATTATAAGATTGAAGACGTAATTGCTGTTTTGGTAGACGAAGAGGGAAACAACGTTGAAGTGAATATGATTCAAAAGTGGCCGGTAAAAAGGGCTATGACGAATTATAAAGAAAAACCGCGTCCGTTTAAATTGCTTGAAACCGGTGTACGTGTGATTGACACTGTCAATCCGATAGTAGAGGGGGGGACAGGATTTATTCCCGGTCCGTTCGGTACAGGTAAAACCGTACTTCAGCATGCTATCTCTAAACAGGCAGAGGCCGATATTGTGATCATTGCCGCCTGCGGTGAACGTGCGAACGAGGTTGTGGAAATATTTACTGAGTTCCCAGAACTGGTGGACCCACATACGGGACGTAAGCTGATGGAGCGTACCATTATTATCGCCAATACTTCGAACATGCCGGTAGCGGCCCGTGAAGCTTCTGTGTATACGGCTATGACGATTGCCGAATATTATCGTGCGATGGGATTGAAGATCCTGTTGATGGCAGACTCTACTTCCCGTTGGGCACAGGCATTGCGTGAGATGTCGAACCGTATGGAAGAGTTGCCCGGACCGGATGCATTCCCGATGGACTTGTCCTCAATCATTTCTAACTTCTACGGTCGTGCAGGTTATGTAAAACTGAATAACGGTGAGAGTGGTTCTATTACCTTTATCGGTACGGTATCTCCGGCCGGAGGTAACCTGAAGGAACCTGTGACTGAAAATACTAAAAAGGTAGCTCGTTGTTTCTATGCGCTGGAGCAGGATCGTGCCGATAAGAAGCGTTATCCGGCTGTGAATCCGATCGACTCTTATTCTAAATATATCGAATATCCTGAATTTGAGGCATACATTGCCGAACACATCAACGACGAATGGATCGGTAAAGTGAATGAGATCAAAACGCGTTTGCAGCGTGGTAAGGAAATTGCCGAGCAGATCAACATCTTGGGTGATGACGGTGTGCCGGTAGAATATCATGTCATTTTCTGGAAGTCGGAGTTGATTGATTTCGTTATATTGCAACAGGATGCATTCGATGAAATTGACGCCGTTACTCCGATGGAGCGCCAGGAAGCTATCTTGAACATGGTGATAGACATCTGTCATACGGAATTTGAGTTTGACAACTTTAATGAGGTTATGGACTACTTCAAGAAGATGATTAACATCTGCAAGCAAATGAACTATTCAAAGTTCAAATCGGAACAATATGAAGGTTTCCAGAAGCAATTGAAGGAGTTGGTTGCCGAGAGAAGTGTCAAATAGTGGATTGTAACTAAATTGTAAATAATAACATGGCTACAAAAGCATTTCAAAAAATATATACTAAGATTACTCAGATTACCAAAGCTACCTGCTCGCTGAAAGCTACAGGGGTAGGTTATGATGAGTTGGCCACTGTGAATGGTAAACTGGCTCAGGTTGTAAAGATAGCCGGTGACGAAGTGACTTTGCAGGTGTTTGAGGGTACGGAAGGTATCCCGACCAATGCCGAAGTGGTATTTCTGGGTAAATCGCCTACGCTGAAAGTAAGCGAGCAACTGGCCGGACGTTTTTTCAACGCCTTTGGTGATCCTATCGACGGAGGACCGGAGATTGAAGGACAGGAAGTCGAGATCGGAGGCCCTTCTGTGAATCCGGTACGCCGTAAACAACCTTCAGAACTGATTGCAACCGGTATTGCCGGTATCGACTTGAATAATACCCTGGTTTCCGGTCAGAAGATTCCTTTCTTCGCCGATCCGGACCAACCGTTTAACCAAGTGATGGCGAACGTAGCATTGCGTGCGGAAACAGATAAAATCATTCTGGGAGGTATGGGTATGACAAACGATGACTACCTGTATTTTAAGAATGTATTCTCCAATGCCGGTGCGCTCGACCGTATCGTCAGTTTCGTGAATACCACGGAGAACCCTCCGGTAGAACGTTTGCTGGTACCGGATATGGCTTTGACTGCGGCTGAATATTTCGCAGTACAACACAATCAGAAAGTATTGGTTCTACTGACCGATATGACTTCGTATGCCGATGCTTTGGCTATTGTGTCGAACCGTATGGATCAGATTCCTTCGAAAGACTCTATGCCGGGCTCTCTTTATTCGGACCTTGCTAAAATCTACGAAAAAGCGGTACAGTTCCCCGATGGTGGTTCCATCACAATTATTGCTGTGACTACGTTGTCCGGCGGTGATATCACGCATGCCGTACCCGATAACACCGGTTATATCACCGAAGGACAGTTGTTCCTGCGTCGTGATAGCGATATTGGTAAGGTTATTGTCGATCCGTTCCGTTCATTGTCCCGTCTGAAACAGTTGGTAACCGGTAAGAAGACCCGTAAGGACCATCCACAGGTGATGAATGCTGCGGTACGTCTGTATGCCGATGCCGCTAACGCCAAGACGAAGTTGGAGAATGGTTTTGACCTGACCAATTATGACGAACGTACTTTAGCTTTTGCCAAGGACTACTCCAATCAGTTGCTTGCCATCGACGTCAATCTGGATACGACAGAAATGCTGGATGTGGCATGGGGATTGTTCGGCAAATATTTCCGTCCGGAAGAAGTGAATATCAAGAAGGAACTGGTAGATCAGTATTGGAAAAAATAGTAAATAAACGAGATGGCTATAAAGTTTCAATATAACAAAACCTCCCTTCAGCAGCTTGAGAAGCAACTGAAAGTGCGGGTGCGTACCCTCCCGATTATTAAAAATAAGGAGAGTGCCCTTCGCATGGAAGTGAAGCGCTGTAAAAGCGAAGCTGCCGATCTGGAGGAAAGGCTGGAAAAACAAATCCAGGCTTATGAAGCCATGTTCGCACTTTGGAATGAGTTTGACACCTCATTGATAAAAGTAAATGATGTTCATCTTGGTATCAAAAAAATAGCCGGTGTAAGGGTGCCTTTACTCGAGAATGTAGATTTCGAGATTCGTCCGTACAGCCTGTTTAATGCTCCCAAATGGTATGCCGATGGTATACATTTGCTTAAGGAGTTGGCGCATACCGCTATAGAGCGTGAGTTCACGCTGGCCAAGCTGGGCTTGTTAGAACATGCGAGGAAAAAGACCACTCAGAAAGTTAATCTTTTTGAGAAGGTACAGATACCTGGTTATCAGGATGCTTTGCGTAAGATAAAACGCTTCATGGAAGATGAGGAGAATTTGTCTAAGTCGTCGCAAAAGATTTTGAAATCACAGCAAGAAAAAAGGAAGGAGGCAGAGGCATGATTACAAAAATGAAGAAACTCACATTCCTGGTTTATCATAAGGAGTACGAAGCTTTTCTGAACAGTCTTCGGGAACTCGGAGTCGTTCATATTGTGGAGAAACAGCAGGGAGCGGCTGAGAATGCCGAGTTACAGGATAACATCCGTCTTTCTGCCCGTCTTGCCGCCGCATTGAAATTGTTACAGAACCAGAAACATGGGAAAGATGCGGTCATTGCAACCCATGGAGGCAGTGCTGAACGTGGCCTACAGGTGCTTGACGAAATAGATGCTCTGCAAACCGAGCATAGTAAACTGTTGCAACAGCAGCAAATCTGCGGAAAGGAAAAAGATGCCTTGGAAGCCTGGGGAGATTTTGAACCGGGAGGCATACAGCGGTTGAAAGATGCCGGTTATGTGGTCGGATTCTATACTTGTCCCGAAGGTAACTACAAAGAAGAATGGGAAGCGGAATATAATGCAATGGTTATTTGCCGTATTTCTTCAAAGGTCTTTTTCGTCACCGTGACCAAAGACGGAGAAGAAGTCGATCTGGATGTAGAGCAAGCTAAACTGCCGTCGCAGTCATTGGCGCAACTTGAAATGCAGTATACCAATACCGGGATTGCACTTGAAGAGAATGAAAAGAAGTTGGTTGCTTTGTCTGAAACCGACATACCTTCGCTGAAGGAGGCTTTGAGACAGGTGCAGACTGAAATAGAATTCTCAAAGGTCGTTTTAAGTACGGAGCAGACTGCCGGTGATAAATTGATGTTGCTTGAAGGATGGGCTCCTGTTGCCAGTAAGGTTGAAATCGAAGCCTATCTGAATGACGCACATGTTTATTACGAGATCACAGACCCGACACCGGAAGACAATGTTCCGATTGAACTGAACAACAAAGGCTTCTTTGCCTGGTTTGAGCCGATTTGCAAATTGTACATGTTGCCGAAATATAACGAACTGGACTTGACGCCGTTCTTTGCTCCGTTCTTTATGATCTTTTTCGGACTTTGCCTGGGAGATTCCGGATATGGCTTGTTCCTGTTTGTGGGGGCTACCGCTTACCGTTTGCTGGCAAAGAAACTGAGTCCGTCGGCCAAATCGATCATCTCTCTGATTCAGATACTGGCTACTTCCACTTTCTTCTGCGGATTGCTGACCGGAACCTTCTTCGGTGCCAATATTTACGACCTGCCCTGGCCGTTCATCCAGCGCCTGAAGAGTGCAGTCTTTATGGATAATAATGACATGTTCCAGCTCTCACTGATTTTGGGTGCGGTGCAGATTCTGTTCGGTATGGTATTGAAGGCTGTCAATCAGACCATCCAGTTTGGCTTCAAATACGCCATTGCGACGATCGGGTGGATCATTCTCCTGTTATCGTTGGCTTTTTCGGCGCTGTTGCCGAAAGTGATGCCGATGGGAAGTACCGTACATCTGATCATTATGGGCATTGCCGGTATTATGATTTTCCTGTTCAACAGTCCCGGAAAGAATATCTTTCTTAATATCGGACTGGGTTTATGGGATTCTTATAACATGGCAACGGGGCTGTTGGGTGACGTTCTTTCATACGTGCGTTTATTCGCTCTGGGATTGTCAGGAGGAATTCTTGCCGGAGTATTCAACAGTCTGGCAGTAGGCATGAGTCCGGACAATGTGATTGCCGGTCCCATTGTGATGGTGCTGATATTCGTTATCGGACATGCCATCAATATCTTTATGAATGTGCTCGGAGCCATGGTTCACCCCATGCGTCTGACTTTCGTGGAGTTTTTCAAGAATTCCGGTTACGAAGGCGGTGGCAAGGAGTACAAACCATTCAGAAAATAGAGAAATAAAAAGAAAAATAGTAGAATAATAAATTAAAAAATAAAATTAAGATTATGGAAATGAATTTGTTTATTGCTTACATTGGCATCGCGGTTATGGTTGGTTTGTCGGGCATCGGAAGTGCTTACGGAGTGACTATCGCAGGTAACGCTGCTATCGGCGCATTGAAGAAGAACGATAGTGCATTCGGTAACTTTCTTGTATTGACAGCTCTTCCGGGTACACAGGGATTGTATGGTTTCGCAGGCTACTTTATGTTCCAGACTATCTTCGGCATCCTTACTCCGCAGATAACTGCCATTCAGGCTTCTGCCGTATTGGGTGCAGGTATTGCCCTCGGACTGGTTGCCCTGTTTTCCGCTATTCGCCAGGGACAGGTTTGCGCCAATGGTATTGCAGCCATCGGACAAGGCCATAATGTATTCAGCAACACATTGATTCTTGCTGTATTCCCCGAACTTTATGCTATCGTGGCATTGGCAGCTACCTTCCTTATCGGTAGTGCGCTGGCATAAATGATAAGCTAATGATTTATAAAAACACTTAAGCGTTTTCAGCAAAACGTCTAAGTGTTTTCTGAAAAGACTTAAGCGTTTTCCAAAAACACTTAAGTCTTTTTTTATGCTCTGAAACCTCGTTGTAAACGCTTGTTTGTGCTATTTTGCTTATATTTTTTGTATAAAGTATTATTTTTCAATAAATAATGCGTACTTTTGCACCTGCGTAATAAAAAGAGTTTTAAACATTTATATGGTAAAAGATTTATTAACCCCCGATTATATCTTCGAAGCCAGTTGGGAAGTGTGCAACAAGGTAGGAGGAATTTATACTGTTTTGTCCACAAGGGCAAATACGTTGCAAACTAACTTCCGTGACAAATTATTCTTCATAGGGCCGGATGTGTGGCAAGGAAAAGAAAACCCTTTGTTTATAGAATCTGACAACCTCTGTGCGGCATGGAAAGAACATGCCCTCAATAAAGATAACCTTTCTGTCCGTGTCGGACGTTGGAATATTCCGGGTGAACCCATTGTTATCCTGGTTGATTTTCAGCCTTTCTTTGAGAAAAAGAATGAAATCTATACTGAAATGTGGAATCATTTTCAGGTAGATTCGTTGCATGCTTACGGCGATTATGACGAAGCATCCATGTTCTCGTATGCTGCCGGAAAAGTGGTAGAGAGCTTCTATCGTTATAATCTGACTGAAAATGATAAGGTTGTTTATCAGGCACATGAATGGATGACCGGTTTGGGAGCACTATATGTGCAGTTGGCCGTACCCGAAATAGGGACTATTTTCACTACCCACGCTACCTCTATCGGCCGGAGCATTGCCGGAAACGATAAACCCTTATATGATTATCTGTTTGCCTATAATGGCGACCAGATGGCCCAGGAACTGAATATGCAGTCGAAGCACTCTATTGAGAAGCAGACCGCACATCATGTCGACTGCTTTACGACAGTAAGCGAAATCACTAATAACGAGTGTAAAGAGTTGCTGGATAAGGCAGCAGACGTAGTGCTGATGAATGGCTTCGAGGACGATTTCGTACCTCAGGGAACGGCCTTCACCGGTAAACGCAAACGTGCCCGTTCGCTGATGTTGAACGTGGCCAATAAACTTCTTGGAACCAATATGG
Organism: Bacteroides sp. FSHCM14E1; assembly: GCF_019633785.1. NCBI lineage: Bacteria > Pseudomonadati > Bacteroidota > Bacteroidia > Bacteroidales > Bacteroidaceae > Bacteroides > Bacteroides sp. FSHCM14E1. Next base: position 9,308 of record NZ_JADKYL010000006.1, read on the forward strand.
GCGATGATACGTTGATTATCGGTACCAGCGGACGCTATGAATTTAAGAACAAAGGAATCGACGTGTTTCTGGAATCGCTGAACCGCTTGAACCGGGACAAAGATTTGCAGAAGAACGTACTGGCATTTGTCAATGTGCCGGGTTGGGTAGGAGAGCCCCGCGAGGACTTGCAGACCCGCCTGAAGAGCAAAGAGAAGTTCGATACTCCGCTTGAAGTGCCTTTCATTACCCATTGGCTGCATAATATGACCCACGATCAGGTGTTGGACATGTTGAAGTATCTGGGTATGGGAAACCGTCCGGAAGATAAGGTGAAAGTGATTTTCGTCCCGTGTTATCTGGATGGAAAGGATGGAATCCTGAATAAAGAATATTATGACTTGATATTGGGAGAAGACTTGAGTGTCTATCCTTCTTATTACGAACCTTGGGGATATACTCCGCTTGAGAGTGTAGCCTTCCGCGTACCTACCATTACGACTGATCTGGCAGGCTTCGGTCTTTGGGTGAACAGCCTGAAGAATCAGCATGGCCTTGATAATGGAGTAGAGGTGCTGCATCGTTCGGACTATAATTACTCAGAAGTTGCCGACGGTATCAAGGATACGATCGCGCTGTTCTCGGGTAAAACGGAAATTGAGGTGAAAGAAATCCGCAAGCATGCGGCGGCTGTGGCCGAACAGGCTTTATGGAAGCATTTCATCAAGTATTATTACGAGGCTTATGATATTGCTTTGCGCAATGCAATGAAACGTCAACTAAACTAAGTATTTATTCATCAACAAGTAAACAATAACATTATGAAAATTAAAGTAAGTAATGTGAATACTCCGAATTGGAAGGAGGTAACTGTAAAGTCACGTGTTCCTGCGGAATTAGAGAAATTATCTGAACTTGCACGCAACATTTGGTGGGCATGGAATTATGAAGCTACTGAACTGTTCAGAGATTTGGATCCGACCCTTTGGAAAGAAGCTGGTCAAAATCCGGTACTTTTGCTTGAACGTATGAGTTACGAAAAATTGGAAGCTTTATCAAAAGATAAGGTTATCCTGAAACGTATGAATGACGTATATGCTAAATTCAGAGACTACATGGATGTGAAGCCAGACGATAAACGTCCTTCTGTAGCCTACTTTAGCATGGAGTATGGTTTGAATCACGTTCTTAAAATATATTCCGGCGGTTTAGGTGTACTGGCCGGCGACTATCTGAAAGAAGCTTCTGACAGCAATGTAGATCTTTGCGCGGTAGGTTTCCTGTATCGCTACGGTTACTTTACACAAACGCTGTCTATGGACGGGCAGCAGATTGCCAATTACGAAGCACAGAACTTCGGTCAGCTTCCTATCGACCGTGTGACGGATGCAGACGGAAAACCGTTGGTAGTGGATGTGCCTTATATGGATTACTACGTACATGCAAATGTATGGAGAGTAAACGTAGGACGTATTTCTTTGTATCTGCTCGATACAGACAACGAAATGAACAGTGAATTTGACCGTCCTATCACTCACCAACTCTACGGAGGTGACTGGGAAAACCGTCTGAAACAGGAGATCCTGTTAGGTATCGGCGGTATGCTGACACTGAAAGCACTGGGCATCAAGAAAGATATTTATCATTGTAACGAAGGACACGCTGCCCTGATCAACGTACAGCGTATCTGCGACTATGTAGCTACCGGTCTTACTTTCGACCAGGCTATCGAGTTGGTTCGTGCATCTTCTTTATATACGGTTCATACTCCGGTTCCTGCCGGTCACGATTACTTTGACGAAGGTTTGTTTGGCAAGTATATGGGTGGCTATCCCTCAAAGATGGGTATCAGCTGGGACGATCTGATGGATCTCGGACGTAACAATCCGGGTGACAAAGGAGAACGTTTCTGTATGTCGGTATTTGCCTGCAACACTTCTCAGGAAGTGAACGGTGTGAGCTGGCTGCATGGAAAGGTTTCTCAGGAGATGTTCTCTTCTATCTGGAAAGGATACTTCCCGGAGGAAAGCCATGTGGGCTATGTGACCAACGGTGTACACTTTCCTACTTGGAGTGCTACGGAATGGAAACAGCTTTATGCTAAATATTTCAACGAAAGCTTCCTGTATGATCAGTCAAATCCGAAGATTTGGGAAGCTATCTATAATGTGCCCGATGAAGAAATCTGGAAGACCCGTGTAACTATGAAGAACAAGCTGGTGGATTATATCCGCAAGCAGTTCCGTGAAACGTGGTTGAAGAACCAGGGAGATCCGTCACGCATTGTATCTCTGTTGGATAAGATCAATCCGAATGCGTTGCTGATTGGTTTCGGCCGCCGTTTTGCCACTTACAAACGTGCTCACCTGCTGTTCACCGATTTGGAACGTCTGTCGAAGATTGTTAATAACCCCGATTATCCGGTACAGTTCCTCTTCACAGGTAAAGCCCACCCGCACGATGGTGCAGGTCAGGGGCTGATTAAGAGGATTGTTGAGATCTCTCAGCGTCCGGAATTCCTGGGCAAGATTATCTTCCTCGAAAACTACGATATGCAGTTGGCCCGCCGTCTGGTGAGTGGGGTTGATATCTGGCTGAACACGCCGACCCGTCCGCTTGAAGCATCCGGTACATCGGGTGAGAAAGCTTTGATGAACGGTGTATTGAACTTCTCCGTGCTCGATGGATGGTGGCTTGAAGGTTACCGCGAAGGTGCAGGTTGGGCATTGACCGAGAAACGTACTTACCAGAATCAGGAACATCAGGATCAGCTCGATGCGGCTACCATCTACAGTATTCTTGAAACAGAAATTCTGCCGTTATATTATGCCCGCAACAAGAAGGGGTATTCAGAAGGCTGGATTAGAAGTGTGAAAAACTCAATCGCTCAGATTGCTCCTCACTATACAATGAAGCGTCAACTCGACGATTACTATAGCAAATTCTACTGCAAGGAAGCCAAGCGCTTCAAAGAATTGTCTGCCAATGATAATGCGAAGGCAAAAGAAATTGCAGCATGGAAAGAAGAAGTGGTTGCCAAGTGGGATTCCATCGAGATCGTTTCAAGAGATAGAGAAGCAGACATTGCACAAGGCGATATCGAAAGCGGCAAGGAGTATACGATTACCATTGTCGTTGATGAAAAAGGATTGAACGATGCAGTGGGACTGGAGTTGGTTACAACTTATACGACTCCGGAAGGAAAACAGCATGTTTATTCGGTAGAACCATTCAGCGTGGTTAAGAAAGAAGGCGATCTGTATACATTCCAGGCTAAACACAGCTTGTCGAATGCAGGAAGCTTCAAAGTATCATACCGTATGTTCCCGAAAAATCCGGATCTGCCTCACCGTCAGGACTTCTGTTATGTGCGTTGGTTTGTCTGATTGGTATGTAAAGTAAAGAGAGATTTACTATAACTATTTGAAAGGCTGTTTTGAAGTGTATACTGTCAAAACAGCCTTTTATTGTTTAATATCGATGTATTATGAGAAGGTTTTTTATTTTCATTGCTTTCGCACTGTGCAGTTTCTGGCAGTTGAGAGCCCAGGCCGATACGGCTTCGTTCCTGTTTGATAAGTATGAAGATGCCCAGGTGGTTCTCAGAGCCGGTGGTGAATTGAAGTCAAAAATGAACTACAATATAGTAGCCAACAAGTTCTATTTTGTAGATCCGCAGGATAAGCAGGTGAAGGAACTTGCCAATCCGGGAGATATTTTGCTGATCAAGATAGGAGGGCGTACGTTTTATCCGGAATCCAACGGAGCCGGAATAGAAATGTTGCCGACAAAACCGGTAGTGTATGTTCAGTATAAAGCATCTGCACGTAAGGAAGCCCCTGTGGGAGCCTATGGCACCCGTTCGGAAACAACGGCAGTTCAGAGTTACGGTTCTGTCATGAGCAATGGACAATCATACCAGTTGCAAGGTGAGAAGATGATTGTCGGCAACCGGCATCATATCTATTGGGTGGAGAAAGACGATAAAATGAAACAGTTCCGCAATTTTAAGCAATTTGCCAAAATCTACTCAAAGCATCGTGCGGAAATTGAGAAATACATTGGAGAGAATAAAGTGAATTTTGAGAATGTGGATCAGATTGTCAAGCTTTGTTCCTATGCCGATTCACTGAAATAGGTTTGGTTTTGAAAGCCCCTGTCCGGGACATTTGTGAAATGAAGAGGCTGTGTCGAAACTCTTTTTACCACGGAGTAACACAGAGTCTTTTTGTTAATAATCAATAACTTAAAATCGCCTCTGTGTTACTCTGTGTCCTCTGTGGTAAGTTTTGATACAGCCTATTTGTTCAATACTTCTTCCAGTTTGGCTTGGAGCGCTTCTCCGTGCAGGCCACGTGCAAGAATTGTTCCGTCAGCATCAACCAGCATGGTGTGGGGAATACTGTTTACGGCATACAACTGTGCACCTTCGTTCTGCCAGCCTTTCAGGTCGGACATCTGAGGCCAGGTGATGTTTAGCTTCTTGATGGCATCTTTCCATTTATCGGCATCCTGATCGAGAGACACGCCTACGATTTCGAAGTTCTTGCCTTTGTACTTAGCGTAAGCCTCTACGATGTTCGGCATTTCGCGGCGGCAAGGACCACACCAGCTTGCCCAGAAGTCAACCAATACCACTTTACCTTTTCCTACATAGTCGGATAGTTTTACCGGTTTTCCGTCGGGTGTCAGCATCTCGAAGTCGATAAATTTCTGACCAGCAGCAGTCGCTTTCTGCTTTTCGGTAACTTCTTTGATTTTCATAATCAGTTCGTCATTCTGATAGTTGGCAGGTATTTGTTTCAGCAAAGCATCATTCTCTTCGGTAGAGTTTTCATAGAAACTTTGTTTGAACAACATGATACCCACCGGGTTGGTGATGTTTTTCTGTACACCTTCTTTGATAGCCTGGCTGTATGCCTCTTCCAGCTGTGAGTATTCTTTTTGTTTTGCCAACTTCTGATCATCGGTCAGTGTGCTGTCGCCCATAGCCTGGTAGATGGCTGCCTGTTTCTGATCGATCACATTGGTCTTGTTCCGTATCTCCTGATAAGCGTCATTGTTCGGAGTACCGGTTGCCGACTTATTATCTTTAGACAGATTTACGTTGATTTTACCGTTTTCGAGGAAGAAATCTACATATGCTCCGTCACCGTTTTTAGAGTAAGTGATGTAACGGTTCACTGCGGAATCCTGTACGCCTTCGAATGTAAATGTTCCGTTAGCGATGATGGCTGTATCCAGTTTGTTGAACTGTCTGCTTACACGTTCCTGAATAAATACGGTATCGCCGTCGGAAGCGCCTTCCACAGTACCTGTTATCACATAACCGGGTTTGCTGTTATTACAAGATGCTACTCCCAGAGCAACCGCTGCAACAGCCAGATAAGTTAACTTTTTCATTGCTTTAGTATGTTTTATGAATAAATATTTATGCAAAGATAGCCGTTTTTTTTATTCGGAATAGAATTTCTCTGTTATATTAGATTAACATGTATGTACGAATCGGATAAATGTGTACCTTTGCACCCCAAATTAGTATGAATATGCAAGAAAGCAAATCCATTATTGAGGTGAACGGTGTGTCTAAATTCTTCGGAGAGAAGACTGCCCTGGATCATGTGACCCTGAATGTAAAAAAAGGTGAGTTCGTCACCATCCTGGGTCCTTCGGGTTGTGGTAAGACTACTTTGTTACGCCTTATTGCCGGCTTCCAGACTGCTTCGGAAGGCGAAATTAAAATATCGGGGAAGGAAATCACGCAGACTCCTCCGCACAAACGTCCGGTAAACACGGTGTTTCAGAAGTACGCTTTGTTTCCGCATCTGAATGTATATGATAATATTGCTTTCGGGCTGAAGCTGAAAAAGATGCCGAAGCAGACCATTGAGAAGAAGGTGAAGGCTGCTTTGAAGATGGTGGGGATGACGGACTATGAATACCGTGACGTAGATTCGCTGTCCGGCGGACAACAGCAACGTGTGGCTATCGCACGTGCCATAGTCAACGAACCGGAAGTGCTGCTGCTCGACGAACCATTGGCAGCTCTCGACCTGAAGATGCGCAAAGACATGCAGATGGAACTGAAGGAGATGCACAAATCATTAGGGATCACTTTTGTATATGTCACCCACGATCAGGAGGAAGCATTGACGCTGAGCGATACGATTGTCGTCATGAGCGAAGGACGAATCCAGCAGATCGGCACTCCCATTGATATTTACAATGAACCTACCAATTCGTTTGTGGCCGATTTTATCGGGGAAAGTAATATCCTGAACGGTGTGATGATACACGACAAACTGGTACGTTTCTGCAATACCGAGTTCGAATGTGTGGACGAAGGGTTCGGCGAAAACATGCCCGTAGACGTAGTGATCCGTCCGGAGGATCTTTATATATTTCCGGTTTCGGAAGCGGCACAACTGACCGGCGTGGTGCAGTCGTCCGTCTTCAAGGGGGTACATTATGAAATGACCGTCCTTTGCAACGGCTATGAATTTCTGGTACAGGACTATCATCATTTTGAGGTCGGTGCCCTCGTTGGGCTGTTGGTGAAACCGTTTGATATTCATATAATGAAGAAAGAGCGCGTGTGCAATACCTTCGAAGGCAAGCTGATTGACGAAACCCATGTGGAGTTTCTGGGTTGTAACTTCGAGTGTGCTCCTGTCACCGGAATTGATGCCAGCAGCGAAGTGAAAGTGGAAGTCGGTTTCGACAAAGTGATTCTTCAGGATAACGAAGAAGACGGTACGCTGACCGGAGAGGTGAAGTTCATCCTTTATAAAGGCGACCACTATCATCTGACTGTGCTTTCGGATTGGGACGAGAATGTATTTGTAGATACGAACGACGTATGGGACGATGGAGACCGTGTAGGTATCACCATCCCCCCGGACGGTATCAGAGTAATTAAGAACTAATAAAATAAGAGTTAAGAGTGAAAAGATTATCGGTCTTTTTTTCATCACGTAAGAGTTGGACGCTCCCTTACATTATCTTTTCGGCGATCTTCGTCGTTATTCCGCTACTCCTTATTGTGGTCTATGCTTTCACCGATGACAGCGGACATCTGACATTGGAAAACTTTGTGAAGTTTTTTCAGCATCACGAGGCTATCAATACCTTTGTTTATTCCATCGGTATTGCCATCATTACCACTATCGTCTGTATCCTGCTGGGCTACCCGGCAGCCTGGATACTAAGCAACGCAAAGCTGAACCGCTCGAAAACGATGGTCGTATTGTTTATTCTTCCCATGTGGGTCAACATCTTGGTGCGTACGTTGGCAACAGTAGCCCTGTTCGACTTCTTCAGTGTCCCGTTGGGTGAGGGAGCTTTGATATTCGGTATGGTCTATAACTTTATACCTTTCATGATTTACCCTATCTACAACACCCTGCAAAAGATGGATCACAGTTACATCGAGGCTGCGCAGGACTTGGGTGCCAATCCCATCCAGGTGTTTTTCAAGGCGGTGCTTCCGCTTTCCATGCCGGGAGTGATGAGTGGTATCATGATGGTTTTTATGCCCACTATCTCAACTTTTGCCATTGCAGAGTTGTTGACGATGAACAACATCAAACTGTTTGGTACCACTATCCAGGAGAATATCAATAATAGTATGTGGAATTATGGAGCGGCCCTGTCACTGATCATGTTGTTGCTGATTGCGGCGACTTCTCTGTTCAGCACCGACGACAAAGATAATACGAACGAAGGAGGTGGGCTATGGTAAAGAAGATTTTTGCCCAGACCTATTTGTGGATACTCCTTTTGCTGCTCTATTCGCCTATCGTGATTATTATGATCTACTCTTTCACCGAAGCAAAGGTGTTGGGCAACTGGACCGGATTCTCCACGAAACTGTATTCGTCACTGTTTACTACCGGCACGCACCATTCGCTGATGAATGCGTTGATCAATACCGTGACCATTGCTTTGATAGCGGCTACGGCTTCCACTTTGTTGGGCAGCATCACGGCTATCGGCATCTTCAACCTGAAGGCACGTTCGCGGAAGGCCATCAGTTTTGTGAACAGTATCCCTATTCTGAATGGTGATATTATTACCGGTATTTCCCTGTTCCTGCTGTTTGTTTCGCTCGGCATATCTCAGGGATATACGACCGTGGTATTGGCGCACATCACATTCTGTACTCCATATGTGGTGCTCAGCGTGTTGCCCCGCCTCAAGCAGATGAATCCTAATATTTACGAAGCTGCCCTCGATCTGGGAGCAACCCCGATGCAGGCACTTCGCAAAGTGATTATCCCGGAGATTCGTCCGGGAATGATTAGCGGCTTCATGCTTGCGCTGACACTTTCTATCGATGATTTTGCGGTAACGGTATTTACGATCGGTAACGAAGGACTTGAGACACTTTCCACCTATATTTATGCCGATGCCCGCAAGGGAGGGCTTACTCCGGAGCTGCGTCCCCTTTCGACGATTATCTTCGTGGTGGTGCTGGCATTGCTGATTGTCATTAACCGGCGTGCGGGTAAGGAGAAAAAGTGATGGCCTTTTTGTTTTAAATCGAAAAAGAAGAGAATTTACGAGAATCAAGAAACTGTATAAAGTGCTAATGAACAAACTATTAATAACCCTTTCCCTGGCGATGTCACTTTTGTTTTCCGGTTGTTACAACTCCGGTGAACCTCGCGAGAAGGTATTGAAAATCTATAATTGGGCCGATTATATCGGTGATGGGGTGCTCGAAGACTTTCAGGCATATTATAAGGAGCAGACGGGTGAGGATATCCGCATCGTTTATCAAACCTTTGATATTAACGAAATCATGCTCACCAAGATTGAGAAGGGACACGAAGATTTCGATGTGGTATGTCCTTCGGAATACATCATCGAGCGGATGTTAAAGAAAAACCTGCTGTTGCCCATCGACACTGTTTTTCCCCATTCGCCCGATTACATGAATGACGTATCGCCTTATATCCGTGAACAGATTGATAAACTGAGTCAGCCGGGGCGGATCGCCAGTCATTATGCGGTATGCTATATGTGGGGAACCGCCGGGATATTGTATAATAAAGCTTTTGTGCCCGAAGCCGATGCCGAAAGCTGGGATTGTCTTTGGGACCGGAAATATGCCGGTAAGATACTGATGAAAGACAGTTACCGGGATGCATACGGAACTGCCATCATTTACGCCCATGCCCGTGAACTCGCCGATGGTAAGGTGACGGTCGAAGATCTGATGAATGACTATTCTCCCCGTGCGATGGAGATTGCCGAGAAATATCTCAAAGCAATGAAGCCCAATATAGCCGGTTGGGAGGCAGACTTCGGCAAAGAGATGATGACTAAAAATAAAGCATGGCTCAACATGACCTGGAGCGGAGATGCCAAGTGGGCCATTGAGGAAGCGGATGCGGTAGGAGTGGAGCTGGATTATGCCGTACCCCGTGAAGGAAGCAACATCTGGTATGACGGGTGGGTAATTCCTAAGTATGCCGGTAACCCGAAAGCCGCCAGCTACTTCATCAACTTCATGTGCCGCCCCGACATTGCCTTGCGGAATATGGAAGCGAGCGGTTACGTAAGTGCTGTGGCTTCGCCCGAGATCATGGAAGCGAAAGTGGACACAACTCTTACATATTATTCCGATCTGAGCTATTTCTTCGGACCGGGTGCCGACAGCCTGCAGATTGACAAGATTCAGTATCCGGATCGTGAAGTGGTGGAGCGTTGTGCCATGATTCGTGATTTTGGTGATAAGACGAAAGAAGTTCTTGAAATTTGGTCACGCATAAAGGGCGACAATCTCGGAGTGGGCATTACTATTCTGATTTTTGTGGTAGTGGGACTAATGAGTGGCTGGATGATTTATAAACGGGTACAGCGCTATAAACGTGAGAAGATGCAGAGACGCCGGAGCCGCAGACGGAGGAAGCAAAGATGAGATTAAAGTAACGTTGAAATCTGAATTTTGATAAAAAAATAAAAGAAAATGATGATTTTGTTTCTCAATCTATTGTAAATGTCTATATTTACCGCGTATTAAAGATTTCTGATAGGATGTGTTTTATTTCCAAGGTACTTGTAGAGTAATTTATCTCCTTATTAAGACTTCTCTAACATAACAAATTTTATTAATTGTATTAATTATTTTTTTTCAATGAACATTTTTATTGCAGGCATCAGCTATAATCTTAGCAACGCCGATTTAGGAGAATTATTCGAAGAGTTTGGAGAAGTTATTTCAGCCAAAATTGTCATGGACAGAGAGACTGGCCGTTCTAAAGGATTCGGTTTCGTAGAAATGCCGAATGACGAAGAGGGAAATGCTGCCATCGCAGCACTGAACGAAAAAGAAATAGACGGAAAAACACTTTCTGTATCAGTTGCACGTCCGAGAGAAGAAGGACCGCGTCGTAATAACAATTACGGTGGTGGTAGTCGTGGTGGCTACGGTAACAACCGTGGTGGCGGTTACGGTGGTGGTAATCGTGGCGGCGGCTATGGCGGCGGTCGTGACAGATATTAATCAAAAGAGATTACCAGTCTGTCCAAACAGACTTGAAGGAGAGATGTCCGGGATTTATCCCGGGCATCTTTTTTTATGTGGTGTCCGGCAGGTGTATAATTTTGTGTACTTTCGCCACAGAGTGTGCGGAGGGTACAAAGAAAAATATTTCTTTCAGACGTACTTATAAACAAAGGATTAAAACTCTGTGCCTTCTGTAGCGTGCCCTATTTATATAGACAAACTCCGGAATGAATAAAAAAAACTACGGAATATTCGTAAGATATTCGTTTTTATTTTTATCTTTGTATTTATAGAAGAGGAGGGTATATGAAAAATTCCGGGAAATTACTTTTCTTGAGTTCAATTCTGGGGGGAGTATTTTTAGTCTCTTCTTGTTCGGCTGTTCCGAAGATAGAAGAGAAGGACTTATCGGAGCAATGGCCGGTTGTGGCTTCCCGTCAGTGGACCGGTCAGGATTCTGTTGTGGTATGTGATCTAAATGCACTGAAAGATACGATTGACTTACCGCTCAGCTTCTTTGTAGAGGACTTTCGGATCATCAAGTTGGATAACCGCGATGAAGCGATGGTAGGGGTAAGCAATCTATGTGTCTCTGAAAACTACATTCTCGTTTACGGTTCTGTTTATACACTTCATCCCTGCCGGTTGTTTGATAAAAAGGGAAAGTTCATTACCGATATAGGTGCTATAGGGCAGGGACCGGGAGAGTATCGTTCTATATATAAAGCCCGGATTGATGAAAAACATAATTGCATTTATCTGATCCCTTTTGCTAACAGTAATGTTATCTATGTTTACGACTTGAAAGGGAAACCGCTGCCATCCATTCCGCTGCATCGGCCTGTCTCCAAAGCCATGTTCCGGATCGATACGGACAAACGAGAGATTACAGTGGGGGCACTTCCTTTTACCGGATACCCTTTGGTTGCATGGACACAGGATTTTGAAGGAAATCTGTTGGACTCTGTTCCCACACCTAAGCATCTGTTTGTTGTTCCCGATTATAGTAATGATATCGCGTATGGGGCCAATACGGAAGCAGTCGATCTCTATATCTCGACCTTCTGGGAGTTACGCCCTGATACACTTTATCATTATATACGTTCGGAGAGCAGGCTGACGCCCCGCTTTACGCTCGATATCGGAAATCGGAAACGTTCGATGACGATGTATTACGAGTTACCCCGGGTTTATATCGGAAAGTTGGCGGTAGATAAGCAGGTAGGTGACGGACTGTGGGAATCTCAGGATACTTCGTACTTTGTAGTAGATAAGAAATCGTTGCGCGGAACCTTTTTCCGTATAGTGAATGATTTTATGGGAGGTATGCCGGACCGGCTATGGACACCCTGGGCTTTTTACGACAGGCAGTATATACGGCTCGTGGAGCCTGGATCGCTGAAAGCAGAGATCGAAGCCTATCTGAGCGGTATGGCCGGGGAGAGTGCGAATGCCCTGCGGGAGTTTGGTCAGTCGATAGGAGAAGAAGATAATAGTTATGTAATATACGCTAAGCAGAAAGGAGCTCAATAATGAAAAAAGTATTTGGAATCTTGTTGTCGGTTCTGTTGGCCTGCACTTCGTGTGGAGATGGCAGCAGCAAAAGTGAACCTTCGTTTAAAGTATACGATGAATACTCTAAAGAGAAGAAGGTCGAAAAGAAGAATGATATCGGAAAGGCAACCTATATTTTCTGGATAAACAAAGCGGAAGCCAAGAAATTGCGCGGGTTGACTTTTAATATTAAATGTAAAGTCACGATCAACGAAGACGGTAGTATAACGATTCTGGGATATGAAAAAGAACAACCCTACACGGTGACCAAAAGTCTGAAGAAATACCTCAAAACCTTCCGTGTAGACGAGAAAGCTTTGAAAGAAGGAACGGTTAAAACGGGAGATCAGGTCGTTTTTCTGCGTTATGTTGTGCTGAAATAAAAGGCAGTGTTTTTACTGCGAGGATGTGCTGAAATTCACCAAAGGAGATACAGAGTAACACACATTGAATTTTAAGTCATTGATTATCACTATTGATAATCTGTGGCGAAAAGAACTTTTGAGGCAACCCTCTGTGCCTTCTGTGATGAATCCGGTTGCCGAATGGCCTTAATAAAAAATCCTCCCCGGCAGGACCGGAGAGGATTTTATCGTTTTAATCCTATTTACTAATGATAGATACTGCCGATTATTATTCAGCAGCAGCTTCAGTTGCAGCTTCTTCTGCCGGAGCAGCTTCTTCTGCGGGAGCTTCAGCAGCAGCCTTAGCAGCTTCTTCAGCAGCTTTCTTTTCAGCCAATGCTTTTGCTTTTGCTTCGTTTACTTTCTTTTCAGCTTCCAGACGTGCTTTTTCGTCAGCCTTTTTAGCTTCATCTTCTTTAGCTTTCAGAGCAGCCAGACCAGACTGTTTGTTGTTCTTCCAAGCTTCGAATTTAGCTTCAGCTTCAGCTTCACCGAAAGCACCTTTAGCTACACCGCCAAGGAGGTGTTTCTTCATGTAAACGCCTTCACGAGAAAGGATGTTGCGAACTGTGTCTGAAGGTTGTGCACCTACCAGTACCCAGTGCAAAGCACGTTCGAAATTCAAATCTACTGTAGCAGGATTGGTGTTAGGGTTGTAAGTACCAATCTTCTCTGTAAATTTACCATCACGTGGTGCTCTGCTGTCTGCAATAACGATAGAGTAGAAAGCGTAGCTTTTACGTCCATGTCTTTGCAATCTAATTCTTGTTGCCATTTTAAATAAATGTTTTTAATGAATGATTTGAATTAATGCTATTAACTCGTAATAGCGGGCGCAAAGATAGGGGTTTTGTTTTGATTGACAAAGACTTCCTGTTCTTTTTTATAATAATAACTCCATTCTGAGCTTTTCGTTTGCCGCACTCTATCCCCATTATTTGCCCGCTTTGCGCTGCCAATGCCCCGAACTGACCCGTAACGACGAACTGCTTTGTATGCTGATTTTGCTGAATCAGAGCACTGACGAGATAGCCCTTGCTTTAGGAATTTCGCGTGCCAGTGTCAATTCCGGACGAAGCCGTATCCGCAAGAAGCTAGGATTGGGCAAAGATGAATCGCTCGAAGCCTATTTACAGAATATCCGGAAGTAAGCCGTCCGCTATTCAGGAATACCTCCTCGGATAACGGAATAGAATGGCCAGCAGCGCACAGATACCCATTGTAAACGGATAATACAGGTTTCCGATGATACTGAGCGGAGAGATCTGTGCCAGTCCGGCAGCAATCAGCATTTGTGCTCCGTAAGGGATGATCCCCTGTACGAGGCACGAGAAAGTATCGAGGATACTCGCTGTCTTTCTTCGGTCCAGATGAAACTTCTTCGCGATATCTTTAGCAATCGGTCCGGTAGTGATGATAGCGATCGTATTGTTAGCCGTGCAGAGGTTGGCAATGCTCACCAGTGCGGCAATGCTGAGTTCTGCTCCCCGTTTTCCGTTTACATGCCGGGTCAGTTTGTTAATAATGAAATCTATTCCTCCGTTGTAGCGGATGGTTTCAAGCATTCCACCCGCCAGCAGAGTGATGATGATCAGTTCACCCATTCCGGTAATGCCCGTTCCCATAGCTCCGAACCAATCGAAGAATCCGAGGCTGCCTGTAGTGATACCGATTACACCACTGGTGAAGATGCCTATTATCAAGACCAACATTACGTTCATTCCGGCTATGGCCGTTCCCAATACGATAAGGTAAGGAATCACTTTCACCCATTCGATCTCCTGTACCTGTGGCGGAGCAGCTACCGAAAGTCCCTGAAAGATATAGATACCTAATACCACCAGTGCGGCAGGCACTACGATCATGGAGTTTACCCGGAACTTATCACGCATCACGCATTCCTGTGTCTTGGTCGAGGCAATGGTTGTGTCGGAGATGAACGAAAGATTATCTCCGAAGAATGATCCGCCCACTACCACCGCTACCATAAACGGCAGGTCTATGCCGGTTTTTTCCGCCAGTCCGATGGCAACGGGAGTCAGTGCCACGATGGTTCCCACGCTGGTACCGATAGATAAGGAGATGAAGCAAGAAGCCAGAAAAATGCCTGCCAATAAAAGGTTATCCGGCAGAATATGGAGTGTGAGGTTTACAGTGGCATCGATGGCTCCCATCTGCTTGGCACTCTGCGCAAAGGCTCCTGCCAGAATGAATATCCACACCATCAGCATGATATTTTTATTGGAAGCTCCTACCGAGAACTGATAGACGCGTTGTTCCAGATTCAGTCCCCGTGTGATGGCGATGGCATAGCACGACGAGATGAGGAAGGCCACCGTTATAGGAACTTTGTAGAAATCGTTCACCAGGATGGAGGTGACCAGATAGAGGCACAAGAACACGAATAAAGGGCTGAGTGCCCACCAGCCTGAAGTGCTTTTATGTATCTTTTCTTCGTTTATCATTGAATGATTCTTAAAATTTTGAGGTGCAAAGATAGTGAATGATAGGGAGAAAAACGGTAATTTTGCACCGACAATATAAAGATTAACGCTAACCGCTTCATGCATTTAAAAATTTCCGGAGAAGAACGCTGTGAGGCGGGAAGCTTTGGTGCGAGTTAGCAACAGGGGCGGTGCGAAGTGATTCGTGCCGCTTTTTCATGAATATGGGTACTGTTCCTGAAAAAAAATGTCTTTTTGTTTTGCGGGAATAAAAAGAACTATTACTTTTGCCGCCGATAAACAGAGTATTCACCCTTTAAATAATCGGAAAGGGTTTTAATTATGTCAGAGAAATAATATCTTCAAACTTGGAACTGAGTTGACCCGTCGGGAGGATGGGGCTTTGCAACTTTGTTTTTTTATACGCATCGCAATTCTGCTGCTGGCGATGCAGGTTGATTAGTTCCACAATCACGTTTAATTTATTTATTATTCACTTCAATGCTGTGAACAGGATGTGTTATATCCTTTTCTAAAGTATTGGTATCCCGCATATTGTCTGTTGCCTGCCCGTGGCAGGTAGCCGGTATTGTATGCGAAAGAAAAACAGTATGGGAATACGTTTGAAAGATTTAAGCAAACTGGGATATAGAGACAACGTGGCCCGTAGTCTGGCCGTTGCCCTCGTCAACAAGTATTGTAAACACGAGACAAAAGAGCGGATATTGGCTATCCTGGGCGATGTACTCGGAAATCCCGAAATATATAAAAACAACGAAGTATGGAGTAAACTGGCCGAACAACTTTCTCCTACTTTAGTCGAAAAAAGTTTTACGTCGTATGATTTGCTCGACGAGCCTTTGGCTTATAAAACATACGGAAGCAAGCATATTGAAACATTGGCCAAACAACAGATGAATCTGGCTATGCGCCTTCCGGTCACTCTTGCCGGAGCGTTGATGCCCGATGCACATGCCGGTTACGGATTACCCATAGGAGGAGTATTGGCTACGGATAATGCAGTCATTCCGTATGCGGTGGGAGTTGATATAGGTTGCCGGATGAGTCTTACCCTGTTTGATACCGGGGAAGACTTTCTAAGGCGTTATTCGCATCAGATGAAAGAAGCGCTGAAAGAATTCACTCATTTCGGCATGGATGGCGGGTTGCCTTTTGTTCAGGAACACGAGGTACTTGACCGGGAAGAGTTCCGAATGACTGAATTGCTGAGAGGGCTGCATGGCAAAGCGGTGCGACAGCTGGGAAGTTCCGGTGGTGGAAATCATTTTGTGGAGTTTGGCAGGATCAGCTTGCAGGCGGACAATGTCTTAGGAGTTCCGGAGGGTAGTTATGCGGCTTTGCTTTCCCATTCCGGTTCACGGGGACTGGGTGCTGCCATTGCCAAGCATTACAGTCTGCTGGCCCGTGACATCTGTCGCTTGCCCCGCGAGGCTCAGCACTTTGCCTGGTTGGGATTGGATACGGAAGAGGGGCAGGAATACTGGCTTAGTATGAATCTGGCAGGCGATTATGCCCGTGCCTGCCATGAACGGATTCATCTGAATCTGGCCAAAGCTCTGGGACTGAAACCTCTGGCCAATGTGAACAACCATCATAACTTTGCATGGAAGGAGGAACTTGCTTCCGGACAAACTGCCATTGTACACCGTAAAGGAGCAACTCCGGCTCAGAAGGGCCTTCCGGGACTGATTCCCGGAAGTATGGCCACCCCCGGTTATCTGGTATGTGGAAAAGGAGTGGGTGAAGCCCTTTGTTCCGCTTCTCATGGAGCAGGACGCGCCATGTCCCGCCAAAAAGCGAAAGACAGTTTTACCCAGTCAGCACTGAAGAAGTATCTTTCGCAGGCCGGCGTGACACTGATTGGCGGTAGTGTCGAAGAAATGCCGTTGGCTTACAAAGACATTGACCGGGTGATGCAGACTCAGGAGGCATTGGTGGAAATTCAGGGTACCTTTATGCCCTGTATCGTACGAATGAATAAAGAGTAGAATGATGGAAAAGACGTATTTACAAATCACTTCGGGACGTGGTCCCGTGGAGTGTTGCCGTGTAGTGGCATTAGTGCTTGAGAGAATATTAAAACAGGCCCAGACCCGGAAACTGAAAGTGGAAATAGTGGAAAAAGAAGCCGGTCCTGCCAACCGTACATTGCTGTCGGCAGTCATTGCACTTGAAGGTGCAGGTTGCGATACACTGGTGGAAGAGTGGGAGGGAACCGTGTTGTGGATTGCCCGTAGCCCGTACCGGATTCATCACAGACGCAAAAATTGGTTTGTCGGTGTGCAGACCTTCTTGCTGTCCGAAAGCCGTGAGGCAACCGAAAATGAAATCCGTTATGAAACTTTGCGGGCTTCCGGACCCGGCGGACAGCATGTCAATAAGACGGAATCTGCTGTAAGGGCTGTCCATATTCCCAGCGGAATCAGTGTAGTGGCATCCGACCAACGTTCACAATGGCAGAATAAGAAACTGGCCACCGAACGATTGCTGGTCAAGCTGACTGCTTGGAATGTAGAGCAGGCAATGATTCAGGCACAGGCTAACTGGAGTAACCACAACAGCCTTCAAAGGGGAAACCCGGTGAAGGTCATTCAAGAAGAGCTCCGGTTTTGAGTATTAACGATTAAAAGAAAAAGCTATGTTATCAGAAAAATATGGTCGTACCTACCACTATCCGTTCTCTCCCGGGACGACGAGTGACGACCGAATCAATCATACCTATTGGGAGGATATCCGGGAGATAAACACGCTGGTCCATACCGAAAAACTGGATGGGGAGAATAATTGTTTAAGCAGATACGGGGTTTTTGCCCGTTCGCATGCTGCTCCTACCACTTCACCATGGACGAGCCAGTTGCGTCAGCGTTGGGAGTTGTTGAAGAATGACTTGGGAGATATTGAACTCTTCGGCGAGAATCTGTATGCTGTTCATTCCATCGAGTACAAGCGGCTGGAAACCCATTTTTATGTGTTCGCAGTCCGCTGTCTCGACAAATGGCTGTCGTGGGAAGAGGTGAAGTTTTATGCTGCTTTGTTCGATTTGCCTACTGTACCCGAATTGTGTACGGAGCGTGTAAACGGACTAACAGCCGAAACCCTGAAACAGCATGTCATCTGCCTGGCCGGGGAACCAAGTGTCTTCGGATCGCGCGATGCGCTGACAGGGATGGACTGTACCCGTGAAGGGGTAGTAACCCGCAATGCCGACGAGTATCTTACCGCAGACTTTGCCCGTAATGTGTTTAAGTATGTCCGTCAGGGGCATGTGCAGACAGACGAGCATTGGACACGGCATTGGAAGCGTGCCCGCCTGGTGTGGGAGTCGAAACAAGAGAAAGGAGGTAACGAATGATTTGGAGATTGACAGAACGGAAAGATTGGGATTCACTGGTACAGCAGTTCAGCTGGGTGCGGGATATGGATCTGGTTCCCCAGCACGCTTTGCATCATGCCGAGGGAAGTGTAGCCGTACATACCCGCATGGTACTCGAGGCATTGCAGCAACAGCCTTCCTATCTGAGGCTTGCGGAGCAGGACCGGGAGATCCTTTGGGCAGCCGCTTTGCTTCACGATGTAGAAAAGCGTTCGACTTCGGTCGATGAAGGCAATGGGCAGATCACCTCCAAAAATCATGCGAAGCGGGGGGAAGCTACTGTACGCACCCTCCTTTACAGGGATATTTCTACGCCTTTCGGTATTCGCGAGCATATTGCCTCTCTGGTACGCCATCATGGTTTGCCTATCTGGCTGATGGAACGGGAAGATCCCTTGAAACATGCTTGTGAAGCTTCGCTGAGGCTGGACACTTCGTTACTGAAACAGTTGGCTGTGGCCGATATTTGCGGGCGTATCTGCACGGACAGGGAAATACTGCTGGAAGCTACCGAATTCTTTGAAATGTTTTGCCGTGAACAGCAATGCTGGGGGAAAGCCCGGGCATTTGCCGGTGATACGGCCCGCTTCCATTATTTTCATACGAATCAGGCTTATATCGATTATGTCCCCCACGATGATTTCAGATGTGAGGTTACTTTGCTTGCAGGCCTGCCCGGTATGGGGAAAGACTATTATATAGAGTCTCGATGTGCCGATATGCCGGTTGTCAGTCTGGATGCTATCCGACGTGAACATAAACTCAGCCCCACGGATAAAGCGGCTAACGGCTGGGTGGCACAAACGGCCAAAGAGCAGGCACGGGGCTACCTCCGGAAGGGACAGGACTTTATTTGGAATGCCACCAACGTGACCCGCCAAAGACGTGCCCAGTTGGTCGATTTGTTCATCACCTATGGGGCACGGGTGAAAATAGTCTATATAGAGAAACCTTACTCCGTCTGGCGGCGGCAAAACGGCATACGCGAATATAAAGTGCCGGAGCCGGTTCTGGATGCGATGTTGGATAAACTGGAGGTTCCCCGGTTGACAGAAGCGCACGAAGTGGTTTATGCCGTGCAGGAACAATAGGACTACACCCAACCGGGGGGAGGGTGTAGCCTTAGGTACCTTGGGGTGTAGCTATCCGGACCGGATGGCTACACCCTGTTTATTTTCCGGCGGTGTCTGTATTTTGTTTGTAATATTGTAACGGCGTTTTTCCGGTAAAGCGTTTGAAACTCTTGATGAAATGATTTAGGTCACAATACCCATTATCGACAGCAATACCCGTTAAGTCATTCTCCCCGTTAGCCGGTAGTTCGCTGTAGGCATGAATCAAGCATCGGATGCGGCCGGAACGAGAAGGGATAAATAAACGCCGATACTGTTGAGGATTTATCATTATGTGTTTATCTTTGTGCCCGGTGAATTGATAACTAACGGTAAGGAGGGATTGCATCATGATAAAGATACTGGTTGTGGAAGATGAACAGCGTGTGGCGGAACTGTTGAAGCGCGGTCTCGAAGAGTCCGGCTATCAGGTGGAACTTGCCTACGACGGAGTTTGGGGGTTGCGCCTGTTCCGTGCCGGAGAGTTTCAGATGGTCATTTCCGATGTAATCTTGCCGAAGATGAGTGGTTTCGAACTCTGTAAAGAGATACGGAACATCAATAACCGGGTTCCGGTACTGATGCTGACAGCGTTGGGCACAACGGATGATAAGCTCGACGGTTTCGATGCCGGGGCTGACGACTATATGGTGAAACCTTTCGATTTCCGCGAACTCGATGCCCGTATCAAGGTATTGCTGAAACGACGACTTCCCGGTATACCCGAAACACAACTTACGGAACTCGTCTATGCGGACTTGCGCATCGACCGGCAGACAAAAACCGTCTATCGGCAGGAGAGGGAGATCAAACTCTCTCCCAAAGAGTATAACCTGTTGCTTTATATGGCCGAGAACCCCGAACGGTTACTTACCCGTGTTGAAATAGCCGACAAGGTGTGGAATACCCATTTCGATACGGGCACCAACTTTATCGATGTGTACATCAACTATCTCCGCAAAAAGATAGACCGGGACTATGATGTGAAACTGATCCATACCAAACCCGGTATGGGCTTTATATTCAGACAGGAGTTATGAAGATAGGTACCCGGCTCACTCTCCGCTATACCGGTTTCACGGCAGCCGTTTTTCTGTTGCTGGTAGCTGCTATCTATCTGTTTTCGGAGCGGAACCGGAGCAATGAATTCTTCCGTGACCTGAAAAAGGAAGGCATCACCAAAGCCAACCTTTTCCTCGACAACCGGGTGGATGCCAAGACCATGCAGTCCATTTACCTCAACAACCGCGAATTTATCAATGAAGTGGAGGTAGCCATCTACGATACTACTTTCCATTTGCTTTATCATGATGCCAAGCAGATCGACCTGGTGAAAGAGACCCCTGAGATGATCGACCGAATTTTGCAAAATAAATCTATCGAGTTTTATCAGGACGGTTATCAGGTCATCGGGCTCCTTTACACGTTCCATGGTAAACCTTACGTCATCACAGCGGCTGCTTTCGATGGTTACGGATATGCCAAGCAACACTCTTTGCAGACCATGCTGATTGTTCTTTTCTTTTTAGGTATCGCTCTTTTGGCGGGAGTCGGTTACCTGCTTTCGCGGAGTGCCCTGGCTCCTGTGTCCGATATTCTCGGGGAGGTGGAAGCTATTTCTGCTTCCCGTCTCGACCTGCGTGTGCCGGTGAAGGACGAAAAAGATGAATTGGGCGAACTTGCCACCACCTTCAACCGGATGCTGGAAAGGCTGGAACAGTCTTTCGATTCTCAGAAAATGTTCGTCAGCAATGTGTCCCATGAACTGCGTACTCCCATGGCTGCCCTGATTGCCGAACTTGAACTGGCTCTGCTGAAAGAGCGTTCTTCCGAAGAATATCGCCGTGCCATCGGTAATGCGCTCGACGATTCGCGTAAGTTGGTGAAACTTTCCGAAGGGTTGCTCAATCTGGCCAAGGCCGATTATCTGCCCGAGCAGATCAAATTGGAAGAGATCCGTCTGGACGAGCTTCTGCTCGATGCCCGTGAGATGGTGATGAAAGCCAACCCCGACTATACCATCGAATTGATATTCGGCGAAGAAGCCGATGACGACTCCGTCCTCACGGTGTTGGGCAACGGCTATCTGTTGAAAACAGCTTTTGTCAACCTGATGGAGAACAATTGCAAGTTCTCCGCCAATCACACTTCTTTTGTCCAGATCAGCTTTTGGGAGCAAAAGTCTGTTATCCGCTTTTCGGACACGGGTATCGGTATGAATGCCGATGACATGCAACACCTGTTTTCTCCTTTCTATCGGGGAAGCAATAAAGACTATGCCCGTGG
Source organism: Bacteroides sp. FSHCM14E1 (assembly GCF_019633785.1). Taxonomy (NCBI): domain Bacteria; kingdom Pseudomonadati; phylum Bacteroidota; class Bacteroidia; order Bacteroidales; family Bacteroidaceae; genus Bacteroides; species Bacteroides sp. FSHCM14E1. Next base: position 30,994 of record NZ_JADKYL010000006.1, read on the forward strand.
AAACGGCATCGGGATGATGTTGACTCAAAAGATCATACATACCCATAAGGGTGAAATCACCGTCAATAGCCAGCCGGGTGAAGGTACGGTCTATACGGTGGAAATTCCTCATATCTGAAGAAACTCTAATAAAACTCTAATAGTACTCTAATCGTTCTCTAACGCCCCTTTTGCGGGGAGCTCCCTACCTTTGTACTGTAAAGGCAAATGAATGAATGGGATTCTTCCAATAGGGAGCGGCCCCGTATCTCTAAAAAAAATGTACTATGATGATTTTTAGAAAGAAACAAACAGACAAGACTGTGCAGTTCAATACCGAGAAGGTATTTCTGGCAGCAACCCAACCGCTGAAGTTGGTGTATGGCTATTTTTGTACTACCCCCCACGGACTCTCGGAGGAGGATGCGGAAGAGCGGCTTAAAAGCTGCGGTGAGAATAAAATCGTGCAAGAGACGCACCCCAATCCGCTTCTGATGTTTTGCAAAACCTTTATCAACCCCTTTATCGGTGTACTGATGGCACTTGTGCTTGTGTCGTTGGTGCTCGACGTCTGGATGGCCCGGCCCGAAGAGCGGGAGTGGACCAGTATCCTTGTCATCGGAAGTATGGTGATGCTGAGTGTCGTGTTGCGCTTCTCGCAGGAGTGGCGCTCCGGCAAGGCTTCGGATGCTTTGCAAAAGATGGTGAAAAATACCGCATCCGTCATTCGTAGCGGTGCCCCGGAGTCGTACGAGATCAACATTACAGATTTGGTGCCGGGAGACATCATCTGTCTGGCTGCCGGAGATATGATTCCGGCCGATGTCCGCGTCATCGAGTCGAAAGACCTGTTCGTCAGCCAGTCCTCGTTGACCGGAGAATCCGATGCCATAGAGAAGTGTGCCGTATTGGCGGAGGATCGTCACCGTTCCGGTAGTGTGGTCGAGCTTGATGATATTTGCTTCATGGGCTCCAATGTAGTGAGCGGTTCGGCACGTGCCATTGTTTTCGGTACAGGGCGAGATACCTATCTGGGCACCATCGCCCGGAGTATCGTCGGCGTACGTGCGCAGACGGCATTCGATAAAGGAATCAGCAATGTCAGTCTTTTGCTGATCCGTTTCATGCTGGTGATGGTGCCTCTGGTGTTTCTCATCAACGGAGTGACGAAAGGCGACTGGTTCGAAGCCTTTATTTTTGCCATTTCCGTAGCCGTGGGACTGACTCCTGAGATGCTTCCGATGATTGTCACCGCTAACCTGAGCAAAGGAGCTGTCTCTATGGCTAAGAAAAAGACCATTGTCAAGAACCTCAACGCCATCCAGAATTTCGGGGCGATGGACATTCTTTGCACCGATAAGACCGGGACACTGACCCGCGACCACATTGTGCTGGAAAAGTTTATCAATGCTGACGGGAGCGAGGATCACGAGTGCCGCGTACTCCGTCATGCCTATTTCAACAGTTATTTCCAGACGGGGCTGAAGAATCTGATGGATCGTGCCATCCTTTCACATGTTCGTGAGTTACAGTTGGATTATCTCAGGGATGCTTATACCAAGGTAGACGAAATCCCATTCGACTTTACCCGCCGACGTATGTCCGTGGTGGTGGAAGACGAACAGAGGAAGCGTCAGATCATCACCAAGGGAGCGGTAGAGGAGATGCTTGCAATCTGCACTCATGCAGAGTTCGGCAAAACCGTTCACGAGTTGACCGATGAGCTGCGGCGGAAAGCCTTTGTCATCAGTGAGCAGATGAACAAAGAAGGTATGCGTGTGCTGGCGGTGGCACAAAAGAGTTGGGTAGAAAAAGAACATGATTTTTCTGTCGAAGACGAATCCGGAATGGTGCTGATCGGTTATCTCGCTTTTCTCGACCCTCCCAAACCTTCGGCAGCCAATGCCATCCGGCAGCTCCATAGCCATGGAGTCGATGTGAAAGTGCTGTCCGGTGATAACGAAGCGGTCGTACGTACCATCTGCCGTCAGGTGGGAGTCGATACGGCCTGTACGCTGAACGGTACGGAGATAGAGCGGCTGACGGATGAAGAACTGAAGTTGAGAATACGGCAGACTACCGTGTTTGCGAAGCTGGCTCCCATGCAGAAGACCCGTATCATTACCTTGCTGCAGGAATTGGGACATACGGTGGGCTTTCTGGGTGACGGCATCAATGATGCTTCCGCCCTGCGCCAGTCCGATGTGGGTATATCTGTGGATACGGCTGTGGACATCGCCAAGGAGAGTGCCGACATCATTCTGCTGGAGAAGGATCTGATGGTGCTTGAAGATGGAGTGATAGAGGGACGCAGAACGTTTGGCAACATTATGAAGTACATCAAGATGACTGCCAGTTCTAACTTTGGCAATATGTTCAGCGTGCTGGCTGCCAGTGCCTTTCTGCCTTTCCTGCCTATGCTGCCTGTTCATCTGCTTGTTCAGAATCTGCTGTACGATACGTCGCAGTCCACCATTCCGTTCGACCGGATGGATCCGGAGTACCTGATGAAGCCGCGCAAATGGGATGCATCCGACCTGAGCCGTTTTATGATTTTTATCGGTCCGGTCAGTTCTATTTTCGACATAGCCTTATTTCTGGTCATGTGGTATGTGTTCGGTTGCAACTCTCCCGAACATCAGACTCTCTTCCAGTCCGGTTGGTTTGTAGAGGGCTTGCTGTCGCAAACGTTGATTGTACATATGATCCGTACCCGCAAGATCCCGTTTATTCAGAGTACGGCATCCTGGCCGGTATTAGGACTAACGTCCGTCATCATGGTTCTGGGAATCGTCATTCCCTTCACGCAGTTTGGGGCTTCCATCGGGTTGATGCCGTTGCCGCTCAGTTATTTCCCCTGGTTGGCAGGCATCCTGCTGAGCTATTGTGTGCTGACGCAGCTTATTAAACAATGGTATGTGAAGCGGTTTACGAAGTGGCTGTAAACACGAATAAAGACCTTAAAAACGGGTCATCCTGTTGTTATAGCAGGATGATCCGTTTCTGCATAATCTCTTTGAGCTGTGCCTGTAACTGGCGCGCATTGATGGGTTTGGGCATGTATCCGTCGAAACCGCTTTCCATCACCCGCTGTTCGTCCGAAGCGTAGGCAAAGGCCGTAACTGCGATGATAGGTACTTTGGCCGAATATTTACGGATCTCTTTAGTGGCTTCATATCCGTCCATGACCGGCATGTTGATGTCCATCAGGATAATCTGCGGATCTTCTTTGCGGAATATTTCTACGGCTTCGCGGCCGTCCCAGGCATGAAGCAGGCGGTAATCCTGGCGGAGGATGGACTCAAATAACCTGAAGTTGCTTTCGTTGTCTTCGGCAATCAGGATGGTCAGTTTGTCTTTCTCTACCGCAATGGGCTGTATAACTGTTTTCCGGACAGGTTCAGCTGTCGATGCGGCTTCGTAAGGGAGGGTAAACCAGAATGTGGAACCTTTACCTTTCTCAGACTCCACACCGATGTGTCCGCCCATGTGGTTGACCAGTGTCTGGCAGATGGATAGTCCGAGCCCTGTGCCTTGTGCGAAACTGTTCAGTTTGACGAATCGGCCGAATATGCTTTCCTGCTCGTCCTTGGCAATGCCGCAACCGGTGTCGGCAACGTAGAAATAAAGCTCTTTTTCGCGAAGCTCGTAGCCAAAGCGGATACTCCCTTTCTCGGTGAACTTGATGGCATTGGTCACCAGATTGATGATCAGCTGGGAAACACGGTTCTTTTCCAGATGAACCAGGCAGCGGTCTGCCGGAGGTACGAATTCCAATTTCACGGCTTCGGATTTCATCTTGAGCTGCAACGTGCTTTCCAGCTCTTTCATTACGGCATTCAGCTCGACGTTGGAGTATTGGAACTCAAGGGTGCCGGCTTCTATTTTCGACAGGTCGAGGATGTCGCTGATCAGTTGTAAGAGCAGGGTGTTGTTATTTTCGATGATGTTGACGTATTCCCGTTTTTCTTCTTCCTCATCGGTAGATGCCAAGATACCCGAAAAGCCTACGATGGCATTCAGCGGAGTACGGATTTCATGGCTCATGTTGGCAAGGAAAGCCGATTTCAGACGGTTGGATTCTTCGGCGCGGTCTTTGGCCGTGGTAAGTTCCATCTCCATCTTTTTTCGTTTGGTAATGACCAGTGAAGAGCCTACCAGCGTGGTAGGATTTCCGTTTTCGTCGCGGGATTCTACGGCGGCCTGAGCTTCTACCCATTCCACTTTGTGGGTGTGGTTCTGTACGTTGATAACCCGGTATTCCTCCTTTACCTTGTCCGTGCGACCTTCAATCAGGTCTTTGTATGCCTGTTCCACCCGTTTGCGGTCTTCTTTGAATATCTTTGAGAAGTATTGCGTGTCCGGCACGGCCAGTTGCTCGTCGTTCACGCTGTTGCCGGGTGAACTGAGTTCGATGGGTTTGTTGATGTCACACAGGATGGTTTTGCTGAGCAGATCCCATTTCCATGGAATGATATTTGCCACATCCAATGCCATCGACAGCTTGTGGTTGGTGGCGGTCAGTTTTTGTTGTGCCAGGTGTAATTCGGTACTGTCCAGACAAAAAATATCAACCACGTTATTCTGATGGGTACCTTTGAGGACGATATCATAGAACCGATTGATTTTCTTGAAATAGTATGGGAAAGTAACGACCCGGTTTTCCTTGAGTGACATCTGGATGAAGTGCAGGAACTCGGGGAGGGATTCGGGAAACATCTCACTTGCTTTCTTGCCTACCGCATCTTCTCTGCGGAAAAAATTCTGTTCGAAATGGGGGTTTACGTTCAGGTAGATCAAATCTATGCCTATACCTTGTTCGTTTGTTATCAGCTTTTCCTGCATATAGAGGATGGGCATGTTGTTGATCAGGTTTTTATAGCTGGTCATGGTCTCTATCTCTTTCAACTGTGTTTTCTTGAGCCTGTTCAGTGTGCGGATGCGGTACTGGAAAAACAGGACGAGCAGGACGATGGAGATGCATGTACCTATAAGGAAGTAGCTGTATTGTTCCCAGAAGGTGCGCGGTTTGTTGATGAAATACGTGTTGGCCGGACATAAGTCGGGAGAAAATCCTTTATGGATCAGTGTCTCATAATTGATGATGGGCATACCGTCCAGAGGATAATAGTAAGGGAGGGTGCGGGGTTGCCTGCCATTCAGTACATAGGAAAATATACCGAGAAGCCGCTTGTCGAATTCTGTCTGATTGTAAGAATATCCTCCGGTCATCCCGCTGCTTTTGTCTTTTACGTCAATGGTGCTGAGGGCAAACAGGGGAGGTGAAACAGTAGAAACAATTTTGGGTGATACGATAGACAGTGAAGTGTTGCCCGCAAACTTCCGCTTATAGAACCAGGAAGAAAACAGGATGCCGGTGGTCCGGGGATCGACAAAGTTGAGAGAGTCGATCAGTTGGTTGGTTTCCAGAATATTCTCAGGAGATAAAAAAGTATATTGGACTCCGGGATGGCTGGATTGTAATACTTCCTGTATTTCTATACTGTTTGTTTGATTGACGAATCTCTGATCGCCTACATAAATCAGCTTTTTCATATCGGGAAGGATATGAAACATTAACTCCAGGTTCTCACGAATGTATTGGTTGGAGTAAAGAAGGACGAGGTTATAGGGTTGGGCCAGTTCGGTCAGCGGGATTCGTTCGGACGGAGGGACGGGGTGTTTCTTCAAATAATATTCTCTGGGACCGATGTAGTCTTTTTCGGAGCAGAGTATGATCGGGACATCACCCCATACCTTTCTGAAGTCGTCCCGCAACATCAAGGTGGAATTACCCAGCAATAATAGCGCGCGCGGAGAATGGGAACCATACTTCTCGAACAGGTTGGTCTTGAATTCACACAGTGTACTGTCATTATCCATCATCAAGAGATTCATGTGTTCGGCATAAATGGCTAAGTGAGGATCATCCTTGACAAATTCGGTTGCTGTAAAGATCAGGCGGTTGCTCCATGCGAAGGCTTCCGTATAGGTGTTAATGACCAGAATATAGTCTTTGGTATTCATTGCCTCTTTTTGGGCGGATACAGGGCTTACTGATAGGAAACATGTGAAAAGAACCAACAGTTTTCTCAGCAATGGGGTACAGAAAATGGATGTTACTCCAAAGGAGGTAGTCATAAAATTCTATTGAATGATGGCGATGTTTTGTTTATTCGACTGTAAAAGTATTAATAATAAATGAATTATGACCTGTTTTTACTTGATTATATGAAAAGGTTGAGGCAGAAGATCGAGTGAGGGTGGAAAACACAAAGTGTGCCGGGAAGCAGACGGGGCGTTATGAATAGCTTCCGGCACACTGTCGTGATAAGTGCTGTAACGGAGGTGTCCAGCGTTACTTCTTCAAAGCCTCAATCAGCTGAGGCATCATTGTCCAAAGGGTGTTTTCATCTTGTGCGGTATAGAAGTTACCGTCAATTTCCGATTTCCCGTCAGTCGCCTGTCCCGTCTGTATAGCGGGTTTGGCAAGCGGGTGGACGGCCAGCCTCTTTCCGGCGGTGATTCCGGTGAAATTGAACATCATGGCGGCGGCACAATGGCCGATCATAAGTTTGCCTTTTTCGCCAAATGCTTTGATTACTTCCATCAGGTCTACATTGTAGGCCTTTCCTGCATTGTCTTTGAATACCGGCACTGCGTCGCCACAAGCGAATACAAGTGCGTCAAATTCGTCTTCATGCCCTTTGAGATTGGCTATCACGTCATCGGCAAACAGGGTGATGCCGGAATTGGTCTTGATCTCCCGGGTATCTGACACCGCGAATACTTTGTACGGAATACCATTCTCGAAAAAACTTTCCAGATACTGGAACAAACCGAATCCGTTGACCGGATTGACTGCTAATACTGCAACTTTCTTTGCCATAACATAAATTATTAAGTGAAACAATAGTTATCTTTCGTAAGTTTATTACTTTTGTGCTTGCAAATGTATGTTTCTCTGTGCGGATAAACAAGAACGAACTTCAGAATAAGGAACTTACATAGAGATAACTATTGCTGGAACTCAATGGAATAGAAAAGATTAAAAAATGAAAAATTTTCATCCTACAGGGACATGTCCTATCAGGGACGTACTGTGCCGGCTGGGCGACAAGTGGTCGATGCTGGTATTGGTGACGCTGAACGCGAACGGAACGATGCGCTTCAGTGACATTCATAAAACGATTGATGACATTTCGCAACGGATGCTGACTGTCACGCTTCGAACACTGGAAACCGACGGACTGGTACAACGAAAGGTGTATGCGGAGGTGCCCCCACGAGTGGAGTATTGCCTGACGGAGACGGGACGCAGTCTGATTCCGCATGTAGAGGCGTTGGTAGGCTGGGCACTGGACCACATGACGGTGATTCTTGAACACAGGGAAGGAGAAAGGAAATGAAGGTAGAGCAAGTGTTTTCTGACAAGAAGCGTTTCCTCGATTTGCTCCTGCTGGCAGACGAACAGGAGGATATGGTGGACCGCTATCTGGAACGTGGGGAGATGTTTACCTTGTACGACGGGGGAGAGCTCAGAGCGGCTTGTGTGGTGACCAACGAGGGGGAAGGTATTTACGAACTGAAGAATATCGCGACTTATCCGGAGAGCCAGCGCAAGGGCTACGGCAGATATCTGGTTGAATTCTTGTTCCGTCACTATTCGGACAGATGCTCGGTTATGTTTGTGGGGACGGGCGATACTCCACACTCACTTTCGTTCTATCAGTCTTGCGGATTTGTCCCTTCCCACCGCGTTGAGAATTTCTTTACCGACCATTATGATCATCCCATCTGTGAAGATGGAATTTTGCTCCGGGATATGGTTTATCTGAAGAGGGAAAAGTTATAATAGTCGATGTTTTCTTTGGTCAGAAGGTCAATTGGCATGTAGTTGGTGCATGTCACCTCCTTTTTGAATATCAGGTGGTCACATAGAGTCCTGATACTGTTGAATCCTTGCAACTCGGGTTGCTGGGCAATCAGGAAAGAGACGGTGCTCTCCTTCAGGCAAGCCACGTTCCGTTCGAGCAGGTCGTAACCGATCAGGTTGATATCATTTTTCCGACGCATTTTCAAGTATTCACCGATGATGTATACTTTCGAATTGAACGTGATCCCGTTCTTTACTTTCGGATGTTCGCTGAAGAAGTCGTCCAGCATACGGTTGTCTTCAATGTTCGGGTCGGCGTGCAGGTCGAGTTCAAGGATATTGCAGTCGGGATGATGTTCCCGCATATATTGGCGGAAACCGATTTCACGGTTTTCCTGCTGGTTCGATCCGATCACCCCTTCGTGTATCTTACGGAAAATCACGATCTCCCGGTCGTTTCCGGCAAGCAGCATCAGCATACGTGCCGCAAAGTATCCGCTTTGGTGGGAGTTCTGACCGAAGAAGGCGAGGGGAGGGACATCTTTTATTTGTGAATCGATGTATATATAAGGTATACCCAACTCGTTCAGTGCATCGGTGAATTCTTTTGTGTATTGCGGTATGGTAGGAGCAAACATCACTCCGTCCGGGCGTTCTTCAATGACAGCCCGGCTGGTTGCTGCAAACGAATTGTAATCATAAGGATCGTAGTGAGTGATGTCCACTGAGATATTGAAATCGGAATATGTGCTAACCGCTTCACGGATACCTTTCTGCACGTCTGTCCAGTATTCACCTTCCAGATGCTTGGGTAACAGGCAGGCAAAAGTGTATTTCTTGTTGGAGGCCAGCGCACTGGCATACATATTGGGCTGGTAGTCCAGTTGCTTCAGGATTTCTTCCACCCGTTTCCGGCTTGCTTCCGATACTCCGCTACGGCCGTGGAGCACGCGGTCGACAGTTCCTACAGATACGTTTGCCAAACGGGCAATATCCTTGATTCTGATTCTTTCTGGCAATTTATTCATGCGTCTTCTTTATTTATGCGGGGTTTTGTGCCCGGACACAATAATAGTTTTATTTCTATGGACACAAATATATAATAATTTTTGTAATCATGAAAATCTGTGTATCTTTGTGTCCGCACACGGACTTTGCCGGTGTCTATTTTATACATTGCTATTGTTCATATATCCAGTATGTTATTGAGAAGATTGGGGGGTGAATAATAAATTGTAACTGAACAATTAAGATCGATCGTTTTAGAATAGAAACAAATTAAACTCAAAACTAACTAAATATAGAATTATGATGAGAAAGAAAGTCGTTACGTTAGGCGAAATCATGCTCAGGTTATCTCCTCCGGGAAATACTCGTTTTGTTCAATCGGACTCTTTCGATGTGGTGTACGGTGGGGGTGAGGCTAACGTAGCTGTGAGCTGCGCTAATTATGGCCATGATGCTTATTTTGTAACCAAGCTGCCTGAACATGAAATAGGGCAGTCGGCTGTAAATGCACTCCGCAAATATGGTGTGATGACAGATTATATTGCCAGGGGAGGCGACCGTGTCGGCATCTATTATTTGGAAACCGGTGTTGCCATGCGCCCCAGTAAGGTGATTTACGATCGTGCGCATTCCGCCATTGCCGAAGCCGATGCGGCGGATTTCGATTTTGACAGGATTATGGAGGGAGCCGATTGGTTTCATTGGTCGGGTATTACTCCCGCCATTTCGGACAAAGCAGCCGAATTGACCCGTTTGGCATGTGAGGCTGCCAAGCGTCACGGGGTGACCGTGTCGGTCGATCTGAATTTCCGTAAGAAGCTGTGGACAAAGGAGAAGGCACAATCCGTGATGAAACCTTTGATGAAGTATGTAGATGTCTGCATCGGTAATGAAGAAGATGCGGAGCTTTGTCTGGGATTCAAGCCCGACGCGGATGTGGAAAGCGGACATACGGATGCCGAGGGGTATAAGGAGATTTTCCGGCGTATGTCGGAAGAGTTTGAATTCAGCTATGTTATCTCGACACTGCGTGAATCTTTCTCCGCGTCACACAATGGCTGGAAGGCCATGATTTATAATGGTAAGGAATTCTACGTTTCCAAGCACTATGACATCGATCCGATTGTCGACCGGGTAGGTGGTGGGGATTCGTTCTCCGGAGGCATTATCCATGGTCTGCTTACGAAGCCTACACAGGGTGAAGCGCTTGAATTTGCCGTGGCGGCATCGGCATTGAAGCATACCGTCAGCGGAGACTTCAATCTGGTTTCTGTGGCAGAAGTCGAGGCGCTGGCCGGAGGCGATGCGAGTGGACGTGTACAAAGATAAATTCAATTGTAAATAAATAGATATGGCTAAATTTGATAAAATGGCTGTCCTGACTAAGATGGGGACAACGGGCATGATTCCTGTATTCTATCACGAAGATGTGGAAGTGGCAAAGAAAGTGCTAAAGGCCTGTTATGAAGGTGGCGTCCGTGCTTTTGAATTTACAAACCGGGGGGATTTTGCCCAGGAGGTATTTGCCGGAATCGTGAAGTTTGCAACCCGTGAGTGTCCGGAAATGGCTATGGGTGTCGGTTCTGTGGTCGATCCGGCTACTGCGGCTTTATATATACAGTTGGGGGCTGACTTCGTGGTAGGGCCGCTATTCAATCCGGAGATTGCTAAGATATGCAATCGCCGGCTGATTGCATATACACCGGGATGCGGTTCGGTTTCGGAAGTGGGCTTTGCGCAGGAGGCCGGCTGTGATCTTTGCAAGATATTTCCGGGAGATGTATATGGTCCGAATTTTGTAAAAGGCCTGATGGCTCCGATGCCATGGTCCAAGTTGATGGTGACCGGTGGGGTGGAACCTACGAGGGAGAATCTGACGTCTTGGTTCAAGGCAGGTGCGTTCTGCGTAGGCATGGGGTCCAAATTGTTCCCGAAAGATAAAGTAACGGCCGGAGACTGGGGATATGTCACCGGGAAATGTGCCGAAGCCTTGGCTTACATTGCCGAAGCAAGGAAATAGGTGAAGTTTTCCGGTGTTTTTTTCACCACAGATTACACAGATTCCCACAGATTTTTGATTGTTCTTATCCATAAGATAAATCATTAATCTGTGGGAATCCGTGTAATTTGTGGTGAGCCTTTCTGTCAGCCCTTCTTTACCAGTTTCTTCAGTAAACGTGTAGCTGTGAATGACTGGCGGTGGAAGATAAATACCGGTACGGCAGCTCCTACAACCAGGGCAAACAACACAAAGATAGTGGTACTGCCATTGTGGAAGAAATCTACCAGATATTGCAAGGAGGCAGTTTCATCCTTGGTCTGCATAAACTTTGTCAGTGCCAGGATACTTTTATAAGCGAACATTCCCGGAATCATCGGCAGGAGAGACGGGAACGAGAATACCTCCGCCGGACAATGGATTGCCTTGGCAAAGGGGATGGCTAACAAACCGATGGAGACGGCAGCAAAGAAAGAGGCTGTGGCGATGTCCATCGTGAACAGATGCGTATGCATCAGGAAGTAGCGTAATCCGTGCCCAACGGCCGCCAGAAAAGCAGAGATCAATATGGCTTTTCGGGGTGGATTGGAGATGATGGCAAATCCGATGGCGGCAATGGCGGCGAATGCGCCGTCGAGTATAATGGCGGTTATAAATTCTATATTCATCATAAAGTGCTGATTCCGGTGATTAAAAGGGTCATTGAAAGGCCGATTGCTATACAAATAATAAGCAGACAGGCATTAATAAATCTCGATGTTCCCGCCAGTACATGTCCGTCGATGATGTCCATGATGGAGTTGATCAGTGGTACACCCGGGATCAGGTAGAGGACGCTGGTACCCAAAGCCATATCCGGAGTGGTTCCCCAGTGCATCAGGTAGCCTGTGCTGCCGATCATCGAGGCGATGAACGAAGAGATGATGAATACTGCCAGATGATTCCAGTGACGTCCCATTAGTTCGGTACGGACGAAGAAGCCTGCCAGGGTGGCGGCGAATACGATACCCATAGAAATAAAGTCGCCTTGGAACAGGCGGCAGAATGACGCATTGGCAAAAGCAACGAGGATCAGTACGAGCCATTTGCTTTCGCGCGGCTTGCTGACTATTTCGTGATAACGTCGCTGGAGTTCAGTGAGAGACAGATGCTCGTCATACGCTTCCCAGCTCAGGGTGCTGAGGGCGGAGTTGATGGCGAAATTCAGCCCCATGGGTTTGATTTTGTTTACTGTGCTGTACGAGTGTGAGTTATCGGCGTCGCGTAACGTCATGATGATGGTTTTCTGAAAGATGGTCATGTCACAGAAAAAGCCGAAAGATTCGGCAATTCGCGATGTGTTTCGTACGATGCGTGATGTCTGTACACCTACGGCCATCAGGCTGGTGGAATATTCAGACAGGAATTTAGATAGTTCTTTTAATTCTTGGTGGATGTCCATAAGGTTTTGATCTTTTTACTCTTTCTTAAATCAGTGATACATACATGTTGCTTTTCTACATTTCCGGTGAAGGGAATGCGGTTGATGTGTCTGTATAGTGCTTCGATTCCGGTTTAGGTCTTAGATGGGGGATATCCTTTTTAACGGGTGAATTGCGTCTTTTCGGGGGACAAAGGTAATCAAAAAAATTGCAGGCAAAAGGAGAAGTAGGTTTCTTTTTGGAGAGTTGTTGATCTGTTTCAATTGAAAGGAAATGATATTTGCATAAAGGCGGAATTCCCGGAAAGTTTGTTTCCGGTTGTTATTCAGAGCCGTGAGACAGCATTGGGCTTTTGATTCGTGGGGGGAGAAAAAGATTTAAGAGTTTCCGAAAAAGACTTAAACGTTTTCCGAAAAAGACTTAAACGTTTTCTGAAAAGACTTAAACGTTTCGCTGAGAATGCTTAAGTGTTTCACTGAAAAGACTTAAACGTTTGAGGGCAAAAAGGTTCAGGTCTTTTGTTTGCCGGCCGACAACCGGATACTGAAATTCCCGTCTGCAGAGTGCCGGATGGGTATATCAGCAGTTCACCACAGAACAGCAGGCTACACAGAGAAGATAATTGCTTGGATTATCTGTAAACCGCATCTCTGTGTGATTTGCTGATCTGTGGTGAAACAGACTCTTGACATGCCCTTTTATACGCTGTTTGCCAACTTTCGGGGGACAGTCCTGTCGAGAGTACTTATTCTTCCGGGACGTAGATGATTTCCCCGTTATCCAATTCATAGGCAATACCTACCTTCTTTCCCTTCTTGCCGCTTTTCTGCTGGTCTTCCGAAGGAGTATAACGGTTGATCTTCTGTCCTTCTTTGGTGATGATTTCCATATTCTCTTTTCCGGGGTTTTTCACCATGGTGTAGTCTTCCTGAGAGAACACTTCGGTCATGTTGTAGCGGCTGACAAGAGCTACCATCAAGGCTACGGCAAATACCATGGCTACATCGAACAGGTTCGATACGACGCTGATCGGGTCGGCATCTTCTTCTTTTCTGAGCAGGTTTCGTTTCATCGGGCCGCACGTTTTTCGTTCAACAATTCGGAAAGAAACTCCAGATTGGTCATATCCTGAAGATACCAGCGCTGTTTCACCTGTTGAGTGAGGAACCCTACGGCTCCAGCTACCAGTCCGACAACGGTAGTGGCAAAAGCGATCTGCATGTTATAGGCCATCGAAGCGATGTCACCGCTTGCCAGTCCGGCAAGGGCGGGACCCATCGGAATAAGTGTGCCCATCAGTCCGAGGATAGGGCCGAGCTTGGTCAGTGTTTTAGAAATGGCGAGGTCTTTGTCGGCTGCAATCTCGAAGTTGGCGAGCAGGCGTTGTACCTGTGCCGGACTATCGTGTGCTTCGAGTACCTGGCGGATATAGGATATGACGAGGGATGATGATTTCTCCGGCAATTTGGCTGCCAGTTCAGTAACAGTGGCAGGAGTGAGTGCGTTCAGTTCGTTGCGGAGCAGTGCCTCTGTCTTGCGTATCGAAAGATACTGTCCGTAGAAACTGCCGACCAACAGAAGTGCACGGCCGAATAATACGATAAGCAATACGATAACAGGAACGAGCAGTCCTGTAGAAATCCAATATAAAATGTCTGATATGATATTCATTGTCGATCAGTTTTAAAAAGTTGATTTACCTGTTGTTTTTATGATTGATTACTTTTTTTCTTCAGTCTCCACCATCCGAGTCCGATGGCGCTGCCGATGACGGTTATTCCTCCGACGCCGGCCAGTGCTCCCCAGTTCACTTCACTGACTCCGGCTACGGAAGTCCGTCCGTTCACGGTAGCGACAATCCCCAGGATGGCTACCAATGCGTTAGTGAGGAAGAAGAGTTCCAACCGCAGTTCTTTCTCCGGAAGGAGATAGAGCAGCACCCGGCGTCCCACGGGGATGGCTATTAACACACAAGCGGCATACCCCCACGCCACGGTGGTGAATGGTGTCCCCGGGAAAGCAAAGATAAGATAGACCAGCCCGCTGAATAATACCGGGAAGATAAGCAGTCCCGGAAACCATCTCAGGAATCGGTAGGTGAGCAGCGTGCGGGGCTTTACCGGATAGGCACTGGCAACGTGTACCGCCAGCATGGCATAGGCCATCTGGAGGCTGACCTCGATAGTCAGTAAAACGGAAGTGTCCAGCATCAGGGCGGTGTTGCCCAGCCAGTCGGCAATCTGTGTTTTCGACTGCTCGATGGCATACGGCCACATCAGTCCCGCAAACAGGGCGGCAACGGCAGCGATGATGCCTACCGCCACTGCTTTCCAGAAAGTCTGTTTCAGCAGAAAGTTGAATGCTATTAACAGCATTAATACAAGTACGACTGTATCCATACTCCTGATTATTCTGATGTTTTACGACGTTTGCGGACAAAGAGTACGAGTGCCAGTATCACCACTACTACGGCTGCACCCACGGCAATGTTGCTCAGGGTTGTCTTTTGTTCTTCCGGTGTCCGGTTTATCTCTTCTTTCTTCATCACCATTCCTTTGGCATCGCCCGAAGCTTTTGCTTCACGTATCCTGGTGATGTTTTCCTTGTACTGTGCGGCAGCCGGAGCATCCGACTTGGAAGCGATGTATTCGCGCAGTTTGGCATTGTCGCATACAAAACCCGAGCACGACGGACGATACTTGTTTACCGTTTCGGTATGGAGTTTTGCCAGTTCGGCAACCTGCTCGGCGCTTGCTTTCCACAGACCTTTGCGGGCACTTTCGAGCATGACGGCAGTCATCTCTTCAAGGGCGGCGGGACTTTGTGTTTCGAAGAACTCTTTCACGTTCAGATTGTATTCGTCTTTTACGTATACATTGTAAATGTTGTCCCAAAGTTCTTTGTCGATGGCGGCAGGTTTCATCACGTTCCAGCCATATGTATTGGTTACAGTTTCGGCAAACTCGGCGGCAGAGGAAGAACCGCCTTTCATCTTCTCTTTAATGTAAGCGGGGTTGAGGATGGTGGTGCGGCTTTCTACACCGACAGCCTCTTTGACTTCTTGCATGCGCATGTGGTTACGGTTGCGATAATCGCTCAGGTAAGCGTCGGGGTCCTTGCCGGTCACGTTGCGTACGGCAAGGTTCATGCCTCCCATAAACTCGTATACGTGGTCGAGACTCAGTGCCCCCCATGTATTGCTCTGACGAGGCTGAACCACTACATCCGTACGGGTCAGTGCGGCTTCAAAAGCATATTTCCGGAAGGCCTCCCAGTTCTTTTCGCTACCGTAGTAAGCACCCATATTATTAAGGTAAGTGGCGGCTATTTCTGATTCATTTTCCCAGCGGTCACCGGATTCGACCATCTCCTGGATACCTGTGCCGTACATTCCGTTGGCACCGCCGAACACACGGAAAGCAGCCATCTCACGGGCATCCTTCGGGCTTACCCCTTTCTCGGTCAGTGCCCGTTCGGCTTCTACCACACTTGCCGCTACCTGGTTTTCATATTTGTCGTCTTTGGCAGCCGCGGCCATCTCTACCGCACGGTTGATCAGGAAAAGGCGGGATGCTGCAATATCACGGAGCTGTCCCGATGTCTGTACCACTACGTCGATACGGGGGCGCCCCAATTCGGCCGATGGAATCAGCTTCAAGTCACTGACACGCCCGAAGGCGTCACGAACCGGCTCTACACCGAGCATATACAATACCTGTGCGATGGTAGCTCCTCCCGTTTCAATGAATTCGGCAGACCAGAGTGTGTAGCTGACTTTACGGGGAATGCTGTCGTTATGACGGCTTCGGTAAGTTTCGATGGTTTGTTTGGCCAGTGCCACTCCTTTTTCCCAGGCCGACTCCGAAGGAGTGGCTTCTGCGTTGATGGCGTACATGTTGCGTCCTGTAGGCAGAGTGTTGGGGTTTGCAATCGGATCACCACCGGGTGAAGGCGCAGTGTATCCGCCATTCAGGGCATTGACCAGGCTGGCGAGCTCTTTCTCGGGACTGTCGGCCAACTCTGTCTTATAGTTACCCACGTTTCGGATGGTGCGTTCCACCTCCGTCAAGGCAAGGGCGAAGTTGATTTCCTCTTTGCTGTATTCTTTTTGGGCAGGTTTCTTTCCCACTTTTTGAGGATTCATCTTTGCTTCCATCTTCTTCAGGGCTTCCGGACTGGCACCCATTTTCTTTGCCATTTCCATGGCCTTGGACGAATCCATGTGAGCACCCATCTCTTTCATTTTCTCCTTCATGGCTTCCAGCATCTTATGTGTTGCCTTTCCGGTCTTGTCCTCTGCCTTGTTTTTGGCAGCGGCAGCCATCATCATCGCCATCATTCCTTTCGGAGCATTGCGTGAAGCTTCTATTTCGCGTGCTTTCGCCAGTTCTTCGGGGCTGACACCGGCTGTACGGCAGATCAGTTCGTCTGTTGCCAGTGCAGGGTTGCTTATCAGTTTTTCTACCAAAGCACGGGCCGGATTTAGGTAACGCTGCGTAAAGAGGGAGCGGTGCTTCTCTACATCGGCTGTCGCTTTGCCACGTTGTTTGTCGAGTGACAGGAGGCTGTAAGCTATCGGCTCGGTTGCCATGGCAAGTACGGAAGAAGTGATACGCTCCGCTTCATAGGGTATACCCATTGTATAAAGCTGTCCGGTGATTTTTTCCGTGGCCAGTTCTTCGGCGAAGTTCTCCACACGTGCCACTTCATCCTCGCTGTATGGGCGGGTCAGTAAGCTGTCCAGTCCCAGTTCACGGTGAATGCCCAGTTTCACGGTGAGTGCTTTCACGGCAAGCGACTGCTTCTCTTTTGATCCGGTGGCATTATTGTAAATCTTGATTTTCTCCATCAGGTCACGGTAGATACCCCGTACGCTACTTTCGAGGAAAGGAGGCGTGAGGTAAGATTGCAGGGTGGCATACGAACGGCGTTTGGCTATCATGCCTTCTCCCACGTTGCCGATGGAATAAATGTAAAGGTGCGGAAGAGTTCCCACAAGGCGGTCGGGCCAGTCGTTGCTGCACAGCGCCACCTGTTTCCGTGGAGTGAATTCAAGGCTTCCGTGCGTACCGAAGTGAATCATCGCATCTGCCTTGAACCCGTGCTGCATCCAGAGGTACGAAGCGATGTAAGTGTGGGGAGGTGCAGCATTGGTGCCATGCACCACCTGGAAGGCATTATCTCCGCTGCCGGCTGCCACCTGCGGCATCAGTACTACGTTGCCGAACTGCAACCGTGCGATGCCCAGACGTCCGTCGGACGTAGTCATGTATTGGCCGGGGAACTCACCGTTGGCAGCTACCACTTCAGCGTATTTTTCGGGACGGAGCGATGCTTTCACCCAGCTTTCGTATTGCTCTTTGGTCACCAGTTCGGGGTTACCGGTTTTCATAAATTCATCAAAAGCTCCCTCTGCATACATGCCGAATACGGCTCCCTGTGCCTGGATCATTTTCTCCAGGTCCTTGGCATTGGCAGGGAGGTTTTCCACCCGGTAACCTTCTTTCTTCATCCTCAACAGCAGGTTGTAGAGCGAGGGGCCTACTTCCATTCCGCTTGCTGTCAGCGCATTCTGTCCGGGACCTTTATAGTAGACGATGACTATGTGCTTCTCGCTGTTGGGTTTTGTTTTCAGGGAAAGGTAGTTGTTCACTGTGCTTACGAACGTTTCCAACCGTTCGGGAACAGCAAATGAATGTTGCAATCCTTCGTCATCTTTGTATTGGGCAAAGAGGGCGAACGGGCGGATGGCACCGTCAATTTCCGGTGTCACTACGCTTTGCGAAAGAAACCCGCCGGACATACCCATCGGGTCGTTTTCCCAGTCTTCCACCAGACTGTTGATGGTGAGCGGGGCGAAGAGAGGAATGTTGTGCTCTTTCAGATATTCCACCATGGCGTCGCCCATACGTCCGTGTGCCATGTTGATAACGGCATCCGGTCCGATTTCACGGACGAACTCCATGAACCGGGTGAAAGAAGAGACCGGATACACGTTGTGTCCCGCCTCTTCGAGTGCTTTAATCAGTTCCGTGGCATCCGCCATCTGTCCGGTGATCACAATCTTGCGTGCCCCCTCTTTATAGAGTCCGTTTTCGCGGAGAAACTTTTCATAATCGGACACGTTTAGGAATTCCATTTCGTCATCCGGATTTTTCACTCCGGCGTGGTAGAGAAGATCGGTCGGTTTCTCTACCGGTGCTTCCGGTGCAGGTGCCGAGATCAGCTTGCCGTCAATCTCTTTGCGGACATACGAAAGCAGATTCCGGTAGTTTACCTTTCCGGCATGGGTAAGATATTGGCGTATCTGTTTCATCTGTACCGAATCGAGGTTGCAGATATTGTTTGCGGGGTTGGTTGCCATGGAGGTGTACACCGGTACGCCTTTGTCGGCTGCCCGTTGTATCAGTTGGCGCTGCTCTTCGACGATGCGCAATCCCATACCGTTGACGAACACCATATCGTAGTTCGTCAGTTCGTCCAGGTGATCCGTAGAGACTTCTCTTAGTTTGACAAACGAGTTGTCGTTCGCCTTTGAAATATTTCCCAGATTGATGGTCTGGAAATTGACAAAGGCAATCTTCGTGGCACTGAAACAGGTCCGCCAGACAAATACTCCGACGAGTATTGCCGCGGCCACGCAACAGGCTGTGATGATTTGTTTCTTTTTCATATTGCTTCTTGTTCTTTGGTTTATTTCGTTCTTATTATATGCCGATCGTACGATCGGAGATACCGGCTGACTTAGCCTCTTCCGCTATTTTCTGAACATCTGATCGATGTCCAGCGATAACCCTACGGAAAAGTTGGTTCCCGTTGTATAGGGCGAATTGGCGTAATAATAATCGGGGCGATAGTTGAACAGGTTGTTGACAGCCATATTCACATTGATTCCCTTCCATACTCTTTGTGTGAGGATCAGGTTCCACATGGTATATCCCGGATAAGTTACTTTTTCCGTCCCTGCATTCGGATCATTGGAGGTGTATTGGTTGGTTTTCACCTGTGACAAAGCCCGTCCGTCCAGTGACAGATTGAAGTCATAATGATCCCACGTCTTGCCGTATTCCAGCCGTACCGTAGCCGAGTGGGGGCGGGTAGAACTGAGTTTCGTTTGTCCGTTACGCATGAACTCGTGGATGTACGTGTACGAGATGCGTGCACCTATGCCGCAAGGATATTTGGCGGAAGCATTGGCATCGATTCCGGCAATGTCTACCCGTGGAGTATTGATATACTTTTGTGCGATCATTCCGTCGGTATCTCTGAAAGAGGTGTACTCGATGCGGTCGCGCACCATGTTATAATATCCTGTCAGCGTAAAATTATAACGGTTTTTGGTGTATTCTCCCGAGAGCGAGAAGTTATGGCTGGTTTCCGGGTCGAGATCCGGGTTACCGTAAATCATCATGGTGTTTGCCATGTAGAAATTCATGTGCATCTCCTTCAAAGTTGGCGAACGGAATCCTTGCGCATAAGAGCCCCTCAGCGAACAGTTGCCTATCTTGTACATCAATCCCAGATGGGGTGAGAAATGGCGCACGTCCGATTCGGAGAAGTAGTCGAATCGCAATCCGGCAATTACGTTGAAATGCTCTGTCGGGTTCCAGTCAAACTGCCCGAAAGCATCGGCGGAATGCATCGTATAATCACCGCTCTCCTTGAATTGGTACGACATCAGGTAGTCCCTCAAATAGTCGCCTCCGACCGTCAGCGTATTTTTATCGTTGAAAGTATAATTGTAAAGGGCGCGTACACTATGTTGCACATTGCTGTAGTCGCGGATATCATTTTTGTACGATACCAGATAGTCGCTCTTGTCATACTGGTCGAATGTATAAGCCAACTCCAGATTGCTTTTCGTGTTGAAGTCATAATTCCCTTTCAGACCGCCACTGAATCCGCGATAGCGGTTCTTGGTCTCTGAGGAGGCATCCCGTTCGCGGAAATAATAACCGGCACGCGCCGTCAGCCGTAGCTGTTCGTTCGGGGTGAACATCAGGCGTTCCTTTACGTTCCAGGTCTTGTTGCCCCTAATGGTTGTATAGTCTCCCCGTTTTACGTGGATGGAGTCTATGTTGGTATATTGTACGTTAGTCTGGCTGTAGAACTTGCCGGCATTGAACCCTACTGTACCTCCATGTCGCTGATCGTTATGTACTCCGAAACGAGTATTGAGGTTCAGGTTCCACGGATCGTCCGAAGCCTTGGTGATGATATTGATTACCCCTCCAATGGCACTCGAGCCATACAGCGTAGAGGCCGCGCCTTTTACTATCTCCACTCGTTCTACATTGTCCAGGTTGAGGCGGTTGTAGTCTATATTATCCAGTGTTTCTCCAGCCAGGCGTTCGCCGTCTACCAGAAAGAGGACGGCATTTCCGCCGAATCCCTGCATATTGAGCTTTACCTGTTGATCCATTGAATAAGAAAACTCAATACCCGGCAGTTCCACTTGAAGCAATTGCCCGATGTTGGTTGCGTCCACTTTTTTCAGATCGCTGGCTGTAATTACCCGGGTGATGATCGGAGCGTCTTTCAGCAGTTTCGGAGTACGTGTTCCGGTGATAACTACGGTACCCAGATCCATCTGATCTTCTTTCAGGATGAAGTCGAGACGGCCTTGCCGGGCGGCCGTTGTTTTCTTTGTAGTGGTTACATATCCGACGAAGGAGACTTGAATAGTGTACTCCTTCTGGTCAGGCAGTGCCAGGGTGTAGTGTCCTTCCGTATCGGTAGTGGTACCGACGGATGGTTTTTCTTTTAGAGTAATGGTAGCGCCTACCAGTGATTCTTTGTTGGTATCGATCACTTTACCGGTTATTTTATGTTGTGCGGCAGCTGCTGTCGTCAACAAGAGGGCTGCGAAGAGGCAATATGCCGATTTTAGTAGTCTTTGCATATCTATTTTTATTTGTCTTTATCAGAGTATTATGGTTCGTATGGGTAGAGGTAGTCAAAAGTCATGTATCCCTTTGTGCCCGCAGCATTCATATAACTCACCAAGCGGATGGCAGCCATTGTGCCGTCTTTCATCTTGAGCAGATATACTTTGTTGGACGGAGTGTAAATGGGGGGCATTTCACTGGTATCGATGTTGAGCCATTTCGAAAGTTCCGGATTGTAGTCCGATGGGGCGTAGATCAGGTATCCGTCATCTTCCATCATGTGTGAAACATCGACAGCTATTTTGTTCGTGGTCCATTCGTCGGCGACAAAGGTACCTTGAGGCATGCTGCCTGCGTTTTTCAGTGCATTCAGGCTTTGGTATTCGGTTTCAAGCACTTCACCGCCATTGGTCTTTACATCGTATCGATGAATGGCAAGATCCCATGCGGCCGGATCATCCGCACCTTCTACGGTAACCTTGGCCGAGTCAATCTGCAGGCTGTGCAGGTTGATATAGTTCCACTTTGTATATTGGGTAGCGTCCACCCGTACTGTACCGCTGTGATTGGCACGGTCTATTGCAATGAAACCGAAATCCTTTGCAGTTTCCGGTTCGTCATAGATGTTACTCAATATCCCATTACAAGCTGAGAACGATATGAGTATCGTTCCCAGCAGAGTAATGGCTAAACAAAACAAAGTCGCCTTTTTCATCTTTTTATTTCTTTCCTTTAAATTGTGCAGTAATATCAATTGGCATGGCACCTGGTTTGAAGGTGAAAGTAATGTTAGCTTCACTATTGGTCACCGTACCCGAAATAGTTCCGGTAATTTTGGTGTTGTTGGTATCAGTAGCGCTAATACTTCCCTCTATTTTGAAAGTGCTATTGTCTGCACTGGTAACTTTAACATCTGTTACAGTGAAGTCTCCTAAATTCATACCTTTGCCTGTTTCAGATTTATTCAAATTGGAGAGTCCCTTAAGAGTGACCTCTACAGTATCGTCAGATGAACGTTTCATGCTGACTTTACAGTCTGTAATATCCGGATACGTAGTCGATCCGACGCTGACTGATAAATTGGCTTCTTTGCTGTAAGTGCCCGAAACATGATATGACAAAGGTAGTGTTCCCTGGATAAACTCAATGGCAAGCCCTCCCATCACACTTGGTACATTAACTTTGAGGGTTAGCTTTTTCTGATCATCTACACTTCCCGTGAGTGTAAAATCCTTTGTGCCAGCAGGTTTATCGTTCATAGAAAGTTCTACCTGGCCTGATCCCTCGAATGTTTTGGAAGTAACTTTGATATTATTCAATTTAAACTCACCCGATCCGGAATCATAATTTATATTAATAGTGCCATCCTCATTAGGCGCAATTGTTACTACTGACTTTTCTCCCATTACGTAGTCAGTAAACATTGCACAATTACCTATTGAGTAACCTTCGTATTTTCCGGCTACATCCTGAGGCTTATTCGTACCATCATCATCGTTATTACATGCGCTAAAAAGAGATAACATTCCCAAAAGGAGAAGTGTGCTCGGTGTAAATAATTTCTTTTTCATTGTTAAAAATATAAATGTTAATTAATAGTGCTTGTCCTTCTTATTGTATTGTATCGTCATCCCACATATTTAAAGTATATCGTGGAATCCATAATCTTGAATTTGTATCGTCTTCTGATATTGTTCTAAACTTATAATCTGTACACAGAAATTTGTTTAAATGTTTGTTTAAGACTGTTATATAACCATCCGGAGTGAATTTTAGACTCCAACTTTTTTCATCGTGACTGGCTGGGGCAGATTGATATGGTTGGAAATCACGATATGATAGAAGATAGCTCATGAATCCTATTGCTGACATTTCTTTTCCATATTCACCTTGGCAATAGAGAGGAAATTTATAACCTTGGTCACTTGGAGCTTTTGCTAATTCTCCGGTTTTTTCATTTTGTAGTTTATACATAGGTGTACTTTTGCCTGTAACTATCTCTCCGCTTTTACTACCTATTATACCTAAATTACTCCCTCTCTTTTCTAATTCAGCAAGTATTTTGGTTTTTATTTTAGGATCATCTACAAGTTCCCAAATACCAATCATTTTCTTTGTGTCACTAGCCACTAAAACAGATGTCTTTTTATTAATACTTTTTATCCATTCCTTGTAATTGAAAATATCTGAGTTGATTGTCCCATCTTCTTCTATGTATCTTTTTACAGCCTGAATTTCTGATCCCCCTGCTTGGAGAATAGTTAATGATGTGTTCTTTAAGTAGTTACTTTTGCTTATTGAAGAGGCTGTAGATGCACTGATTATTTTAAAAATTTTGGTTGAAAACTTAAAGAGTTCATCTTTATTATCAGAATGATCTATAGCTGATGTTACTACACTTAATTTTCCACCTAAAACGAAATCTACAAGTACATGTGTACCGTAATCATTTATGATTTCTTTTCCGCTGGCATGCTTTAATGCATATCTAAATTCATCAGTTAAGAAGTATTTTAGACGTTCTATACTTGAGGAACTTAAGTATAATCTACGGACATTTCGAATAATATCCATCTTATAAAAAGAATATTCATCTTTTGTTTCAAAATTACTGTCGTACTCTGCAGAAAATTGTATTCCTCCCCACGGAAGAAAACCTAGCTTTAGTTTACCTTTTGCGGAAATGGATTTTTTAAACTCTTTTTTGGATTTCTCAAATACTTCGGTAGCTGTGACATCTCCATGCATCATGGATTCTTCTATAGTACCTTTTGGAAATATTTTTTTTTCACCTGTTATTGGATCTATTCCCACACCTGACTCGAATCTTTTTAAATCGATAACTTTATTAGCAGCTCCGTTTGGATTATCTCCTGTTGCATATAAACAGTTATATCCATAACCTATTAAGTCATTGACTCCATCCCCCGAAGAACGAGTTATTTGAGGAGAATATGTGATAGTTTTAATTGTGATTCCATTTTCTTGTGGCAATTGATCCAATTCATTATTAGGATTATCTGTGACCAGATCTGTTTTATTGCATGATACTATAATGAAACTGATTCCCAAAAGACTTAGTTTGATCAATAGTTTGGAATAATTTTTATATGAAATTTCTTCTCTTTTCATTCCTATATTATTTTATTTATAACTGTTTGCAAAGGTAGGTGCACTAAAAAGGTGTTACAATACCTAAACAGAATGAAAAAGGTTGGCTTCAGTACCTATTAATAAGTAGATGTGTTAGCGAATAGAGAGCGAAAAGCTGGTTTGTGCTATGATCTGTAAAAATATGGTATATACAAGCAAGGAAATACAATTTTACTTGGCTATCTATTTTGTATATTGTCATCATATGTGTGGTGAAGAATTGAAATATCATGTAGTAGTTATGAGTCTTCTGAAAAGTGATCTAAGTGTTATGTTATTGTCTGAAAACAATTCAGTTATTGAAGACAATAATATTCCATGTAAGAATAGGAGTAGCATTGCGGATGGTCGTAGCGGAAGTTTTGGTGAAAACCGCAGTAAGGGTGGTGAAGTATCCCACCGCTTCTGAATATTGAGATCTCTTTATACTATAATAGTACGATAAACTTTGCTCCCTATATGTGATTACCGGTTGCCTGATAATTAGGCATTAATAGGTATTGTCTTCCCACAGTGCTCTGCGTACTTTTGTGCCATTACTAAAATTTCGAAGTTATGATGGAATTAATCAGCAAAACCCGTAATGGAATGATAACCTACTGTGCCCACTGTAAAGTGTATCATCTGGAATTTGGCAACCTCTTCTTTCGTCTGTCCGAGGCCGGTCTTGAATGTCTCCGCAATTATATTGTATCAATCAACGGATCTTATTGTGAGAAGGCAAACCGGAAAATGAATGCTAACCGGAAGATCTTTCTGAAGTTGCCGGCACAGAATGTTTATTTCTGTGTCTGCCAGGCTGAACTTGAAGAACTGAAGTCTCTGGTGTTACTACAGGCACCGGCCGGTGAAGAGGCAGACAACCTGATCTCTTTTATGTATGATATTTCATTGAACTAATTTGTCTGCCGGACTGTTTTAAAAGTAGATAAATATCTTATCGATAATGGTACATTCTCACGAACATCATCATGAGCACGTCCATGAGTTGACGTCGCTCAATAAGTCTTTTATAATTGGCATTACGCTGAACATTTTGTTTGTCCTCGTTGAGTTCGGCATCGGTTTCTATTATGATTCTTTGGGTTTACTCTCCGATGCCGGACACAATTTGGGCGATGTGGCAAGTCTTGTGTTGGCTATGCTCGCTTTCCGGTTGGCAAAAGTGCACCCTAACAGCCGTTATACGTATGGTTATAAAAAAAGTACGGTATTGGTATCTTTGCTCAATGCTGTCATCCTTCTGGTTGCTGTCGGTATTATCGTCACTGAAAGTGTGGAGAAATTATTTCATCCTGTTCCCGTTGAAGGTGCTGCCATTGCTTGGACAGCCGGGGTAGGGGTAGTCATCAACGCCATCACAGCCTGGCTCTTTATGAAGGATAAAGAAAAGGATCTTAATGTGAAGGGAGCTTATCTGCACATGGCTGCCGATACGTTGGTATCAGTGGGAGTAGTCATTTCGGGTATTGTCATCATGTACACCGGCTGGACGATTGTCGATCCGATTATCGGTCTGGTGATTGCTGTTATAATTGTTATATCAACCTGGGGCTTGCTGCATGACAGCCTTCGCCTCTCACTTGATGGAGTCCCTGTAGGCATCGATAGTGGGAGGATCGGACAGGTTATATTGGCACAATCTGGGGTAGAGGGATACCATCATCTACACATCTGGGCGTTGAGCACTACCGAGACAGCCTTGACTGCCCATATTGTGATAAACGATTTACGCCGCATGGAAGAGGTGAAGCACAAGATCAAGAACGAACTGGCACATGCCGGTGTCAGCCATGTCACTTTAGAGTTTGAGTATAAAGGGGCTTGTTGTGAAGGGGAAGATTGTATGTGTTGAGAAAATCAGTTCTTCTTGAAAAGCAATTTGTCAATCTGATATTTAAAACGTGTCAGAATCCTCTGTTTGGCTTCCTGTCCGGAGGCCTTGGAAAAAAACGCAGGGAAATCGCTTCACTCTTTTTTGTATTGGCAGATATTACATCCGTCCGGTTGCCATCCGATAGCAATTGGAATCCATTTTGGTAAATAAGGGTCTTCTTTTATATTTCTACTTTCTATTTGATCATTTGTCTATAACTTGGACAGTAGGTGAAATAGAAGGAAAAGATCTTTCCAATGTCTTTTCCTCACTTGGATAATACCTTCCACTCCGTATCATTATGGTATATTAGCCGGAGGGTTACGCCATCCCGGCCGGATGGCGTAACCCTTTTGTGTTTATCCTTACCCGTTTTTGCCCGGAAGTCCGTAAATTCACCCTGTTTATACTGCCTTGGGAAGGGGGGAATCCGTTCGCTTCTGCCGAATTTTCTTCTGTTTTGCTCTCTTATTGCGGTTGTACGTGTTAGTGAATTATTTTCTTTTGCATCTTTTTGTTAATGATCTACCCCATATGTCTATCTTTATGTTTATAAATACTTTGCAGACCTTGGAAATTACTTCTTCTTTTACTATAACCGAAAACAGTTTTTTACGTACCTTTGCACCACTAACAACTAAAATTAACCTTTTTATTTATGTTTACTGACTTATTGCACTCCTCTTATTTCTCGCTCTTCCTTATCGTAGCGTTAGGCTTCATGTTGGGAAGAATCAAGATCAAGGGGCTATCGCTCGATGTGTCGGCGGTCATCTTCATTGCCCTTCTTTTTGGGCATTTTGGTGTAATTATCCCAAAGGAACTGGGTAATTTCGGATTGGTACTTTTCATTTTTACGATCGGTATCCAGGCAGGTCCGGGATTTTTCGATTCTTTCCGTAGTAAAGGGAAGACGCTGATCATCATTACACTTCTTATCATTGCTTCGGCCTGCTTTACGGCTATCGGTTTGAAGTATGCTTTCGATATAGATACTCCCAGTGTGGTAGGTCTGGTTGCCGGAGCGCTGACCAGTACGCCGGGTCTGGCTGTTGCCATCGACAGCACCAATTCTCCATTGGCGTCTATCGCTTATGGTATTGCCTATCCGTTCGGTGTGATTGGCGTCATCCTGTTCGTGAAGCTGTTGCCTAAGATTATGCGTATTGATCTTGACAAGGAGGCCCGTCGCCTCGAGATAGAACGCCGGGGACAATTCCCGGAGTTGGGGACCTGTATCTACCGCATCACGAATCCGAGCGTATTTGGCCGCAGCCTGATGCAGATCAATGCACGTGCCATGACAGGAGCCGTTATTTCACGTCTGAAACATCAGGAACAGATATCCATCCCAACAGCCCATACAGTGCTTCGTGAAGGAGACTACATCCAGGCAGTGGGTAGCGAGGAAGCATTGACCCAACTGGCCGTACTGGTGGGTGAACGTGAAGAAGGTGAACTTCCATTGGAAAACACGCAGGAGATAGAATCGTTGCTGTTGACCAAAAAGGACATGATAAATAAACAGCTGGGCGACTTGAACCTGATGAAGAATTTCGGCTGTACCGTGACCCGTGTTCGCCGAAGCGGCATCGACCTTTCACCGTCACCCGATCTGGCACTGAAGTTTGGTGATAAACTGATGGTGGTGGGCGAGAAGGAAGGTATCAAAGGAGTAGCCCGTTTACTGGGAAACAATGCCAAGAAGCTGTCCGACACCGATTTCTTCCCTATTGCCATGGGTATTGTGCTGGGAGTTATTTTCGGTAAGCTTAATATCTCGTTCCCGGGAGGATTATCTTTCTCACCGGGATTGACTGGTGGTGTGCTGATGGTGGCTTTGCTGCTGAGCGCGGTAGGTAAAACAGGTCCTATCCTCTGGTCTATGTCAGGCCCTGCCAACCAGTTGCTCCGTCAGTTGGGATTGTTGCTTTTCCTGGCCGAAGTAGGCACATCGGCCGGTAAGAATCTGGTTGCTACTTTCCAGGAGAGCGGTTTGTTGCTGTTCGGAGTAGGTGCAGCCATCACCCTCGTACCGATGTTGATCGCTGCGTTCGTTGGGCGTCTGGTGTTTAAAATCAGTCTGCTCGATTTGCTGGGTACCATAACCGGTGGCATGACCAGTACACCGGGGCTTGCCGCTGCCGATTCCATGGTAGACAGCAATATCCCGAGTGTAGCTTATGCAACGGTATACCCGATTGCAATGGTATTCCTGATCCTGTTTATACAGGTGATAGCAACGGTAGTATACTAAGTTATTCCACCGGAGAGTTCCGGGGGCATGTCAAATTTTACCACAGAGGACACAGAGTGACACAGAGATAATTCTAAGTTGTTGATTACTATAGTAAATACTCTGTGCTACTCCGTGGTGAAAAGACTTTCGACGCACCTCCATGACTTAAAAATCACTCTGTGTTACTCTGCGCCTTCTGTGGTGAGTTTTTCAGTGGAATCCGATTCCTTTTTCTTCCCTTTCCAAACCTTTTCTTGCGGATTTTGTTTCCATCCTTGTAACTCTAATCCCAATAATTATGGACGCTGCAAATACATCGAATACTTCTGATAAGAAAAAGTTTATCTGGCTGGTGATATTGCTTATCATCGCTTTTGTCGTTGCCATTGTATGGTGGTGGAACTATCGGAAATACGTCTCTACGATAGACGCAAATCTCGATGGCGGCCGTGTCAACGTTTCCGCCCGTGTGATGGCTCCGCTGTCTGCGGTCTTCAAACACGAAGGAGACAGCGTGAAGAGAGGTGAGTTACTGGCCATGCTGGACAGTACGGCGACTGAGAATTACCGGATCGTTTCGCCGGTAGATGGCCTGATAGCCAAACAGTGGGTGGTTCCCGGCGATTTGTTGCAGCCGGGCGAAAACATCTTCACTCTGAACGAAGGTAAAGAACTCTGGGTGGCTGTCTATTTGCAGGAGACTAAATTTAACGAGATCCGTATGGGACAATCGGCCCTTTTCACCCTCGACGCCTATCCCGGACTGACGTTTTATGGAAAGATTTTCTACATCGGTGCCAACGCTGCATCCGAGTTTTCCCTGATTTCTCCCGATAATGCTTCCGGCAATTATACGAAGGTAGCCCAAAGAATTCCATTGAGAATCTCAATCGACCGGGTGGAAGGGAAAGAGAAATTGAAAGCAAATCTCCGCCTGCTTTCGGGGATGTCTGCTAACGTGAAGATTATCAAAGAATGAAAGAAGGTTCTTCTTATAAGTGGATCGTACTGGGCAACATTATGATAGGCACCTTTATGGCGGTGCTCGACTCTACTGTTGTCAACACCGGACTGCCTGTGATAATGGGTACGCTCGGTGCGGACATCAATGTGGCCGAATGGGTACTGACGGGATACATGCTTTCGATGGCAAGTATTCTGCCTGCCGCCGGATGGCTGTCCGAACGCTTCGGTTATAAAAAGATCTATTTCTTATCCTTGCTTGTCTTTACAGCCGGCTCCTTCATGTGTGGAAGTTCGTCCACTATCGAAGAACTTATTTTCTGGCGGGTGATCGAAGGTTTTGGATGTGGCATGCTCCTTCCCGTCGGTATGGCTATTGTGAGCGATGTATTTCCGCCCGAACAACGGGGGACGGCATTGGGATTCTGGTCTATCGCTTCCGCCGCTTCGGTCTCTTTTGGTCCTACCATTGGTGGATACCTGGTTGATTACATGGACTGGAACTATATCTTTTACGTCAATATCCCGATAGGGATTCTCGCTTTGATCGTAACTGCCATTGTACAGAAGGAACATGTGAAAGGAACCAAAGTTCCCTTCGATATTCCCGGTTTCATCACTTCTGCCATTTTCCTGCCTGTCTTTATGTATGGGCTTTCCGAAGTCAATTCGTCCACCAACTCCATGGGATGGAACAGCCCCGTAGTGCTCGGAGCTATGTGGATTGCGGTGGTCACCTTTATTTTGTTTCTCTACTTTGAGTTCACTGTCAGGACACCGCTTATCAATCTGCGCCTGTTTGTTGACAAGGACTTTGCGTTATCCAACCTAATCCTGTTTGTCTTTGGTATCGGTATGTTCGGCAGTACGTTCCTCATTCCTCTTTATTTGCAGGACAATCTGGGGTACTCTGCTTTGCAGGCCGGTATGTTTTTTATGCCTGTGGGCATTATCCAGGGAGTCGCTTCGCCTTTATCGGGTAAACTGATGCAGCGCATCAATCCCAAAGTCTTTATTGTGTCGGGCATTCTGTTGATGGCCGTCAGTTTCTATATGAACTATTACCTCTCTTTCCTGACCGAAAAGTGGTATATTATGCTGAGTCTCTATTTGCGTGGGTTGGGTATGGGCTTGCTTTTCACTCCGTTGCTGACTCTGTCGTTGGTGAATATCCGTAACAGCGATATGGCACAAGCCTCCAGTATCACCAATATTGTCCGGCAGATGGGAGGAAGTTTTGGGGTGGCCATCTTCAGCCATCTGCTGACGCAGCGTACGGCTTTTCATACACAGCGATACAGCGAAGCCCTGAACTATACAGGAGACGTATACCGCCAGACTATTCACTCTTTAAGCCGCTTCATAGAACATACGGGAGTCAACACACCCGATACCGCCAAGGAAGTGGCAGAAATGCTGGTACTGAAGCGTATCGATCTGGAGGGATATATCAGTGCCATCAACGACGATTTCTTCATTGCCTTTATTGTCACGTTGCTGTGCGTTGTTCCGGTACTGTTTCTCAGGACGAAAAAAAGATAATGTATGTAGTTTCGTACTTACATATAGGTATGAAGTGAATGATTTATCACTTCATTTTATTACTTTTGCCACTTATTCAATAACCGTATCTTAAAAACAACAAAAAACATGCGACAAACAATTGCTTCAAAAACTCCCCGTATCGAGGTTGTAGATGCCTTGCGCGGCTTTGCCGTAATGGCGATCCTGCTGGTTCACAACCTTGAACATTTTATCTTTCCTGTGTATCCCGATGTTGCTTCCCAGCCGGAGTGGCTCAATATTCTCAACGAAGGAGTGTTCAGTGTCACGTTTTCCCTGTTCGCAGGAAAAGCCTATGCCATCTTCGCTCTGCTCTTCGGATTAACGTTCTACATACAATATGCCAATCAACAGAAGAAAGGGAAAGATTTCGGTTACCGTTTTCTCTGGCGTCTGCTCCTGCTGGGTGGTTTTGCTACCTTGAATGCAGCGTTCTTTCCGGCGGGAGATGTCCTGCTGCTGTTTTGTGTGGTCGGTATCTTTCTGTTTATTGTCCGCAAATGGAGTGACCGGGCAGTATTTATCCTGGCTGTCTTCCTGCTGTTGCAGCCCGTGGAGTGGTACCACTACGTGATGAACCTTGTCAATCCGTCCCATTCCTTACCCGATTTAGGAGTAGGGCAGATGTATGCTGAAGTGGCGGACTATACTAAAGAGGGAGATTTCTGGAAGTTCATCTGGGGGAATGTGACCTTGGGGCAGAAGGCGAGCCTGTTTTGGGCGATAGGTGCAGGGCGTTTCCTGCAAACGGCCGGACTGTTTTTGCTGGGAATGCTGATCGGACGGAAACAATTATTTGTCACCTCGGAGAGTACGACCCGTTTTTGGGTAAAAGCACTGATCTGGTGTGCTGTGTTATTCGGTCCTCTCTATCAGTTGAAAGTACAATTGACGGATGCCGGTCAGCCGGACATGATACGCCAGACGGTGGGTGTGGTGATGGATATGTGGCAAAAGTTTGCTTTCACCATTGTGCTGGTTGCTTCGTTCGTATTGTTATACCAAACGGAAAAGTTCAAGAAGCTGACTGCCGACTTGCGCTTTTACGGTAAGATGAGTCTGACGAACTACATCTCCCAGTCCATTGCCGGAGCCATTATCTATTTCCCGTTTGCGCTCTATCTGGCGCCTTATTGCGGGTATGCCGTCAGTTTGCTGATCGGTTTTCTGTTCTTCCTCTTGCAGGTTCGCTTCTGCAAATGGTGGTTGAAAGGACATAAGCAGGGACCGTTGGAAAGCCTTTGGCACAAACTGACCTGGCTTCGTTCGGAATAAACAAAATTCACCACAGGGGACACAGAGGACACAGAACGAGATTCAAGCCGCTGATTATCAATATCAACAATCAGTGGCTATCTGTGTAGTCCTGTGGTGAAAAGGCTTTTAGCACAGCCCTTCTGTTGTATGACACCGTTCTACTTGCCATCCCATTGTTTCCCTTTGCATGGACCATACTTGCAATAGAGTCCTTTCCGTCCTTTTTTCTTTTTCATGTCCTATATCACATTTTCTTAATTAATAATGATGAAAATGTGTGAACAATCTACCTTGAAGCGGTGTTACACTTATTATCCCCATAAATAGGGATTGTTCCGTAAGGGAATACTTCTTATCTTTGCCACAAAACTAAACGGATGAAACAATGCTGTCAGAACATAATGCGATGGTTTTTGCCTGTACTCTTTATATCGTACATGGCAGGTATCACGCTCTTCACCCACTCACATGTAGTGAACGGGGTGACCATTGTCCATTCGCACCCGTTTAAGAAAGATTCTCCCCATAGTCACACCACAGTCGAATTTCAATTGATTCATTTGCTGAACCATGTGGTGACTACCGGAGCCGGTCTCTTCTTTCTATCCCTTCAGTTTATTGCTTGTCTGCTCTATACGCTTTCGTGGCGTCCGGAGAGGGCAGGATACCATTCGTCTGTTACAGGCGTGGTATCGTTGAGAGCGCCGCCTTCAGCCGTATAAAGCATCTCTCTCACTCTTACTGCTTTATTTAGAGAAACTTATTTAGTAATTTTACTATCCAGAAACGAAAATGAAGAAATACATATTTTTCCTCGTTAGCCTGTGCTGTGCCTTGTTGCCGGCTATGGCCGACCAACCGGAACACCCGGAACTGAAAGCTTCCGATGCGAATATCATCGGACATGTACTCGATAAAAAAACGGGTGAACACCTCTCTTATATAACGATTGCTCTGAAAGGAACCACGATTGGCACCGTGACGGATGCCACCGGACACTATTTCCTTAAAAACCTTCCCGAAGGGGATTTCGTCCTCGAAGCCAGTTCGGTTGGTTATAAAACCATCAGCCGCAACGTCACGCTTAAAAAGGGGAAGACGCTTGAAGAAAACTTCGAGCTGGAAGAGGATGCCGTAGCCCTCGACGGAGTGGTGGTGTCTGCCAATCGAAGTGTGACCAAACGGAGGCTGGCACCTACGCTGGTCAATGTGGTGGATATGAAGATGTTCGAGAATACGAACTCGCCTACACTCTCGCAAGGACTGAACTTTCAGCCTGGTGTGCGTGTGGAGACGAATTGCCAGAACTGCGGGTTCCAGCAGGTGCGCATCAATGGTCTGGACGGCCCCTATACGCAGATTCTTATCGATTCGCGTCCCATCTTCAGTGCCCTTTCCGGTGTTTATGGTTTGGAGCAGATTCCTGCCAACATGATTGAGCGGGTAGAGGTGATGCGTGGTGGAGGTTCTGCGCTGTTTGGTTCGTCTGCCATTGCCGGAACCATCAATATCATCACTAAAGAGCCGTTACGCAATTCGGGGCAGTTGGCACACACCATTACTTCTATTGGCGGCAGCTCGTCTTTCGACAATAATACCTCGCTGAATGCTTCGCTGGTGACCGACGATCACCGAGCAGGACTCTATGTGTTCGGTCAGAACCGACATCGCGATGCGTATGATCACGACGGGGACGGTTATTCCGAAATGCCTAAACTCAAAAACCAGACAGTAGGTTTCCGTTCGTTCCTGAAAACAAGTACATACTCCAAACTAACGTTTGAGTATCATCACTTGCAGGAGTTCCGCCGTGGCGGCAACATGCTGAACCGTCCGCCTCACGAAGCCGATATTGCCGAGCAGATTCAGCATTCCATCAATGGTGGGGGATTGAAGTTCGACTATTTTGCTCCGAACGAAAAGCACCGCCTGACACTGTATACATCGGCACAGCATACGGACCGCGACAGCTATTACGGTAGTAAAAAGGACCTGAATGCCTATGGAAAGACGACGGACCTGACCTTTATCGGCGGTTCCCAGTATGTGTACAGTTTCGATAAATGCCTCTTTATGCCTGCCGATCTGACTGCCGGGCTGGAATATAACCGTGACAATCTGAAGGATGATATGTGGGGATACAATCGCTATACCAGGCAGACGGTGAATATCGGTAGCGCTTTCTTCCAGAACGAATGGAAAAATGAAAAGTGGAGTATCTTGCTGGGCGGACGTCTGGACAAGCATAATCTGATCAACCATGTCATCTTCAGTCCCCGTGCCAATTTGCGTTTCAATCCTACACAGGACGTCAACCTCCGTCTGAGCTATTCTTCCGGATTCCGTGCCCCCCAAGCTTTTGATGAAGACCTGCATATTGAGAATGTGGGCGGAACGGTGTCTATGATTGAGCGCGCCAAGAATCTCAAAGAAGAGAAGTCGCAGAGTTTCAGTGCTTCGGCGGATATGTATCACCGCTTCGGTGCTTTTCAGGTGAACTTCCTGGTAGAAGGTTTCTATACCAAGCTGTCGGATGTGTTTGTTCTCGAGAACATCGGAGTGCGGGACGGGATTCTGATTAAAGAACGTCGCAATGGTTCGGGAGCGAAAGTGCTGGGACTGTCGATGGAAGGAAAAATGGCTTACCTCTCTTTGTTCCAGTTGCAGGCGGGAGTCACCTTGCAGCAAAGCCGCTATGACGAACCCGAAAAATGGAGTGAAACGGCACCGGCTCAGAAGAAGATTTTCCGTACTCCGAATACCTATGGATATTTCACGGCAACCTATACCCCTGTCAAACCGCTCTCCGTTTCCTTGTCGGGAACCTATACCGGTTCGATGCTGGTGCAGCATATGGCAGGTTATATCAAGAATGACATAGCGGTCAATACGCGCGATTTCTTCGATATGGGAGTTAAGTTGGCCTATGATTTCAAACTTTATAAGACGATAGGCCTCCAGTTGAGCGCCGGTGTACAAAATGTGTTCAACGCTTATCAGAACGACTTTGACCAGGGAGTGGAACGTGACTCCGGATATATCTATGGGCCGGCTGCTCCGCGAAGCTATTTTGCCGGAGTAAAGATCAGCTATTAAGCCCGTTGCAATTAGTCTGGAAACCGAGGCTCTGCCCGGTTGAAACGAAGGCTCTGTCCCGGTCGGACGGAGCCTTTGTTCTGTCCGGACAGAGCCTCGGTTTTACTTCGGCAGAGGCTCCGATTGAAAAAAGTATCTCTCTGAACACAAATATCTGATTTATTGTTTTTATATTTGTCGGCAGATTGGTTCGCCAAAGCTTTCCTGCTTCTGGCGATTAAAAGGGAACCGGGTGTGACTCCCGGACAGTCCCGCTGCTGTGAGGCTTTAATACAAACATTCCGATCGGATACTCTTTTGCCACTGGCTCGTGTAAGCCGGGAAGGCGTTCGGAATGGAAGCTAAGTCAGAAGACCTGCCACTCTCGCTGATAAGTCTTGGTTCCTCGTGGGTTAGGAGCAAAGCACAATAGTAACAATCAATATTAAAAACGTAGAGCGTATGGAAAAAGTAGTTCCTCCGTTCAAAGTAGACGTTGCCGGTACTTTTCTTCTGCCTCCTGCATTGAGAGAAGCCCGTGAGCAATATCGAAACGAACAAATCAGCCTGCTTACTTTGCGTGCTGTCGAAGATGCCGAAATACGGAATCTGGTAGACAGACTGAAGGCAGAAGGGCTGAAGGTGGTCACCGACGGCCGTTTCCGCAGTGATGCGTGGCCGCTCGACTTTATGTGCGGATTGGATGGCATCCGATTCCGGGATGACAGAAAGACTTCTGTCGAACTGACCGGCAGGATCGATGTGCATCGTCATCCGGTGCTCGATGATTTTGTTTTTCTTACCGGGGTAACCGGCGGAGATGTAATAGCTAAGCAGGTGCTTCCGGCGCCTTCGCGCCTGCTGGCCGAATTGATGAAGGACGCAAACCGGACGCAACTGGATCTGATTTATCCCGAACTCGAGACATTGCTGGTGGATATTGCACAGGTGTATCAGAAGCTGATTATGGAATTGTATAAATCGGGATGCCGTTATCTGCAACTCGATGACGCAACGCGCACGGTGACAGATAATGCTATTCGTGTCAACAACATGGCTTTGGAAAATCTGCCTGCCGACCTTTACATCGCTTTTCACTCGCCTACCGAAATGCTTTTCTCACTACAGGGCATCAATGCTTTTTTCCTCGACTATGATTCGGAATGTTGTGGCAAAAACCGTTTGCTGTGGTTCATACGGGAAAAGCAATCGGTTTTTGGTTTCGTCCTTTCCCATTATCCCGTAGAGGAAGAGTTGGAAGAACTAAGGGCTAAGATCGACCAGATTGTACGTTATATTCCCTCGCATCGCTTCTCACTCTGCATTCCCAATGCTGAGGTACTAACTTCGGAATCTTATGAAGAGGCTGAGGAGAAGCAATGGCATACGCTGAAAATGGCTGAAATGGTTGCGGGAGAACTTTGGCCCGAAGAGGAATAGAACTTCTTTATAACTATAGTATATTTTCGTGGAACAGATTCGTAAGAGCCTGTTTAGAGGGGCCCGGGCGATGTGATTTCGACCGGGCTTTTTTATACCTTTTTCAGAAAATGATGTATCTTTGAACCCTGAAACAACTATATCCCTGTTTTTACAACTATGATGACACATAAACTACTATTAGCCGCACTGATGGGTTCTGTCTGCATCTCGTGCGGACATCCGCCTCACAAAGGCGGAAGTGAAAAAGAAGCGTTGGGTAAACTCCTCTTCCATGATACTTCGCTCTCTGAACCATCCGGACAGTCGTGCGCCACTTGCCATGCCGTCTCCCGGGGATTTGCCGATGAACAGTCGCGTGCCATATCCGAAGGCGCAGTGCAGGGACTCTTTTCTCAGCGCAATTCCATGTCGGTATGTTATGCCGCTTTTGTGCCTGAGTTACATTATGATGATGAAGATGAAAGCTATGTGGGAGGCCTGTTTTGGGACGGCCGTTCTCCTTCTTTGCAGGATCAGGCGGGTGTTCCTTTGCTGAATCCGGTGGAAATGGGGAATAAGGACAAACAAATGGTGGCCGAAAAGGTGAGACGTACTCCGTATTATGACCGTTTGATACGGATATATGGCGAAACGGGTAATGCCGATTCGCTGTTTGCTTACGTTACGGACGCACTGGCGGCTTATCAGTCATCCAAAGAAATCAATCCTTTTACATCCAAGTACGATGCCTATAAAAAAGGAAATTATCAGCTGACCGCACAGGAAGCGCGTGGAAAGGAGCTTTTCAAGGAGAAAGGGCAATGTGCCGAATGCCATGTCCTGGATCGTGACAAGCGGGCACACCGCACGTTGTTTACCGATCATACTTATGATAATCTGGGTATACCGAAGTTGCCGGATCATCCGCATTATAAGGTGCCGGCAGAATATTTCCTGCTAACTGCCGATTCGGTGGATTTGGGGTTGGGGGCTATTGTCAATGCTGAAAGTGAGAATGGCAAGTATCGTGTGCCTACGTTGCGCAATGTGGAACTCACGGCTCCATATGGACATAACGGTTATTTTAAGACACTTGAGGAGATTGTGCATTTCTATAATGTGCGGGACGTGAGTGATGATTTTCCACCTGCCGAGTATCCTGCTACCGTGAACAAGGATGAATTGGGAAATCTCGGACTGACACAGGAAGAAGAAGCCGACATCGTGGCCTTTATGAAAACGCTGACCGATGGCTACATGAAAGTTCATAGATCAGAAAAACGATAAATTCCCAAAAAACGGCCTCAGTACCGGTTTGCCGGGTGAGGCCGCATCATCGTTTATGGTTTCAATAGAACTTTATCGATATACCCTTTTAGTTGCTCTTTGGATAAAGCCCCCATGCTTACTTGGGGCTCTCCCTTCATCGGTACAAACCAGAGGGTGGGAATACTCTGTATGCCGAAAGCCTTTGCCAGTTCCGGTTCTTTGTCTACATCTACTTTATAGATATAAATCTTTCCGGCATACTCTTTGGATAATTCTTCAAGGATCGGAGCGACCATTTTGCAGGGACCGCACCAGTCGGCATAAAAGTCTACGATAGCCGGTTTGTCACCCAGGTATTTCCATTCCTTCGAATGGTTTTCATAGTCGGCCACCTTCTTTAGAAACTCTGCACGAGTCAGGTGGATGGTTCCCGGTTGCGGTTTTTCCGTTTGTACCGTATCTGCGCCGGCAGTTGTCTTGTTCTCGGATGTCCCTTTGCAAGATGCAAAGGCCAGCAATCCTATAAATAGGAAGGGGATAAGAATGCTCTTTTTCATTTTTCTGCTTTTTAATGGTTATTAATGGACGATCTCTTTTTTCCAGGTGATGCCACTGATATCGGTCAGTACCAATTCGTATTTTCCTTTGGGCAAAGTTCCCATAGCCGGATCATTGACTGTAAGGGTTGCTTTGCTTCCGAGCGGAATCACCAGGCTATGCTTACCCGGAGCTACCCGGGCAATGTATTTGTTATCGATATTTCCGATTGGGAAGTCAGCCAGTTCTTCTCCTTTCTTTTCTAACACAACGTGTCCGTTGGCGTCTTTCAGGCTGATACCGATCAGGAAAGAGCCGTATACATCGGCACCTTCAACACGATAAACACTGAATGACAAAGAGTTGTTCTCTATTTGTGCGTCGGATATTTCAATCTTCGGTTTGACGGACTTATTGTGCAGTGGTCCCCAGACACCGTTGTGAAACTCTTGGTTGGTGTACAGGGTCAGTACGAAGATGACGATGGCACCTGCCACACTGATATTGGCAAAGCGTTTGGTCTTTAAAGGTAATTCTCCGGAGGTCAGCCATACCAGCCAGCCTGCTTTCTTCCGTAAGGCGAATTTTCGCTCTGTCAGATAATCGACCGAGTATCTTCCACCACCGGAAAGGAAGATAGTGAATCCGGCAGCTACTCCCAGAATACCGATCTGCCATTCGTCCAGGCAGGTTGTTCCTAACCATCCGGATCCTAAGAGGATACCGGTGGCCAGACTGAATACACCGATACTCATCAGGCGGGTGAAGAACCCTAACATATAGAGTAACCCGACTACCCCTTCGACAAGGGTGAAGATCACCATTGCCCACCACAACATATCGGGGGTGG
This sequence comes from Bacteroides sp. FSHCM14E1, assembly GCF_019633785.1. Classification (NCBI taxonomy): domain Bacteria; kingdom Pseudomonadati; phylum Bacteroidota; class Bacteroidia; order Bacteroidales; family Bacteroidaceae; genus Bacteroides; species Bacteroides sp. FSHCM14E1. Next base: position 70,369 of record NZ_JADKYL010000006.1, read on the forward strand.
ATACCAGATATTCGATTACCGGACGGATACCTATCGAGTTCGGAAGGAAATGGTTGAACTTTTCTCCGATGTATCCGGCACTGTCCGGTATCAGTTTATTTTCGAGTACAAGGCGTCGCCAGAAGGCTGAAAAGTAAGTCCATCCCACTACGAGGCGCAGTGAAAGCGTAAACATGCCTGCAAGTAAGTAGGCTCTTGATTGTTCTTGTTCGTTTGCGGTTGCCATAAGATGTGGGGATTAGTCGGTTCTTTTCGGGGTACTGCCTGTCTTAAACAGGTTCAGAAGTAATCCGCCCATCACAGCTCCCCAAAGGGTGCTGTTGACCGGCGAGGAGGTAATGGGACAAGTGCCGCCGGTGCAGCCTACGTATTTCCAATACAGGAATCCTCCTACAGCTCCTATTGCCAGTCCGACAAATGTGAGCAGGTTCTTTTTGAAGAATGCTTTAATCATCTTGTTTTCGGGTATTTTTAATTAATTGTTTTCTTATAAAACAAATTTCCTGCGGAAAGTACTACGGGGATAACATTCTTTATGAAATAGAGGTAGGCGAAACCGGCACGGTTTATCAGGCGACTGTGTGGTTGTATGGGGGCAAGTGGGCTCGCTACAATGTGACACAGAGTTCCGCAGGGCTGGCTGTTATTTTCCCTCTGCGAAACTCTGTGTCATCCTGTTGGTTCATTCCGGCGTGGCTGTATCCTTCTGCCGGATGAACCGTGTCCTTGTACTGAAAACAATCTGAAACTTAGCCGGCAATCTTTATATTTTCTTTTTTACTGCAATATCGTTTACATTGTTGGCAGATATCGTATCCGAGCATAGCGCCTAATATGAAATCTTCTTCCGGAGTGAGATGGTTCAAAGGCCGAATAATGATATGCCGTATGGCTTCCATACATTCGGCCTTACCAAAGAACAGATTTATCTTATTGGTGTTTACTTCTTGTATCAGGTAACTGATATTCTGTTTTTCCAGACGTTGTATGGCAAACGCTTCGTGCTCCTTATTCATGGTGTAGAGCACCATGTTGCGTATCCCTTTCTTGAATTCGTATACATGGTTCAGGAAAATTCGTATTTCACCCGGAACCTTTCGTTCGATAGCCATAACGTTCGTCGGAATTTTAAATTAGTTGATACATTCTTTTTTTAAAGATTCAGTCCATTGGGCAATACGCTTGTCGGTCTTGTTGTCTTCGTTAACTTCATCCAAAGGAAGTCCCACGAATTTGCCGTTGACTACTGCGACAGAAGAGTCGAATGTGTAGTCGGACGGGTCGGTTGCTCCGCAGAAGGTGCAATGGGTGTCTTTCAGCTCTTCGTACAGGATACCGATGCCGTCGCAGAAGGTATCGCCGTATGAATCTGAGTCTCCGCAACCGAAGAGCGCTACAAATTTGTGAGACAGGTCGGCCTTCTTCAGCACTTTAATGCCATCATACCAATCATCCTGAAGTTCGCCTGCTCCCCATGTAGAGGTGCCCAGCACTAATACATCATACTCTTTCACTAACTCGTCGTTCAGTTTTGAGGCATCGTGGATGTCACCTTTAGGAACGTTCAGTTTTTCTGCAATCCGGCGGGCTACATCTTCGGTAGTCCCCGTTGTGGAACCGTAAAATACTCCAATTTTATTCATTTTCTGATCTTGTTTTTAAATGATGTGGCAAAGATAAGAGGTTCGGAAGAAACAGAAAATCCCCATTTATAGTGGAAATAACAGGGTAGTTATCACTATAAATGGGGAGTAAAGGGGGCGATTGTTATTAATGATGGAATAGCCGGATGCCCGTAAAGGCCATCGCTATGTCGTATTTGTCACAGGTATCTATCACATGGTCGTCACGAACTGATCCACCGGGCTGGGCAATGTAGCTCACGCCGCTTTTGTGCGCACGTTCAATGTTGTCTCCAAAAGGAAAGAAGGCATCCGAGCCTAAAGCTACGCCCGATTGCGTATCGAGCCATGCACGCTTTTCTTCACGGGTCAGCACTTCCGGTTTCCGGGTGAAGAACTGTTCCCATACGCCGTCGGCCAGCACATCCATATAGTCGTCCGAGATATATACGTCGATCGTGTTGTCACGGTCGGCACGGCGTATCTTTTCTTTCCAAGGCAGGTTCATCACTTTCGGATGTTGGCGCAAATACCAGATGTCGGCTTTGTTTCCGGCCAGGCGGGTACAATGGATGCGTGATTGCTGTCCTGCACCAATGCCGATGGCTTGCCCGTCTTTGGCATAGCATACGGAGTTGGACTGTGTATACTTCAAAGTGATCAGGGCGATAATCAAGTCACGTTTGGCATCAGCCGGAATGTTCCGGTTCCGGGTAGGCATTTCTTTTAGCAGGCTTTCGTCAATCTTCAGTTCATTGCGTCCCTGCTCAAATGTAATGCCGAATACGTCTTTATGTTCGATGGGGGCCGGACGGTATGCCGGATCTATCCTGATTACATTATAAGTACCTTTCCGTTTGTTTCTCAGAATCTCGAGTGCCTCCGGAGTGTAGCCGGGAGCAATGACTCCATCCGACACTTCACGGTTGATGATGCGGGCTGTCGGTTCGTCACAAACATCAGAAAGGGCGATGAAATCTCCGTAAGATGACATCCGGTCGGCACCCCGGGCACGGGCGTACGCAGTTGCCATCGGAGAAAGTTCCATGTCATCTACGAAATAAATCTTCTTCAATGTTTCGCTCATTTCCACTGCTACCGCGGCACCTGCCGGACTTACGTGCTTGAATGAAGCGGCAGCCGGAAGTCCGGTTGCTTCTTTCAGTTCTTTCACTAACTGCCAACTGTTCAAGGCGTCCAGCAGATTGATATATCCGGGTCTGCCGTTCAGGACCTCGATGGGCAGTTCGCCTTCCTTAATAAAGATACGCGCGGGTTTTTGGTTGGGGTTACAACCATATTTCAGCTCCAGTTCGTTTGTCATATTGTTATGTTTTAGTTGATTGATGCAAAGGTAAAAAATAGTGGTGAACGATGAAGGATAATCCATGATTTTGTTGTTTACATGCCGTTCTGTTTCGTCATTTCTTGTGTTTTTTTAGTTTATTTATCGTGAAAATACCTATTTATAGTGATTGCGTACCATCTAAATATTGTGTTTCTTTGCACCCGTAATATAATTAAGGTGTTGATGGATAAACTACAAAAATATAAACCAACCGATAAAATGATCGACCTTATCGGTGATAATTATTCTCTTTTACAAGTTATGAGCCGCTTTGGGCTTTCATTAGGGTTTGGTGACAAGACAGTGAAAGAGGTCTGTGAGATGAACAATGTAGATTGCCATACATTTTTGGTTGTTGTGAATTTCATGGCTGAAGGGTTCTCACGTATGGACGGCAGTGCCGACGATATTTCCATACCGGCTTTGGTCGATTATCTGAGACAAGCGCATATCTATTTTCTCGATTACTGTCTGCCGGCCATTCGGAGGAAGTTGATTGAAGCCATTGACTGTTCGCAGGACGATGTTTCATTCCTTATTCTGAAGTTCTTCGACGGATATATGCGGGAGGTACGCAAACATATGGAGTATGAAGAAAAAACAGTGTTTAAGTATGTGGATACGCTGATTCATGGCAATGCGCCTAAGAATTATCAGATCAGCACTTTCTCAAAACATCACGAGCAGGTAGGAGAGCGGCTTACGGAGCTGAAAAACATTATTATTAAATATTGTCCGGCCAAGGCAAATACCAATGTGCTGAATGCAGCCTTGTTTGATATTTATGCTTGTGAGGAAGGGCTTGAATCACACTGTAAAGTAGAAGACTATTTGTTTGTTCCTGCCATTCTGAAACTGGAAAGGAGGATGCGAGAAAATGAAAAATAACGAATCAATCCGTATAGCTGTAGCCGAGACGTCGGTGATTATTCGCAGTGGCCTGACGCTGGCTTTGAAACGTTTACCCAATCTGAAAATTCAACCGGTAGAACTGCTGTCGGTAGAGGCACTCAACGATTGCCTGCGTACACAGTTCCCCGATATATTGGTGGTCAACCCTACATTTGGCGACTTTTTCGATGTGGCACGTTTCCGTGAAGAGACTGCCGGCAAGGGAATCAGGGTAGTGGCATTGGTCAGTTCGTTTATCGATGCTTCGCTGCTCAGTAAGTACGATGCGTCCATTTCTATTTTCGATGACTTGGAGGCGTTGGCCAATAAAATCAATCTCTTGCAGAATATAGAACCCGAAGAAGAGGAGGATAGCCAGGAGGCTCTGAGTCAACGTGAGAAAGAGATCGTGATTTGTGTGGTGAAGGGAATGACCAATAAGGAAATTGCCGAAAAACTCTTTCTTTCTATCCATACGGTGATCACACATCGCAGAAATATCAGCAAGAAGCTGCAAATACACAGTGCGGCCGGTCTGACCATCTATGCTATTGTAAATAAGCTGGTTGAGCTAAGTGACGTAAAGGATTTATAGCTCTAAAAGAATGTTATAAAACATAAAACCGCTTGTCGGGTTAGAAAAAAGCCGTATCTTTGCAGTGCAGTTGGGAAATTGCTTTTTAAGGTAAAATAGAATATTAGGTATTAGATAAAGATTTAAGGTATTAAAAGTTTCAAGTGATTTTCAATTAGGTAAAGATTTTTAAAGGTAAAAGAATAATAGGTATTGAGAGTTTTTAGGTAAAAAGAAGATTGTGTTTTTAGGAATTTTGAGGTATTAAAGAAAAGCCTTTATGGCTTTTCTGATGTGGGGCGGGTAATTCTACTGAAGAATTTACTCGTTTTTTTATGTCCGGATTTTACTGTTTTCTCTTCACTGTCTCATATCCGGTTGATCTGTCCGGTAACCATATAAATAACAAAATCCCGACGAAATCACTTCGGCGGGATTGTTCCTTTTACTCAAATGTGGCTACGTAATAAAATTATGACTAATTAATTAAATTCTGATACTGCAAAGATAGCGTGTTTTCGCAGTTGCCACAATCCCCTTTTTAGGGTATATTACGTAAGATATCTCACTATATGTAGTTACTTTCGCCCATTCGGGCTTATTTTTTCCCAGATTTTGCTTTGCGGATTGAACTGCTTGATCGCTTTGGCCGGACTGCCTGCACATACGGAGTAGGGGGGAACAGAACGGCTGACAACACTTCCTGCGGCTACCACCGAGTGCTTTCCCAGTGTCACGCCGGGCAAGATGACTGCATTGGCGCCTACCCACACGTCATCTTCAATCGTGACGGGCCGAGTGCTCACTCCTTGTTCATCTATACGTTTGTCTGCATCCTGATAGTTATGGTTAAGACCGGTCACCGTTACGTTCTGTGCCAGATTTACATGGTGACCGATGGTTGCAGGGCCGATAATTGTGTTTCCCAGTCCGATCCGGGTATAATCACCGATAATCAGGTCACCCACCGCATTGTTCAGACACGAAAAATCTTCTACTACCGAGTATTTTCCAAGAGAGAAAAGGTTGAACGGAGGGAGGTCGAGGCGTACGCTTCGGTATATCACGGAACCTTTTCCCCGCTTCAGGTAGAGAAAAGAGAATATGCGTATCCACCAGTTGGGACGTGTTTTCACCGGATGCATGATGAATCGGTGTACGGCTTGTTTAAGTGCAGGGTTCTGTTTGATTGTCTCTTTCAGTGCCATAGTCGGGGAGAGTTGGTTATTTCTTGGTTTTCTGTCCTACCAGATAATCCGGGATAGCCAGACATACGATGAATATCAGGACGTAAAGTAAGGCCCACCACTTTAAAGACAGAGTCCAGTTGTAGCAAAGCAACAGTATTGCGATGAAAAAAATGGCGGTTAAGCCTGTTCTCCAGGAAGGCAGAACCCATCTGAAAATCTTGTTGCAATAATCCCAGTGTGCCGTGAGCATTGCTTCCGGAAGTGCTGGGAGAGCCTTGGAGAATCTTACTTTATATTGTGGGATACGTATGTCATTGCTGTAGACTTTTACCGTTTCCAGATATTCGACGAAGATGCCCTGCCGGACTAATCTTCTTTCCAGATTACTCTTACGGCTCTTTTGGTTCTTCTTCAGCCATGCCAGATCTAACACCATATCCGTACCACATAAGGCCGATGATACTCCCAGGCGGATGGCTCCTTTCCGGAAGAAAGAATGATTGATTTCTTCGTTCAATGCCTGAAAGTATTGCTTCCGGGTAGAACGGTTTTCTGTGATAGGATGAAGTTGGATAGCTCTGGCTCCTCCATCGAATGCTTTATTTATTTCATTCAGAAACGCAGGTTCAATCCAAGTTGTTTTTCCGAGGATGATTACGGCATCAAAATCCTTTTCATCCAGCGTACCTACGGTTTCTGTCAGGTCTTCGTAAGTGAATACTTTATACAGCTCTTCCGGATAGTCGGGCGAAAAAGAGAAAGGAGTATCCGTAGGGAACAGAATGGCAAATCTATGTTTCTTTCCTGTCTTCGGGTATCGCGTGGCATTCTTTAAAGAAGCTGCCACTGCCGGTATTCCCAGATAGATGGTAAACAGGCTGAAGCACAGAAACAGAATAAAATCTGTTATTTGAATAAAAGTATCCATAGTTTCATATGTACGGTTATACGTTCTCTTTTTGTATAAACGCCGTGAAAGTTCTCAGGATAATTTTCATATCCAGTTGGAAGGAGAACGTTTTGGCATATTTTATATCCAGTTGCTTACGTTCATCAGCGGACATCTTCCCACTGCTTCCGCGTTTTTCTACCTGCCAAAGTCCCGTTAGTCCGGCTGGTCCCATGAAGCGGTCGATATATTCATCGCTTGTCAGCAGTTCGGCTTCGTAAAGCGGGAGAGGGCGGTTGCCCACGATGGACATATCTCCTTTCAGGATATTGATAAGTTGCGGCAGTTCGTCGATGCTGTACTTACGGATGATGCGTCCCACTTTGGTGATGCGGGGATCATTCTCCAGTTTAACGAACGCATTTTTCTTTTCTACGGACTTTTTATTTGTATAGCTTTGTTCGGATATGACGAAATCATCTGAAATAAGCATGATTTCTTCCTCATTCAGCTCCATATCATCGCTGATCAGCAGTTCTTCTTCCGCCGGGTTCTGTTCCTCCTCCTCGGCCTGATATTGGTTAAGCTGGTTGAAGTCTCTCAGATGTTTGTCCGCATCGGTATACATGGAACGGAATTTCAGGAAATCGAATATTTTGTAGTTGCTTCCTACCCGTTTGGATTTATACACTACGGCACCCTTACTCTCCATCCGGATGGCTAACGCTGTGATTAACAGTATCGGAGATAAGCAGAGTATGGCTATCGACGAGAAAGTTATATCAAATAATCTTTTCCATAAAGGCAGTCTGAAAGCTTGTAAGTTCGATCCTTTTTCGTTGATATCGTTAATTTTTTGCTGTTTCCGTCGCATCATAAACTCCGACATGTTTTTAAATGCTTCGGAGGTAGAATCAAACGACATTGAATTATTGATACCGGCTTTCAGATAGACGGGCCTGTCTTCTTTATTGATTCCTTCAGTGACAAGGACGATGTATACACCCGGGAATTTTTTTCTCAGATACTGGATCTCAGGAATATCTTTTGATAGATCCCGTTCTTCGAAAAGGATCGCTATATCATACTTTTCACGAATCTTATCGATAAATTCGCTCGCTTTCTTGCTGTTTTGAATGGCATAAAACGCACCTTCAGCTATCTTAGAGAAATGTTCGATAGTAGCAGTATGTCTCCCGATATAAATGAGATGTGGCATTTAGTCTATGATTTTTCTGACACGGATTTTTAGCTCCATGGGGTTGAAAGGTTTCAGGATATAGTCTTCGGCTCCTTCTTCCAATAATCTGATTCTTTCGGTTGTACTTTCTTCACTGGAGAGCATAATGACGGGAATGTCTTTGAACAACTCATTGTGCTTCAGGTAATGCAGGAATTCATCTCCTCTCATCTCCGGCATTCGTATGTCTGATATTATCAGGTCCGGTAAATTACCTTCATATAACCATTCAATTGCTTTTATCGGATTTTGTACATACTGGCAATCGTAATCTTTGCCTAAATAGATTGACGCTACTTTACCAATCGTTTCTTTATCGTCAACAAGTAATATCTTCTTTCTCATAATGTGATTAAGTATCGTTATGATGTTTGCTTTGTTGTTTGTTTAAGTGTAAGATAGAGTATATTTACTCAGTACTGCAAATATATATAATATTTCTGTAACAATGTTCTCTAAAAGAAGTGTTTTTATCTGAAGGCTCTCTTTTAGACACGAAAAGAGGCTGGGTCGAAACTATTTTCACCACGGAGTAACACAGAGTAGCACAGAGTCTTTTTGCTAATAATCAACAATTTAAAATTGCCTCTGTGTTACTCTGTGTCCTCCTGTGGTGAGTTTTGACACAGCCTTCTGTTCAATAGTCTGTTCTAATTTTTATTGGTCTGGAACACTTTGGTATTATCAAAATCGTTCCACCACTTTGTGTTATTCACTCCACCGCTGGTTACCCATCCGGCAAACTGTTTATATGCATTTTGAATCTTTGTATATTCTAACGGCCATTTAAATTGGGTGGGAACTATGATGCCCCATGCCAGATTATCTTTGCTGATATAATATTTCTTTCCGTTTACGGAAGATGCATCATTGTTGCCTCCGAACAGTTCAGTATTTGCCAGTTTGGTTGGCTGATATCCGGCTACGTGGATCTCTTTTCGTTTGCTGCCTCTGTCAGTGATGATGAAGAGATTCAGTTTGTTTATATTGAGTGCATCACTGCTTGGTGCCGATGCCGGGTCGAATCTGAGTGTAAAGTTGATGATCTTGGAGTCCTTTTGGTTATTGTCACTACCGGAAACTGTATTGACGAACGAACCTGCCGGGCGCTCCATCAGTGCATGAGCATTGTCAAACAAGGGAACTACCGCATAGTCCTGGCCTTTCTCTATATTCTTATCAGTAAGGTCGAATGATATCGGACGATAGTTGTTTGCGTAAGTAACAGGCTGCGTGATGGCAGATGCCGGAATTTCGTCGAACATGATGGCGGCTGCAATTGCTTTCTGGGCACCGACAGCAGTTAACTCAATCGTCAGGTCGAGTTCTGTGATCTTATTCCATTTGTCTATACTTGTCTTTCTGTGTTTTATTTCCAGAACGATATCATTCATGTCGTAGTCTCCATACAGAGGCCACTGGTCTTCAAACAGGTATGTATAATTATGGTTGTCATCCACAATAATCGGGAAGTTAGGATCAGAAGGTTCCGGAGCAGGATCCGGCAGTTCCGTTTTTCCATTGCAGCCGGTTATGATGATATCGGGCTCGCTTGAAAAGATCACCTCACTTCCCGCTTGATACATGTCATTATGGGAACAATTGATTTTACCGCTGATATAAAGTTGACCACTAAACTTATTTGACCAGTTATCGATCTGTAATTTATCGGTCACTTTCAATAGAGAAGCTTCATCTCCTTCGCCTATAGCTGAAAAACTGGAGTTAATGGTTATTTTTTCTGCTTTTATCATTGAACCATTGGCCAACGTCAATTTGGCGTTGTCATAAAAGTATATATCATCAGCTTCTTCAAAATAATCCTTATTTTTGTCATCTTCTTTTTCTTCTGCTATGACTCCATGATCCAGATAAATAATGCCTCCTGCTTTCATATGTTCTACAAAGAGCATGCAGTTATTATATAGGGAACCTCCCGCTTCACCGCTATCATATGTATCGAATTCCATTTCTCCGAAGTTCACGTTCTTACTTCCGGCTGCTGTATATTTCTCCGCTTCCAACTCACTTCCGGCAGCATTGTATACAATTGAAGAAGTATTCAATTTTATTTCTTTTTCTACATCTAATTCTCCGAAATTATGAATACTTCCTCCTTTAGAGGCATCTATATTGTGTTTAACATCTACTTTATTCCCATTATAGAGGAGATCAAAAGAATTTAATAGTAGATTATCCACTTCTATTTCACCGAAATTACAGATCGTACTTTGCGTATTACCTTCCAATTTAGCTATCTTAATCTTGGCTCCGGATTGGATCGTTAAATTACTTGCATTCTGTAGTTTCAGGTCTGTTCCCTCAATCGTTCCACCCTTCAGAACAATAATATCCAGGTAGTTTTGGGTAATGGCTTGTGCCGGTTCCCAGTTTCCTTGTATATAGACAGTCGCTCTGTTGGAGTTGCTGAGAGAGGTATCTTTAAATTTTCCTTGGAATTTTCCGGTTACAATATAGGCTTTCCCTCCTTCCAAAACTTGGGAAGAACTTGTTATCGGGATAGCTCCATTGGTGTCATAGCTTTGTTCTGCTCTTTTAGGAATGTCAATTCCTCCGTTATTCCCTCTGGTGGCTACCGAAGCTCTCGTTTTGATGGCAGACGTACCTGTAAAAGAGCATTGAACATGGGAAGTTGATTCGCTGATTTCCACTTGTTTTATCTGGTCCCTGCCACGTGGGTCAGTCTGACGGACATAAAGATACTTTATATCCTTGGAAGACACTACTTCGGTCTGATAAGCTTCTCCTTTCTTGGCAACTCCTTTGGCTAAAGTATTGTAGGGATCCTCTGCTGTTGCTTCAAGCGGATTTTTATCTAATATTTCTACGGTATAATAATACTGTCCGTCAAACTCATCATCGACTTCCACGCTAAATTTTATGGAATTTGTAGACGACCAGTCGAATCCCGCCGGAGCACTGATATCCTCCATGGGATTGGGAGTTTGATAAGAGGGGTCATAGAGATCTTTGTTATCATCAACGCAAGCTGTAATGCACGCCGTCGATAGGATCATTGACGATGCAAAAAATAGTTTGTTAATTGTTGTTTTCATATTTGTTTGTTTTGTTCAGTATTTGCAAATATTCGACACAAATGTACAACTATTAATCGGCCTGTATTGTTTGAAATATAACTTATTATAACGTCATTAATATTTTTTAGGAATAATACGATCCGGTGATAACGAAGATGCCAAAGAGGCCTGGTGCATGGAGTGTTTATTCGGTCCTTTTGGTTATTTCGCCGATCAGGCAAGAATTCATTTTATACCTGATCTCTTTATTGTCGAGTCCATGCCCTAAGAGGAACATTAATTTGGTGACCGCACATTCCGGTGTGCTGTCGTATCCGCTGATGACTCCTGCCTGAAGCAGCTGGATACCGGTGCCATAGCGTTCCATTTCGACGGCACCGGAGGCACATTGAGTGATATTGACGATAATGATGCCCCGGTCCGTAGCGTCTTTCAGTTCCCTGATAAACCACTCTTTCTGGGGTGCGTTGCCCGAACCGAATGTTTTTAATACTACTGCCTTTAGTTCCGGCACATGGAGCAGTGCAGATACGATCCCTTCCTGAATCCCGGGGAAGAGTGTCAGAATGACTACGTTCGTATCGAACAGATAGTGAGGTTTCAGAGGCTTGGTCAGATCCGGTTTGCGGATCAGGTTAGGTTCATATTTAATATGGATGCCTACTCGTGCCAATGGGGGATAGTTGAACGAGCGGAAAGCGTTGAAGTTTTCAGCATTGATTTTAGTCGTGCGGTTGCCACGCATCAGATGGTTTTCAAAAAAGATGCAGACCTCGGGAACGATTGCGGTGCCATCCGGGTTTTTGGCTGCTGCAATTTCAATAGCTGTAATCAGGTTTTCTTTGCCGTCTGTGCGTAGTGTACCGATCGGGAGTTGAGAGCCGGTCAGGATGACAGGTTTACTCAGGTTCTCGAGCATGAAGCTGAGGGCAGAAGCTGTATACGCCATTGTATCGGTGCCGTGAAGGATGACAAACCCATCAAAAGAGTCATAGTTATAGTTTATAATCTTAACCAGTTTGGCCCAGAATGCCGGTTCCATGTCCGAAGAGTCAATAGGGGGATCAAACTGATAGGAAGAGATGCGGTAATTGAATCTTTTCAGTTCGGGTACGTGCTTTAGTAGATGGTCGAAATTAAAATTTTCCAGAGCACCGGTTTCCGGGTTTTCTATCATTCCGATAGTTCCACCAGTATAAATGAGTAATACGGAGGGGTAATCTGCTTTCATATCTGTATCTTTTTTGCTGTTTCGCCGACAAAGATACAAAAAAGAACTATAAACTATAAACTATAAACGATAAAAGAGACTGTGTCGAGATTCTTTTCACCACGAAGTAGCACAGAGTATCACAGAGCTCTTTACTAACAAACAACGACTTAAAATCGTCTCTGTGTTGCTCTGTGTCCTCTGTGGTGAGTTTTGTTCTTATTTTATTCCGTCAATTAATCGGAGAATGGCCTTTTCCGGATCCTTTTCTTCATTGAGCAGAGTAACAAAACGGCTGCCGATAATGGCTCCCGAGGCATTATCGCAGGCAGCACGGAAAGTGGCCCGGTTGCTGATGCCGAAACCTACCATGCGTGGATTGCGCAGATTCATCTTTTCAATCTTTTTAAAGTACGCACGTTTTTGTTCGTCAAAGTCCTGTTGTGCCCCTGTGGTGGCAGCCGACGAAACCATATAGATAAAACCGTCCGTATGTTCGTCAATCTCGTGTACACGCTCTTCACTCGTTTCGGGAGTGATAAGCATAATCACTTTGATGTCATATTGCTCCGCAATGTTGCGGAAGTGCTCCTGATAGTCTTTGAAGGGAAGGTCGGGAATGATGACACCGTCGATTCCACATTCGGCACACTGCCGGCAGAAGTTATCGAAGCCGAACTGCATAATCGGGTTGAGGTATCCCATTAATATCAATGGGATTTTTACATCCCGGCGGATATTATGCAGCTGTTCAAACAGAAGTTTGAGCGACATCCCGTTGCGTAGGGCTTGTGTGGCTGCATTCTGGATTACAATGCCGTCTGCCATCGGATCACTGAAAGGGATACCGATTTCGATCATGTTTACTCCATGTTTCTCGAGGGCACGGATCACTTCGGCTGTTCCCTCCAGTGTAGGAGTGCCGGCACAAAAATAGATGGATAGCAAATCCTTGGGATTGCTACTGAAAAGTTGGTTTATTCTGTTCATACACTTTTATTTTTAATTCATTACTTTTTTATATTCAGGGTCGGTGGAGCTTTATTTCCCCAGTTGCTCTAAAAAGAACTTGAGTCTTTCTACCTCTTTCAGTCCCGGTTTGGTTTCGAAACGACTGTTCAGGTCAAAACCCGCCAATTGGGGATGACGCAATTCTTTCAGGGTCGGAGCACTGTATGGATTGATTCCGCCGCTAAGTAAGAAAGGCTTTTTCCCTTTGTAGCTGTTCAGCATCGTCCAGTCGAATTGATTGCCCGAGCCGCCATGTTGTTCACATTTGGTGTCGAACAGGAAATAGTCACAAGATTTTTCGTATGCTTCGGTGTTCTCAAAATCCTTTCTCCGGGCGATGGAAAACGCTTTGATCAGCCTTAACCCGGTTGACCGGAGTGAATGACAGTATTCCGGTGATTCATTGCCATGCAGCTGGATATAATCCAGACTGAAGCGGTCGGCAAGTATCTCGATTTCTTTTTTGTCTTCGTTGACAAAGACACCCACACGCTTTGCCGCATCCGGCATGTAAGCCGGAAGCTCGCATAGGCAGCGGGGAGACTTCGGGTAGAAGATAAAGCCTATCATGTCGACCTTTAGTTGTTCTACATCGCGGATATTGTCGGCTTCGCGCATTCCGCAGACTTTTATCAGTTTGTCGTTTATCATTCTTGTTCTTAATTGAATGGTTTTGATTTCGATTCACCACGGAGGACACAGAGGACACAGAGGGAAAATTTAAGATATTTCTGTGGACTTGAAAATTAAAACTCTGTGTCCTCTGTGCTACTCTGTGGTGAATTTGTCATGGGAATGGGTTACTGGGTTCGATTCGTTTATAAATTCTTCCAGTTTCTTGCCCGGTTGCCCGGTTTTCATAAACGTTTCTCCGATCAGGAATCCTCTGAATCCGGCATTACGCAAGCGCTTCACGGTTTGCGGATCGGATATGCCGCTTTCCGACACCAATACTGTGTTCCGGGGCAGTTGTCCGGCCAATCGGAACGAGTTCTCCACATCCGTAAAGAAAGTGCCGAGATTGCGGTTATTGATCCCCACCATATCGATCTCCTTATTTATAAATGGTAACTCTTCGGCAGTATGGATTTCCAGCAAGACTTCCAATCCCAGTTCATGAGCTTTTTCAGCAAGGGCATGGCACTTCTCTGTATCCAGTGCGGCAGCAATCAGCAGTACGGCATCGGCTCCGACTATTTTGGCCTGATACAGTTGATATTCGTCGATTATGAAATCTTTGCGCAGAATCGGAATATTTACCAGCGGGCGTGCCGTACGGATATCCTTCAGGCTTCCTCCGAAGAACTTTTCGTCTGTGAGGATAGAAAGCGCCGAAGCACCCGAGGCTGCATATTCCGGCACTACCTGTTCGGGGCGTGCGTCTTCATAAATCCATCCTTTGGATGGAGAGCGGCGTTTGAATTCTGCAATAATACCGGTAGACGAAGAAGTTAGTGCCTGCTTCATGGAGTATCCGGGCTGTATTTCGTCAGATAGTTTCTCCTGAAGCTGTTCCGATGGGATGGCCTGTTTCTGCAAGTCTATTTCGAAACGCTTGTTGGCGATGATTTCGGATAATATATCTTTCATGCTTTTGGGTGGGCGATAGTTTTTCTATCTGTTTAGTTCAACAAATTTCTTTAAGGTCTCTTTTGCCTTGCCGCTGTCCAGTGATTCACGGGCGAGGGCGATGCATTCTTCTATCGGCTTATCCGGACAGATCACCTGGATGGCGAAGGCAGCATTGACAACCACTACGTTTTTTTGTGCTTCCGTAGCCGTTCCTTCCATAACAGCATCAAATATTTTTGCTGCGTCCTCCGGGGTATTTCCGCCGTCGAGGTCGGCTTCTCCGTAACGGTTGAAGCCGAGATTTTCCGGAGTATAGATTTTTTCGTTGCCGCAGGTAGCCACTTTAAATTCGTCGGTCAGGGAGATTTCATCATACCCGTCCAGACTATGTACAACGGCAAAGCGGGTGGCGCTCTCCTGATAGGTATATGTGTACAGACGGAGCAACGGGAGGTTGTAGACTCCAAGTAACTGATATTGCGGTATGACAGGGTTTACCAACGGACCGAGCATATTGAAAAAGGTACGTACGGCCAACGCTTTCCGTATCGGTGCCACTGCTTTCAGGGCAGGGTTGAACAAAGGGGCATGCAGATAGGCGATGTTGCACTTTTCCATAGAACGGCGGAGCCGGTCTGCATCGCCGGTGAATTTTACTCCATGCTGTTCCATTACGTTGCTGGCTCCGCTGACGGAAGTGGCACCGTAATTGCCATGTTTTACTACCGGAAATCCGGCTCCTGCCACAGTGAAACAGGCTGCGGTAGAGATGTTGAATGTATTTTTGCCGTCACCTCCGGTTCCTACGATATCGATAGGCGCAAATTCACTCAGATCCACCGGTACGCGCATTTCGAGCAACGCATCACGGAATCCGCAAAGTTCCTCTACCGATATGTTGCGCATCAGGAAGACGGTTATCAGTGAGGCCACTTGTGCGTCGTTGTATTTGCCTTGTGCAATGTTCTGCAATATGGTACGGGCTTCGTCCCGTCCCAGGTATTGATGTTCGAATAATTTATATAGAATCTGTTTCATGGGGTTTATTGGTTTAAGAAGTTTTTAATGATTTCTTTTCCTTGCGGAGTCAGCACCGATTCGGGATGGAACTGGATGCCATGTACGTTGTACGTGCGGTGCCGCAATGCCATGATTTGTCCTTCACGGCTTTCGGCGGTGATCTCGAGGCATTCGGGGAAGTCCTCGCGGCTTACTACCCACGAATGATAGCGGCCTACGGGTATTTCGTGTCCCAAACCTTTAAAAAGAACATCTTCTTTCAGGATGTTGACCGGAGTCTGTACGCCATGGTATACTTCTGTCAGGTTTTCGAGTGCTGCCCCGAAGGCTTCACCGATGGCCTGATGTCCCAGGCAAACTCCTAAGATGTTTTTGGTCGGTGCATATTTCCGGATAATGGGTAGCAGCAGTCCGGCTTCTTCCGGTATGCCCGGTCCCGGCGAAAGGATGATTTTATCAAAACGTTCCACTTCTTCCAGTGAAATTTCGTCGTTGCGGAACACTTCAATGTTAGTGGCTCCCAACTCTTTTACCACGTGCAGCAGGTTGTAAGTGAAAGAGTCATAGTTGTCCAGGAGCAGAATCGCTTCTTCCCGTCTGTTAAGGGGATCTATCTTGTTATTCATTGTTTTTTTTATTTGTTTTAGAGTTTGGGTTCACCACAGAGGACACAGGCTGCACAGAGTTTTTTTTAGACATAAGAACAAAAGAACAGATAATTCTTTATGGGTTCTTAGGTTCTTTTATCTGAAAACAGATGGAGCGCAGCTAATTAATCTCTGTGTCCTCTGTGTCCTCTGTGGTGAATGCCTTTTAGTTTTTTAGTTTTACGGCCAGATCTATTGCTTTCTTCAGTGCTCCCAGTTTGTTGTTGACCTCTTGCAGTTCGTATTCGTCCTGACTGCGTGCCACGATGCCTCCTCCGGCCTGGAACCACAATTCATTGTTGCGGCTTACAAAAGTACGGATCGTAATGGCCTGGTTCAGTTC
Organism: Bacteroides sp. FSHCM14E1; assembly: GCF_019633785.1. Classification (NCBI taxonomy): domain Bacteria; kingdom Pseudomonadati; phylum Bacteroidota; class Bacteroidia; order Bacteroidales; family Bacteroidaceae; genus Bacteroides; species Bacteroides sp. FSHCM14E1. The sequence goes on from NZ_JADKYL010000006.1 coordinate 86,985, forward strand.
CCCGTCCAGTCCGATGAAACCGATGCAGCCTCCGTAAGCTCCGCGGTTGTGCGGCTCTATCTCACTGATAAGCTGCATGGCACGTACTTTCGGTGCGCCGCTCAACGTCCCGGCCGGGAAAGTGTCGATGAAAGTCTTGAGCGGATTCGCCCCTTTGTTCAGTGCTCCGCTGACGCGGCTTACCAAATGGATGACATGGCTGTAATATTGCGGCTCTTTGTAAAACAGCACCCGCACGTCGTGGCAATTGCGGCTGAGGTCGTTGCGTGCCAGATCTACCAGCATCACATGCTCTGCGTTCTCTTTCGGGTCGGCCAGAAGTGCTTCCGTCAGTTCTTTGTCCTTTATGGTGTCTCCCGTACGCCGTGTGGTTCCGGCAATCGGATCGATATAGGCTTGTCCGTCTTCTACTTTGCAGTGTGTTTCCGGTGACGAACCGAAGATGCGGTATCCGCCGAAGTCAAAATAGAACAGGTAAGGGGAGGGGTTGATGCTGCGTAGCGCGCGGTATACCTTGAAGTCGTCACCGGCATAAGGCTGGATGAACCGTCTGGACAGTACAATCTGGAAGACGTCTCCCCGGAGGCAGTGGGCGATACCTTTGCGTACATTCGCTTTGTGCTCTTCGTCGGTGATGGTACTGGTGACGGGACCGGTCACTGAGAAGTTGTACGAGGCATAGTTGCGGTTCTCGATGGCCGATTCCAGTTGTGACAGACTGCTGTCTTCTCCTTCCGCCAGCATTTCCACCAGAGTCAGCTCGTTCTTGAAGTGATTGAAGACGATGATGTACTTATATAATATGTATAGCAGGTCCGGAGCGTCGTTTTGCTCGTCGTGGCTTTCTTTCACGGGGATGTGCTCAAAGTACTTCACTGCGTTGAAAGTGGTATAGCCATACAGTCCGCAGAATTTCTTATCGGCTCCCACTACATGGAACTGGTTGATGAAGCGGTTGAACGCATTCTCTACGTGGAACGTCTTGCTGAGTGGTTCTTCCCGGCGGCTGTTGTCGGGATACGTAGTGGTCACTATTCCACTGTTTATGCCGATGCTTGCCAATGGGCAGAGTGCGATGAACGAGAGGGAATTTTCTCCGGCATGATAATCCGAGCTTTCCATTAATGCCGATTGCGGATACATATCGCGCACTTTGAGGTAGATGCTTACCGGAGTGTGCAGGTCGCCCAAGACCTGCTTGCTATGGGTGGTATAATGAAAGGTATTCATAATTTTTTTCTTTTTAATTTGATTTTGAATTCACCACAGATTACACAGATTTTCGCAGATTGACGATCTGTTTTGTGGGTAATTAGATTAAAAAATCTGTGTTAATCCATATAATCTGTGGTGAAATGATTTATCCCAAATAAGTTTCTATATCTTTATCTCCCCGTCCCGATACGGTCAGCACGACTACATCTTCCGGTTTGAAGGTCATTTTATCCAAGGCTCCCAGTGCATGTGCCGATTCCAGTGCGGGAATGATTCCTTCCAGCCGGGTCAGTTCGTAAGCGGCACGGATGGCTTCATCGTCGTTGACGGCCAACACCAATGCCCGTTTCTTGTCGGCGAGGTTGGCATGCATCGGTCCGATACCGGGATAGTCCAGTCCGGCGGAGATAGAGTAAGGCTCTTCAATCTGCCCGTCTTCGTTTTGGATCACGAACGTGCGTGCACCATGGATGATTCCCATTTTACCCAATTGAATGGTAGCTGCCGTCATTCCGGTTTCTATCCCCTTGCCACCGGCTTCGGCCAAGACGATCTGAACCCGTTCGTCATCGATGTAGTGGTAGATAGTTCCGGCAGCGTTGCTTCCTCCGCCCACACAGGCAATCAGGTAGTCCGGATAGTCACGTCCCTCTTTTTCTTGAAGTTGCTTTTTTATCTCTTCGCTGATGACCGACTGCAAGCGTGCCACCATATCCGGATACGGGTGTGGTCCTACGGTGGAACCGATGATGTAATACGTATCCGAAGGATGGCAGCACCAGTCGCGGATGGCTTCGTTCGTAGCATCTTTCAGTGTCATGTTACCCGATGTTACCGGGATGACTGTGGCTCCCAGCATCTTCATCTTCTCTACATTGATATGCTGGCGTTCTACATCCGTTTTTCCCATATACACGATGCACTCCATGTCCATCAGGGCGCAAACGGTGGCCGTTGCCACTCCGTGCTGTCCGGCACCGGTCTCGGCGATGATCCGCTTTTTGCCCATGCGGCGTGCCAGCAGAATTTGTCCGATGGTGTTGTTTATCTTGTGGGCTCCTGTATGGTTCAGGTCTTCCCGTTTCAGATACATCCTGCAACCATACTTTTCCGAAAGGCGGTGAGCCGGGTAGAGGGGAGAAGGACGTCCTACATAATCCCGCAGCAATTGGTCGAATTCCTTTTTAAAATCCTCGCTTTCGATCACTTTGAGATACGTGTTTTTCAACTCTTCTACGCATTTGTGGAGTATTTCCGGTACATAAGCACCCCCGAATTCTCCGTAATAGCCATCCTGATCAACTAAGAAACTTTTCATAATCCTATTTTTTATTCGTTATTTGTATTTTCGGTCAAAAAAGAAAGAGCCCCGTCGCAGGTTGCGACAGGGCTCTTTCTGAATTTCTGTTATATCTTTAATGAGGTATATACATACGAGCGCTGCTCCCTTACGACTGTCGGAGTTGTAACGGGCGCCACCACCAATATGTATTTACTTGCATTTTCATCATTGCTAATTGTTATTTAACGGGGGCAAATATAGATACTTTGTTTGGAATAACAAATAAAATCTTTCTTTTTTTTATTTCCCTCCTTTTTATTTTTTGTTTTGGCGGGAATCTATTTATGATTTCTCAAATACTTGCTGTACATATTTTTAATTGTCGGATGCTCGCAGGGAGTGGTTCCTGATTCTGCTGGGCCTGTATTGCTTTGTTTCTGTTGTTTTAATATTAACTTTTTTATTATCAGAAGATTATGAATTTGCTTAACTTTAAATTAGGGTCCAAAGGTCCAAGGTCCATTCTATGGGATGCCCATCCTGTGGGAAAAGGTTGTGTTTGTTGTTAAAAAATACTTTCTAAAAATCTTTTGCTCTTTAGCGCATTTTGGAGATAATGTAAAATATATTATATTGTATATGTGTGTTATTTATGTATGTTTTAGAGTTGTGCATTGTCTCCTTTTGTGTCCACTACTATTAAAGGTGATTATTCGTAATTGTTTGATTTTTAATATTATATGTGGAAATTTCTTTTTGTTTTTCAATGGTGGCATCCCATAGAATGGACCTTGGACCTTTGGACCTAACCGATGTATATTATATATACATTGAGTGTAAGAAAGAATTGGTGAATGCTCGAAATAGAAGTCCTTTTTAAACATTTTGTTATTTATATTGTTTCTTCAGATATAAATTATTTAAAAACAGAAACCAAACATTATGAAACAAAGAAAAGTTTTAATTGCGATTGCCGTTGTCATATTCATCCTGTTGCTGCTTTACTGGCTTTTTGTAGCCGAGGACATCAACGCTTGGCTGCCTGTAAACTAAAGACTTGTATTTTTCGTCCTAAACACTTAAGTCTTTTCAGCGAAACGCTTAGACGTTTTCCGAAAACGTTTAAGTCTTTTGCCGGAAACACTTAAGTCTTTCCTGAGAAACACTTAAGTGTTTTTTTCCGCATGATTCCCCTGCAAATCTTTTTGTTTTCCGGAAAGAAGCGATTATTTTTGTATCTGATTGAATATCGTATAAATGATGATATAAACTGATAACCTATGGATAATTTTATTTTTCAGAATCCCGTGAAGCTGATCATGGGACACGGGATGATTGCCCGGTTGAGTAAAGAGATACCGGCAGACAAGCGGGTGATGATTACCTTCGGTGGCGGTAGCGTGAAAAAAAACGGTGTATACGACCAAGTGAAAGAAGCCCTGAAGAATCATTTCACTGTAGAGTTCTGGGGCATTGAGCCTAATCCTTCCATTGAGACTTTACGTAAAGCAATTGCCCTTGGAAAAGAGGAGAAGGTGGACTATCTGCTGGCTGTAGGAGGCGGATCGGTCATCGATGGCACGAAGCTGATTTCTGCCGGACTGTTGTACGACGGGGATGCGTGGGATCTGGTGCTTGCCGGACGTCCGGTGACAAATACCGTTCCTCTTGCTACTGTCCTCACTCTGCCTGCCACGGGATCGGAAATGAACAGCGGAGCCGTGATTTCGCGTCATGAAACCAAAGAGAAATATCCTTTCTATTCCAATTATCCCTTGTTCTCCATTCTTGATCCGGAAGTGACGTTTACACTGCCGCCCCATCAGGTGGCCTGCGGTATTGCTGATACGTTTGTACATGTGATGGAGCAATACATGACAACTCCGGGACAGAGTAGGGTGATGGACCGCTGGGCGGAAGGCATCCTGCAAACCTTGATGGAGATAGCTCCGAAGATCCGTGAGAATCAGCACGATTATCAGCTGATGGCCGATTTTATGCTGTCGGCAACGATGGCACTGAACGGCTTTATCGCTATGGGAGTATCTCAGGACTGGGCTACGCACATGATCGGGCACGAACTGACCGCACTTCATGGACTGACACACGGACATACACTGGTCATCGTATTCCCCGCTACTCTGCGTGTGCTTCGCAAGGTGAAAGGTGATAAGATTCTGCAATATGGCGAGAGGGTACTCGGCATTACTTCCGGGACCCGTGACGAACGTATCGATGAAACGATCCGCCGTACAGAGGAGTTTTTCCGTTCATTGGGGCTGACTACCCGCCTGAGTGAGGAGGGCATCGGCATGGAGACGATTGATGAAATAGAACGCCGTTTCAATGAACGGGGGGTGAAATATGGCGAGAACGAAAATGTGACCGGAGCTGTTGCGAAGGAAATCCTGAAGAGCGCACTTTAGTCTTGTATTCACCACAGAGTACACAGAGGGCACAGAGTTCTTTTATGTTTTTTCACCACAGATTACTCGGAATGCACAGATATGCTAAGTACGGATGATCCATCTCTATAATCTTTTCTCTGTGTACTCTGTGTCCTCTGTGGTGAGTCTCCGTTCATCGTTCATCGTTTTCCGTCCGCATGTTTTTGGTATAAAGGCTGTCGATGATACCGTCTGATAGCCCGATGGTCGGGACTGTGATACCGGCTGCGTTCACCTGTTTTGCCACTTCCAGAAAGATTTCCGCTGCCGGGACAATTACATCTGCCCGGTCAGGCTTCAGTTTGAACTGTTTGATCCGTTCTTCTTTAGAGAGGGGCTTCAGGGTTTCGCAGATTTCCTGTAACGACTCGACGGGAAGGAAAGATTGTTTTTTGTCCTTTTTGTCTGCCAGGCGGAAAAGTTTATTGATATTGCCTCCCGATCCGATGATCTGGATGGAGGAATATTCGGCAGCCAGTGCCTGAAGGTCGGAGCGCATCTGTTCTTTTTCTTCATTCTTTACCATGCCGCTGAGCATACGCACGGTACCGATATTATAGGAACGTGAGCTTTTGAGTTCTGCGTCGCAGATCAGGTTGATTTCCGTGCTACCACCACCGACGTCAACGTACAAGTAGTTCTGTCCCGAAGCAAAAAGCTGTTCGATGTGGTTATCGTATACGATATGCGCCTCTTCCTGCCCGTCGATGATTTCGACGCGGATACCGGTTTTCTTTTCTATTCTGCGTGTGATTGCTTTCCCGTTGCGGGCATCACGCATGGCCGAGGTGGCACAGGCGCGGTAATCTGACACTTCGAATATCTTCATCAGTTGCTTGTAGGCTTTCATCAGCCGGATCAGTTTCCCGGCTTTTTCTTCTGATATTTCTCCGGTGGTAAAAGCGTCTTCACCTAACCTGAGGGGGATACGTATCAGTTGAACTTTGCTCAATAATCCTTCGGGCGATCCTTCCTCGTTTACACTCTTTATCAATAACCGCACGGCATTGGAACCAATGTCGATGGCGGCATAGTTTACTTTCTTCATTCTGATTCTTTATAGTATTTGTATAATTCTTCCTGAGAGCGGAAAGGGACACCGCTTTCCTCCCATGTCTTGTTTTCGCCACTGCCGTCTACGATGCGTCCTTTGGCCGTATCGCGGAGTCCGTAGCAGACCACTTTTTTCAGTTCATCCTGTATCGCTTTATTGTATACGGGTGTGAGCACTTCGATGCGGTTGTCCAGGTTACGGGGCATCCAATCCGCCGATCCTATATAATATTTCTCTTCTCCTCCGTTGGCAAAGATAAAGATGCGCGGATGTTCCAGGTAACGGTCAATGATACCGTTGATCCGGATGCTGTCGCTGATTCGGGGCACACCGGTCACCAGTGAACAGTTGCCCCGGACCACCAAGTCTATCTGTACGCCGGCTGTCGAAGCCTCGTAGAGTTTCTGTACCAGCGCCCGGTCGGTGATGTGGTTCACTTTGGCAAGGATGTAGGCCTCTTTTCCTTGCTGCTTGTTTTTGATTTCCTTGTTGATCAGTGCTATCAGCCGTTTGCGCATATCGTTGGGTGACACGAGCAGTTCTTTGAAGTTGGCGGGAAGATACGGCTTCTCGATAAAATCGAATACCGAGTTGACCTCGCGTACGATGGACCGGTGTGCGGTCATGATAGTGAAATCGGTGTACATCCGTGCGTTTCCTTCGTGAAAGTTTCCGGTGCTGATACAAGCCAGGTCACCGAACCGTGTTCCGATATGTATCAGTTTGGAGTGAATCTTCAGTCCTTCCACTCCGAAGATCACTTTGATTCCGGCATCCTGCATACGTTTGCTCCAATTGATGTTGGAGGCTTCGTCGAAGCGGGCAAGCAACTCGATGATGACGGTCACCTTTTTCCCGTTTTGTGCCGCACAGATCAAGGCTTTCACTACCTTCGAATCTTTGGCCAGGCGATAGAGGGTCATCTTGATGCTTCTCACCTCTTTGCTGATGGCCGCTTCACGCAGTACGCGTATCACCGTGTCGAACGATTGATAGGGGTAATGCAGCGAGCGGTCTTGCTTCCGGATCAGTTTCAGGATACTTTCCTCACCGTTCAGCTCCTGCTTGAAGACGGGAGGCCAGGCAGGGTATTTCAGGTCAGTGCGCCCGCAGTCGGGGAACTTCATCAGGTCTTTGAAGTTATGATAACGTCCGCCAGCTACACGGGTGTCGTTTTTGTCTACGTTGAGGCGGTCGGTCAGCTTTCGCAGCAGGTCTTTCGGCATCTGTTGGTCATAGACGAAACGGATCGGTTCACCACGCTTCCGGCTTTTCACCCCTTTTGATATCTTTTGAAGTACACCCGTACGCAAGTCGCTGTCTATCTCCATTTCGGCATCTTTGGTGAATTTGAAGGTATAGGCTTCATAATCCGTATAGTTCATACCTATGAAGATCATCGGCAGGCAGTAGCGGATGACGTCATCCAGGAACATCAGATACGTTTTACCGTCCGAATCCGGCAGACGGATGAAACGTCCGAACTCGTTGGTGGGAAGTTCGATGACGGCATAATCTCTTACTTTCACTTTTCCCTCGCCGTCTTTGCGTTGCAGGCGGATGGCCAGGTAGATGTCTTCGTCGGTCTGGTCGTCCGGTTGGCGGGAGGTTTTATTGAGAAAGAGCGGGTTGGTAGAACCGTTCAACCGGTTCCGGTAGAGTGAAGTGATGAAGAGCTCTTGTTCCGGTGTGAGTTCGGTGTCTTTGATGACATGGATGTTTTCTTGTTTCAACTTTTCCATGATCGAAGCGAACGTTTCTTCAAATTGCCGGTAGTACTGATTGTGCAGCTTGCCGATCTGCTTCAGTGTGCGTGCGGCCGTATCACGTTCTTCGCGGATATTTTTGTCGCCATACTCCACAATACGGTTCAATGTAGCCACACGAACACGGAAAAACTCGTCTAAGTTGTTTGAGTAAATGCCCAGGAAAGTAAGTTGCTCCAGTAAGGGAACTTCCGGGCGGGCAGCTTCAAGCAAAATGCGTTGATTAAAGTACATCCAACTGATGTCCCGTTCTACATAAAGCTTTTTACGTCTCGCTTCGTCTGATTTCATTCGGATAAGAGTTTACTTATTTTTTTGCAAAAGTATGCTTCTGCGATGTAATAGATATTACATTCTTGCTATGAACTTATTACAAAAATCATTTGTTCTTTTTATATGTAGACAGAAACACGTATATTCGCAGAAAGTATGCGGGATACCCCGTTAAAAAAATGTAAGATATGAAATCAATGAATTATTCTCTTATCCGCACTATTTGTGCGCTTGTCATCGGCCTGGTGTTGGTGCTCTGGCCGGACGCGGCAATTAATTATATTGTCATAACCATTGGCATATTGTTCCTGATTCCGGGATTTATTGTGCTGATTGGTTATTTCGGTACCAAACCCGAACCGGGTGTGTCCCGCCGTTTCCCTATCGAGGGGGTTGGAAGTCTGCTCTTCGGACTCTGGCTGGTTACGATGCCGGGCTTCTTTGCCGATGTACTGATGTTCCTGCTGGGCTTTATCCTGATTATGGGAGGCGTACAACAGATTGCATCCCTTTCGATGGCACGTCGCTGGATGCCTGTGCCGGGCGGCTTTTATGTGATACCGGCCCTGATCCTGATAGCGGGTGTCGTAGCCCTGTTCAATCCTACCGGAGCACGCAACACGGCTTTCATGATTATCGGTATCAGCAGCTTGGTTTATGCCATTTCCGAACTGATCAACTGGTTCAAGTTTGCCCGTCGCCGTCCTAAAACTCCGGTGAAAGGAGAGATAGAGGACGCGGAGATCATTGAATAAAAGAAGAGAGGGTTGCCTCACGGCAATCCTCCCCCTGCAAACTTAAAACAACCAACAAAAGAAATAGGTTTCTGAAAGGGGATGTGCCAAAAACTTTTCACCACAGATTACACCGATTCTCACAGATTATCAACATTGATAATCAATGGTTTAAAATTTACTCTATGTTACTCTGCGTCCTCTGTGGCGAGTTTCAACACACTCTCTTAAGACTGTTTATCTTATAAATAACAACTCTCTGTATTTAGGCAGTGTCCACATCTGGTTGTCGACAATCAGTTCCAGTTTGTCGATGTGGTAACGAATCTCTTCCAGAGCCGGCACGATGGTGTCGTGGTAAGCAATGGCTTTTTCGCGTTCACTTTCTATCTTATTTGCCACTTTGCGGGCTTCGATCATTGCGTCTACATGTTCCTTGATGAAAGCGGTACGGTCGGCAATCTCTTCAATCAGTTCCAGGTTCTTGGCAGAAAGTCGGGCTGCTTTTTCTTCCGGAAAGAGGGATTTCATTTTATATACATTATCTATCAGGTCTGTCTGGTACTGTGTAGCAACAGGGATGATATGGTTCATGGCCAGATCACCCAATACGCGGGCTTCAATCTGGATTTTCTTGGTATAAGTTTCCCATTTCACTTCGTTGCGGGCCTTCAGTTCTTTCCGGTTCATCACGCCCACAGCTTCGAACATGGCTATCGTTTCGGGGCGCAGATAGTTGTCGAAGATGACAGGAACGCTTGTTTCACAATCCAGACCGCGACGGGCGGCTTCTTTTTTCCATTCGTCGCTGTATCCGTTGCCGTCGAAATGAATGGCTTTGCATTCCTTGATATATTTCCGGATCACGTCGAGAATGGCCGAAATCTTGGGCTCTCCCTTCTCAATCTGCTTGTCTACATCTTTCTTAAACCGTTTCAACTGGTCGGCGACAGCCGCGTTCAGGGCTATCATTGCGCTGGCACAGTTGGCTTCGGACCCTACGGCACGGAATTCGAAACGGTTTCCGGTGAATGCGAAAGGTGAAGTACGGTTCCGGTCCGTATTGTCAATCAGCAATTCGGGTATCTGTGGGATGTCCAGCTTCATGCCCTGTTTGCCGCTCAGGCTGATCAGGTCATCTTTCGTACTTTCTTCAATGTGTTCCAACACTTGTGAAAGCTGCTTGCCCAGGAAAGAGGAGATGATGGCGGGAGGTGCTTCGTTGGCTCCCAGCCGGTGTGCATTGGTGGCACTGGAGATGGATGCTTTCAGAAGTCCGTTATGGTGATAAACAGCCATCAGTGTATTGACGACGAATGTTACGAAACGCAGGTTATCTTCCGGAGTCTTGCCCGGAGCCATCAGCAGGATGCCGGTGTCCGTGCCCAGCGACCAGTTGTTGTGTTTGCCCGATCCGTTGACACCTTTGAACGGTTTTTCGTGGAGCAGTACACGGAAGCCGTGGCGGCGGCTAACTTTGCGCATCAGGGACATGATCAGCAGGTTGTGGTCATTGGCCAGGTTGCACTCTTCGAAGATAGGGGCCAGCTCAAACTGATTGGGAGCTACTTCGTTGTGGCGCGTTTTTACGGGGATGCCCAGTTTCAATGCTTCCACTTCCAGATCTTTCATGAAAGCGGCTACGCGGGTGGGGATGGCACCAAAGTAATGGTCTTCGAGCTGTTGGTTCTTGGCGCTGTCATGCCCCATCAGGGTACGTCCGGTCAGCAGCAGGTCCGGACGGGCGGCGTATAAGCCTTCGTCTACCAGGAAGTACTCTTGTTCCCATCCCAGGTAGGCATATACTTTTTTTACATCCGGATTGAAGTAACGGCAAACGGCTACAGCAGCTTTGTCTACTGCCCTCAGCGCTTTCAGTAACGGTGCTTTGTAGTCGAGCGATTCACCTGTATAGGCGATGAAGATAGTCGGTATGCACAGCGTATCGTCTACAATGAAAGCGGGTGAGGAGGGGTTCCATGCACTGTAACCACGAGCTTCGAAAGTGTTGCGGATACCTCCGTTCGGGAAAGACGAGGCATCCGGTTCCTGCTGAACCAGCAGTTTTCCGGTGAATTCTTCCATCATCCCCCCTTTTCCATCATGTTCTACAAAAGCGTCGTGCTTTTCGGCAGTGCCTTCGGTCAGTGGAGCAAACCAATGGGTATAGTGTGTGGCCCCCATCTCGATGGCCCATTTCTTCATACCGGCTGCAACCTCGTCGGCGATACTGCGATCCAGTGGTGCGCCGTTGTCAATCACATCGGTCAGTTTGCTGAACACATGGCTTGGCAGGTACTTAAACATCTTTTCCTTGTTGAAAACGTACATCCCGAAGTATTCCGACGGGCGTTCGGTGGGAGTTGCCACTTCTACGGCTTTTTTCTTAAAGGCCGTTTCTACGACTCTGAATCTGAGTTTTGACATAATGATTGAATTATTTATAAACTGTTTGGGTTTTGATTCACCACAGATTACACGGATTTCCACAGATTTTTAAATCTTAATCATCAACGGAATAATTCTTTAATCCGCGTCAATCTGTGGTGAAACCGTATTCATCTCTGCTTTGTATTCATGTTACCCGTATCACATGAAAGCTTTACAGCCAGTTCTTGATGCGCCGCATTGCCTCGATGCAATCGTTTCGTTCGCCGAATGCCGTCAGGCGGATGTAACCTTCTCCGCTGGGGCCGAAACCGACTCCCGGAGTTCCCACTACATTGGCTTCGTACAACATCTGGTCGAAGAAACGCCACGAACTGGTTCCATTGGGAGTCTTTACCCACAAATAAGGTGCGTTTACTCCTCCGTATACTTTCAGTCCGGTGGATTCCAGTCCTTCTTTCATGATGCGGGCGTTTGTCATATAATAATTGATCGTTTCCTGTATCTGTTCTTTCCCCTCGGGGCTATAAACCGCCTCTGCGGCACGTTGGGTGATATAAGACGTTCCGTTGAACTTGGTGCATTGGCGGCGGTTCCACATCCGGTTCAGGGGGATACGTTCTCCCTCGAGTGTGGCTGCCGTCAGCTCTTTCGGCACAACGGTATATCCGCAGCGTATTCCGGTGAAACCTGCTGTTTTCGAGAAGCTGCGGAATTCGATGGCGCATTTCTTGGCTCCTTTGATTTCGTAGATGGAGTGGGGGATATCCGGTTCCCGAATGTAGGCCTCGTAAGCTGCGTCAAACAGGATCAGGGTATCATTAGCCAGTGCGTAATCCACCCATTTCTTCAGTTCGGCTTTTGTCAGCGTTGTACCGGTGGGATTATTGGGATAACAGAGGTAGACGATGTCGATGCGTTTCTCCGGAATGGCCGGGATGAAATGATTCTCGGCGGTACAAGGCATATAAGTGACGTTGCTCCATTTGCCACTTTCGGTATCCAGCACTCCGGCACGTCCGCACATCACATTGCTGTCGATATAAACCGGATAAATGGGATCTGTGACTCCTACGCTGTTGTCGTGACGGAGAATGTCTCCGATATTACCCGTATCACTTTTGGCGCCGTCGTTGATAAATACTTCCGTAGGCGAAAGATGGATACCCCGTGGAGCATAGTCGTTTTTGATAATGGCCTCAATCAGGAAATCGTATCCTTGTTCGGGACCGTATCCGCGAAAGGTTTCGGTAGACGTCATCTCTTCGACTGCCTTGTGCATGGCCTCGATGCAGGCATTCGGAAGGGGACGGGTCACATCGCCGATCCCCAGCCGGATGATGTCCTGCTTCGGGTGTGTTATTTTAAAAGTATTGACTTTCTTCGCTATGTCCGAGAACAAGTAGCTTCCCGGTAATTTCAAAAAATGTTCGTTTACTAATGCCATATTGTTCTTGTTTTAAGTTTGAAATGTTATTCCTGAAAACTAAATCTTTATACCTTATCAAATGGACTGATACCTGAAATCCATTAACTATTCTCTTAGTTCTATTGTTCCGTCGAATACTTTAACTGCCGGTCCGGTCATGTATACATGGTCTGTTGCTTCGTCCCATTCTATAGTCAGTGTGCCTCCGTCCATCACGATATCTACGGTTCGTCCCGTCCGTCCGGTGAGATGGGCCGCTACGGCTGTTGCACAGGCGCCTGTCCCGCAGGCCTGTGTAATGCCCGATCCCCTTTCCCACACCCGCATACGGATCTTGTTTTCTCCTGTTATCTGTGCAAACTCCACGTTCGTACGGTCGGGGAAAAGCGGATGTCTTTCCAGCTTCGGGCCGATCTCCGGAAGGTCTATACTCCGGATATCGTCCACGAAGGTGACGAGGTGCGGATTCCCCATCGATACTTGCGTGGAGACGAATGGAAATTTGTTGTCGAAATCTATTGTTCCGGTTTCCAGTGGTACACCCATATCAACCGTTACGGCTTTTACCGTTTGGGCTTCAAGGTGCAGTTTCAGCACTTTGATACCCGAGAGGGTTTCCAAGGTGATGATGTTTTTTGAGGTCAGTCCGTATTCATAAAGATACTTGCCGATGCACCGGCTTGCGTTACCGCACATCATTGCTTCCGAACCGTCGGCATTGAATATGCGCATGCTGAAATCTGCTTTGTCCGAATGACCGATCAAAACGAGCCCGTCACTGCCGATCCCCGTATGGCAGGCACTCCATTCGATGGCTGTTTTACCGGGATTGCGGATAGGAAACCTGAGGGTATTTACATAGATGTAATCGTTTCCTGCCCCATGCATTTTGGTGAATTGAATCGTTCTTGTCATTTTGATCTGTATTAATCGATTGGTGTATCCTTTTGTTTTATTACTATGCAAAGATATGACTTTTTGTTTTGTGTTTCTATTAAAAGCATGTCTTGTATCTATTTATTTTAAGAAATCTTTCACTTTTTGATATTTCTGCCTGTTTTTACTTCTGAATTGAAATAAGAATGCTGCGTATTTTTAATAAACTGTAATGAAGCGATTTTGTTCTGTGTCTCTTTTAGGATTTTGGGATAGGATGGATGAATTGATTTAGATCAATTGGGCATCTTTATAAAAGAGGAAAGAGGCTCCATCCTGACAGAATGAAACCTCTTTCTTCTTAAATGCTTTCTTTTTGTGTGCGGCTAACCGGACTGTATCAGAATATGTATTTGAGTCCGAAGTTGGATACAGTTAAATCTCTGTATCAATGATGGAGGAGATAAAACAATTTCAAATGTCTAAGATATGTAATGCTTTTAGTAGTTTAACCAAAGTTTCAACTGAGGTATTTTATCACGGCTGACGATTATCTTATCTTTAAAAGGAGGTTTTACATGTAAAATGGCTTTTCCCAGAAAATACGATTCAATCCGCTCAATAGCGTTAATACTGATCACTGTCTGCCGGCTACTTCGGAAAAAGATATCCGGATTGAGTTGTTCCATCAGCCTGTCCAGAGAGAGATCGATAATATGTTCCCTGTTTTGCTTGGTAACGGCAAAAGTTATTTTGTTTTCAGAATAGAAATAGGCGATATCTTCAACTTGCAGGGTAAAAAGTTTATCTTCGCCTGATATAAGAAAACGGGTGCGATACTTTTTGCACGGATTGGCTATGTTTTGTAAAATGTCTATTAGATCGGTTGTCTTTTGCTCCTGTACCAGATATTTGGTGGTAAGATGTTCGAACTTGGCAATAGCTTCTTCCAGCCGGACACTGTCTATCGGTTTAAGTAAATAGTCAATGCTATTGACGGCAAAAGCCCTAATAGCATATTCATCGTATGCAGTGGTAAAGATGATAGTGCTCTCCGGACGTGCTTGTTCGATAAATGTGAATGAAATGCCGTCTGTCAGTTGTATATCAAGAAAAACAATATCCGGATGTGGATTCTTATTAAACCATTCTACACTTTTTTCTACACTGCCGGGCAATATCGTGACTTGCCATTCGGGACGTATTTCATTTATGATCTTATTCAATCGGCGGGCCGCCGGAATTTCGTCTTCAATAATAACAGCTGTAATTTTATTCATTTAATAGGGGAACTTTAACGGTGAAATAATTAGTATTACTTTCTATGAGGATATTCTTATCGCATATCAGGCGATAGCGGATTGAAAGATTCTTTAGCCCCATTCCCGTAGTAGCTACATTGGGCTTTACTCTAATTTCATTGGTTACCGCCAACATACCACTTTGTTGTTCGTAATCAATCAGTATCTTCATCGGATAATCCATATTAATAATGTTGTGTTTAATGACGTTTTCTACTAATAACTGTAGGGCCAACGAAGGTAACTTCAAATCGTAATTGTGTAACTCTACCTTGTTATCAATTCGGATACAATCTCCTAAACGAACTTTATGAAGAAAGATGTAGGAATCAATGAAAGACAATTCCGATTTTAAAGTAACCAAGCGCTGTTGCTGGCTTTGTAATATATACCGGTATACGTCGGACAAGCGCTGGGTGAATAGAACGGCGTTTCGGGGAGAATATTCTATTTCGGAGATAAGCGTATTGAGGCTGTTGAAAAGAAAATGCGGATTCAGTTGATTCTGTAAGGCTACGTATTGGGCTTTTATGGAAGCTTCTTCAAATTGCTCTGCCTTCTCGTGCAAAAGAACCAATTGCCTGTAGAAGTTGATAGTCAAGGTTAGATTGGTTATCACCATTTCTACTAACCAGACCAGGGCTATTATTCTTAATCCTCGGCCTTTTAGGATAAAAGGTTCGGGAACCTCAAATATGGCTTTTACTATTGACCAGACCAGATAATTCATCAAAAACAGTATGATCGCAGTAAGGATGCAGTCAATAATTAATCGATCTTTGCGTTTGACCAGGAACTGGAAACTGCGCTTCTGCCAGTTGTGAATCATCAATACTCCGAAACCAACCAGATTAAAAGCGGCAAGTATCAATATGAACGACTTAAAAGAAATCAATACTTCCAAATGCTTCGGAGCCAAGTCGGAGTACAGCACGAGAAACAGATATGAAAAAGATGCTAACCCTGAGAATAGCAAGCCATTGAACAAATGATTGTATTTTTGTCGCATATTGATTGTAGACTTTATGTGTATATTACAAATTTAGTAAAAAAAACAAGAGGAGACACAAAATATCACAATGGTTCTGGGCAACCTCTTGTTTCTCGAAAAATAGTATAAACAAATGCCTATGCGGAAACTGGCGTTATTCTCTTATTCCGTAATTCCGTCCGGTAATTCACTTTTATGGATAATGTAATTATTACTTTAATACTTGATTATGGCCTGAAAACAATCTTTTTACCTTAAAGTGATGTACCTTTGAAAACGTTAGCTTTAGTCAAAGGAAGTAAACTTCCGGTCAGTGTGAAACGATTTGAATTGAAGTTCGGACTTATATCTACCGACGCATTATTACTTCCCTTGTCCAAGCGAATGTTTACTTGTGCGGATATTCCGGTTCCCATTACGCTCATTGATACGAATATATTTCCTTTTTTGTCGGTAGTCTGTTTGTAGTTGGAGGTACTACCTTCGACGGTGATACCACCCAAACCGTTAGGACCGCTAACGGGTATGTTGAAAGCTACCTGAACCACGGCCTTGTCATCTTTTACTGCTACAAAATTTGTATTCGAAGAAACGAAGGCCGATGTACCGTGCTTAAATATCACATGGTCGGCCTCTAAAATGAAATTTTTCATGGTAATTGCCTGTTTGGCTTCATCAAATAATGCTTGATCCAGTAATTCCTGTTCAGCTTTCTTTTGTTTACGTGTCATTTCTTTTGCTGTTTGTGCCTGTACATTTCCCAGACAAACGAATAACAGCAACACCGGTAATACTGATAACTTTTTCATGATTCTAATTTTTTAAAGTTATATATTTTCTTTTGCTCAAAGATAGAACGTTTGCTTTATTTTTTTTCAAGTTTATTTTCTGAATTGTAAACGGTAGTTGCTAAATTGTAAATATGGTATGCTGAATCGTAAAAGTAACATTTTAAATAGATACGGAATGGTTTTTGTATCTATGAGACACGAAGTCGGGATTGAAAAAACTCCCTTGAGTGGGCGTGTACTCACTCAAGGGAGAATTAAAAAAATGATTGGATACGGAGATTTATTTTTTCAACAGATTTTGCAGTTGTACCGGTTCATTGGTGGTGATGAAATCTACTTTACGATCGATCAGCCATTTCATGTCATCCGTCTTGTTCACAGTCCAGGCATTCACTTTCATGCCCAAATCATGGCATTCCCGGATCCATTCGGGATGTTTGCGGAATACTGTGTAATGATAGTCCGGCCCGGCACATCCTAATTCTTTCAGCTCCTTGGGTGACAGGTTACCGTCGAGATAGTAGACGGGAGTGCCTTCCGGAGCCAAGCGGATAAATTCTTTTGTGGCATGCAGGGAGAAGGTGATATATTCCATCCGTTTCTCCAGTCCCATGTCTTTGACCAGGGAAACGATTTTTTCGATGGCTTTTGTTTCGCGTTGGGGAGTGGTGTGTGCTTTCAGCTCAAGAATCAACCGGGTGTGTAGCGGTTGTGCCGCTTTCAAGTATTTGGCAAGGGTAGGCAGGCTCTCCCCGTTATCCAGTTTGATGGCTGTCAGTGCGGTGGAAGGTGAGTTTTCCATCCTTTTCCCTTTGAATGTGGGATCATGGTTGACCACTAACTGGTCATCGGCTGCCAGCCATACATCAAACTCCGAACCATAGCATCCGATGGAGTCGGCTTTTAGCAAGGCGGCGATACTGTTTTGCGCAGAACCCTCGGTTTTCCAGAATCCGCGATGGGCAATAACCTGGGTTTGTGCAGAGACATTATATGCCGAGAAAAGTAAGGCAGAGGCAAACAGAAGTTTTTTTATTTTCATATATTTCAGTTTTTGGTTCGCCTTCAAAGATATAAAAAAGTAACGCAAATCAGCAGAATAAGGATGCTAATCTGCGTTAAACAAAGCTATAAATTTCTTTTAAATCTCTTTACAATACATTCCTGTGTACCGAAAATGGGAGTATGGGTAGGAGCAACGCTTCTGTGGATAGGGTGTAGCCATCCGTTTGTCGGGGCTACACCCTGAGCGTCCGATGGCTACACCCTTTGCCTATTAGAGTTACCCCCTTTTTAATATGCTTCTACGTGTATCCCTTTTACGGCACGTCCGCTGGGATCGTTCAGGTTCTTGAATGCGGTGTCCCATGTTAGTGCCTCGGCTGTCGAACAGGCTACACTGGGAATGCTGGGCACACTGCGGGCAGCGCTTTCACTGGGGAAGTGCTCTTCGAAGATACTGCGGTAGTAATACTCTTCCTTATTCATTGGGGGATGGATGGGAAAACGTTCTGCAGCGTGTGCCATCTGGTCGTCACTGACAGCCGTTGCGGTGATCTCTTTCAACGTATCTATCCAACTATATCCTACACCGTCACTGAACTGCTCCTTTTGGCGCCAAGCGATGCCGGAGGGGAGCATACCCGCAAAGGCTTCACGCAGGACTTTCTTTTCGATGACTTTTCCCGGAGCCATTTTTACTTTGGGATCAAGCCGCATTGCCACATCGAGAAACTCTTTGTCGAGGAAAGGGACACGTCCTTCCACTCCCCACGCTGCCAGGCTCTTATTGGCGCGAAGACAATCGTATAGATGCAGTTTAGACAGTTTGCGTACGGTCTCTTCGTGAAAGGTACGGGCATCGGGTGCTTTGTGGAAATAGAGGTAACCGCCGAAGATTTCGTCGGCACCTTCACCGCTTAGTACCATCTTGATGCCCATCGACTTGATGACACGTGCCAATAGATACATCGGTGTGGAAGCCCGGACGGTAGTGACATCGTATGTCTCGATGAAATAAATGACATCCCGGATTGCATCGAGCCCTTCCTGAAGGGTGTAGTTTATTTCGTGATGAACAGTACCGATGTATTCGGCCACTTCACGTGCCTTGACTAAGTCCGGTGCACCCTTCAGCCCGACAGCAAAGGAGTGGAGCTGCGGCCACCAGGCATCGCTTGCACCGTCCGTTTCAATACGTTTGGCTGCATACTTCTTGGCAATGGCAGAGATAACAGAGCTGTCCAGTCCGCCCGAAAGAAGTACTCCGTAAGGTACGTCGGACATCAGCTGGCGGTGTACTGCTTCTTCAAGAGCGTCATGAATCTGCCGGCAGGGAGAGGTGCCGTTTTCTTTCGCCACTTTTTCATAATCCATCCAGTCGCGGGTATACCAGCGTTTCATTTTTCCTTCTTTACTGTGATAGTAGTGTCCGGGAAGGAAGGGCTCGTACTCGTCGCAGAATCCTTCGAGTGCCTTGAGCTCGCTGCCAAAGTAGATGTGTCCTTCGGAATCTTTTCCTATATATAAAGGTATTACTCCGATGGGGTCACGGGCGATCAGGTATTCATCTTTCTCTTCATCATAAAGGGCGAAAGCAAAAATACCGTTGAGCTCCTCAAGGAAATGGATGCCTTTGTCGCGGTAAAGTGCAAGGATCACTTCACAGTCACTTCCGGTCTGGAACTCGTAACGGCTGGCATACCGGGCACGGATGTCACGGTGATTATAAATTTCGCCATTGACGGCCAGTACCAGTTTCCGGTCGGGCGAGTAAAGGGGTTGTCCTCCGCTTTGAGGGTCGACGATAGAAAGGCGTTCGTGTGCCAGGATGGCACTTCCACCACAATAAATTCCACTCCAGTCGGGTCCCCGATGCCGAATTTTCCGTGCCATCTGTAAGGCTTTGCTTCTGAGTTCTCTGCTCTGAATTTTTATATTAAAAATTCCTGCTATTCCACACATAATCGTAATTGTTTTAAAGGGTTAATGTCTGATGATGAATAAACTACGTGCTGTTCACCGCTTGGCGTTTAAATATTTTTCTATCTCTGTCGCTGCTGTACGTCCGCTTGCCATGGCACGCACCACAAGGCTTGCGCCTGTTGCCGCGTCTCCGGCGATGAATACGTTTTCGGCAAATACTGGCTGTTCGGGTTTGAGGAATCCCATCGCTAATAAAACCATATCTGCTTCGATTATTTCCTTTTTTCCGGTCGGCTTCATAATAGAGCGTTCGTTGACGGGGTCCGGTAACCATTCCACTTCTTCTACTTCCACTCCGGTGACTTTACCGTTCTTTCCGAGGAACCGGTTGGAAGTCAGGCTCCAGCGACGGATACAGCCTTCTTCGTGGCTGGAGGTGGTTTTCAGTACAGCCGGCCATTGTGGCCACGGAGTGGCAGGATTATGGGCAACAGGAGGCTTGGGCATGATTTCGATTTGTGTCACGCAGGCCGCCCCTTGACGAATGCTTGTGCCGATACAATCGGAGCCTGTGTCTCCGCCACCGATGACCAGCACTTTTCGGCCTTTCGCATTTACTTGCCCGTCTTTGGAAAAAGTTTCTCCTTCAATGATTCGGTTTTGTCCGCTCAACAGCTCAAGAGCGAAATGGATTCCTTTCAACTCGCGTCCCGGAATGGGCAGATCCCGGGGTGTTTCCGCTCCGGTGCAGATGCAATAGGCATCGAAATCGGAAGTGCGACTCTCCGGAGTGAGTTTATGCGTGTCGATCTCGGTTCCCATTCTGAATTCAATGCCTTCCGCTTCCAGGAGCTTCATCCGGCGGTCGATAATGACTTTATTCAGTTTGAAATTGGGGATTCCGTAGCGAAGTAATCCACCCGGAGCTGCTGCTTTATCGAAAACGGTGACGGCATACCCCGAGCGGTTCAAGCGGTTGGCAACCGTCAGTCCGGCAGGGCCGGAACCGATGACGGCTACCCGTTTTCCATTTCGTTTGGGAATTGCCGGCATGATATAACCTTCTCGGAAAGCTGCTTCCACGATGGCTGCTTCATTTTCACGGATGGTGACAGGGGCGTCACACGATAGCTTCAGTACGCACGACTTCTCACAGAGTGCCGGGCAGATGCGTCCGGTAAACTCCGGGAAGTCGCACGTGGCAGACAATATCTGGTAGGCCTCACGCCATTTTCCCTTGTAGAGTGCGTCTTGCCATTCGGGTTGCTTGTTGCCCAACGGACAAGCCCAATGGCAGAAGGGGACACCGCAATCCATGCAGCGTGAAGCCTGAAGTTTGCGGTCACTTGTGTTGAGGGTCTGTTCCACCTCACTGAAATCAGTGATGCGCTCGTGTACGGGGCGGTATCCGGCCTCGTGACGGGGAATATTTAAGAATGCTTTTGGATCTCCCATTTTTATTTACGATTTTATAGTTTACGATTGAGATTGGTATCTGATATACAGGTTCGGCGGCTTATCTAATAGTCTCTCTGCATATCTGCTATTTTCTGTTGCAGTTTCCGCATCTGTTCTTCCTGCAACACCTTTTTATATTCGATCGGTACCACCTGGATGAATTCGTCCACGCAGTGATTCCAATTGTCGAGCATGGTGCGTGCCAGTTTTGAGCCTGTATAGAGATAATGTTGGCGGATCAGTTCATGAAGTTCTTTGCGATAGCCGGCTTCTTCGATCAGTGAAAGTTCCACCATCTCCATGTTGCAGAAATAGTCGAAGTTTCCTTCTTTGTTCCATACATAGGCTACGCCGCCCGACATGCCGGCTGCAAAGTTGCGTCCGGTCTGTCCCAACACGACCACCCGTCCGCCGGTCATGTATTCGCAACAATGGTCACCCACACCTTCGACAACAGCGACGGCTCCGGAGTTTCTCACCGCAAAACGTTCGCCCGCACGTCCATTGATGTATACTTCACCACTGGTGGCTCCGTATAGCAGGGTGTTTCCGGCAATAGTGTTTTCTTCCGCTTCGAAATTGCTTCGTACCGGTGGAAGTACGGCGATACGTCCGCCACTCAATCCTTTTCCCAAATAGTCGTTGGCTTCGCCCTCCAGCTTGAAGTTGACTCCCGGTACAAGGAAGGCACCGAATGACTGTCCGGCGGAACCTTTGAATTTGACGTTCAGCGTATGTTCCGGCAGACCTTTTTCTCCATACCGGGTAGCGATGGCACCTGAGAGCATGGCACCGCACGCGCGGTCAGTGTTGGCAATGGTATATTCCAGAGAGACTTCCCGTTGGCGTTCGATGGCTTCGCGGGCGGCATGGATTATTTCCACATCTTTCACCGCCGAGATACCGTGGTCCTGATTGGTGGTATGCAGAATGGCAGCCCGGTTGTCAACCCGTACCAGCAACCTGCTGAAGTCAATCAGGCTGTGCTTGGGGAGCATATCTTGGGGGGTGCGTTCGATCAGGTCCGTCCGTCCGATAATGTCGTCCAGCTTTTCGACACCTATTTCCGCAAGATACTCGCGTACCTCCTGTGCCAGGAAAGTGAAGAAGTTCACCAGGTATTCGCTGCGTCCGTGGAAGCGTCTACGTAATTCTTCATTTTGTGTGGCCACGCCTACCGGGCAAGTATTCTGATGACACTTGCGCATCATGACACATCCCAGAACAATCAGTGCAGAGGTGGCAAATCCAAACTCTTCGGCTCCCAACATTGCCATCAGGATGATGTCCCGTCCGGTTTTCAGCTGTCCGTCCACCTGGAGCATGACTTGACCTCTCAGTCCGTTCAGCACCAGGGTTTGCTGGGTTTCACTCAATCCTAATTCGGGTGGGATGCCGGCGTAACGGATGGAAGAGGCGGGTGAAGCTCCTGTTCCGCCTTCGGCACCGGAGATGACGATCAGGTCGGCTTTGGCCTTGGCTACACCTGCGGCAATGGTGCCGACTCCGCTTTCGGCTACCAGTTTGACACTGATTCTCGCCCGGGGATTTACGTTTTTCAAGTCGAAGATAAGTTGTGCCAGATCTTCGATTGAATAAATATCATGGTGAGGAGGAGGGGAAATCAGCGAGATGCCCGGTATGGAGTGACGGGTACGGGCTATCACTTCGTCCACCTTATAGCCGGGCAACTGTCCGCCTTCGCCCGGCTTGGCGCCTTGTGCAATCTTGATCTGTATTTCATCCGCGTTTACCAGATATTCGGCAGTCACGCCAAAACGTCCCGAAGCTACCTGTTTGATGGCACTTCTCAGGTTTGTTCCGTCCGGACGCGGGGTGAATCGCTTGGCATCTTCACCTCCTTCACCGGTATTGCTCCGTCCGTGAATGGCATTCATGGCGATGGCCATTGTCTCGTGTGCTTCCCGGCTGATCGAACCGTAACTCATGGCACCGGTAACAAAACGTTTCATGATGTTTTCAACGGGCTCTACCTTGTCGATAGAGATAGGCGACCGTTTGAATCCCAGGAAATCGCGCAGAAAGATGGGCATTTCTTTTTCATCTGCCATTTGTGTAAACTCTTTGAATTTCTTGTAGCTGCCCAGGCGGGTTGCCAGTTGCAGGGCACTGATCGTTTCCGGATTCCAGGCATGTTTTTCCCCGTCTTTTCGGAAAGAGTATAAGCCTTTGTTGGGCAAAATGTCATCACTGTTTTCCGCTGCGAATCCTTCATTGTGGAAAGCGATGGCATCTTTGGCTATCTCTTCAAGCCGGATGCCGCCGATGGTAGAGGGCAGGCCGCCGAAACAAGCCTTGCTCAGTTCTTCGCTTAATCCTATAGCTTCGAATATTTTTGCTCCCCGGTATGAACGGATGGTACTGATCCCCATTTTACTCATGATTTTGAAGAGCCCTTTGCAGATGGCTTTGATGTAGTTCTTTTCTGCTGTGGCATAATCGAGTTGGATATCTTTACCGGTAACGAGCTTGTCGAGAATGCCAAAGGCCATGTAGGGGTTCAATGCGCTGGCTCCAAAGCCAAGCAGCAGGGCTGCATGCATCACTTCGCGTATCTCGCCGCTTTCTACTACCAGAGCAGTCTGGACACGTTTGCCCACTGAGATCAGATAATGATGCACTGCACTGACAGCCAGTAAGGATGGAATGGCAGCATGTGTGGCATCGACCTCTCTGTCGGTCAGTACGATGTAGTTGACTCCCTCTACGACGGAGGCTTCTGCCTGCTTGCACAGGGCGGTCAGTGCCTCTTGAAGTCCGGCTTTTCCTTTATCAGCCTCAAACAGTATGGGCAGCTTTACTGTTTTGAATCCTTTATACCGGATATTGCATAAGATATCCAGTTGGGCATTGTTCAGTACAGGGTGGTTGAGGCGCACCATTTTGCAATGACTCTCGCTGGGGGTGAGAATGTTCATGCCCACAGCACCGATATATTCCGTCAGCGACATCACCAATTCCTCGCGGATGGGATCGATGGGAGGGTTTGTCACTTGTGCAAATTGTTGCCGGAAGTAATTGTACAAGAGTTGTGGTTTATCCGAGAGTACGGCCAGGGGGGTGTCGTTGCCCATCGAATTGATCGGTTCGGCCCCTCCGGTCGCCATCGGGGTGATGATCTTTTCGATGTCTTCTTTTGAATAGCCGAAGGTACGTAACATGCGGCCGTAGTTCTCTACACTGTGTGATACTTTGCGTCCACTTTTCAGTTCATTCAGTTCAATCCGGTTGTTGGCGAGCCAGGTACGGTAAGGCTTGGCCTCCGCCAACTGTTTTTTCAGTTCACCGTCGTAGTAGATCTCACCTTTTTCGGTGTCTACCAACAATATCTTGCCCGGTTGCAGGCGTCCTTTCTCTTTGATATCTCCGGGTTCGAAGTCCATTACGCCGACTTCGGAGGCCACTACCATCATGTTGTTGTGAGTAATCAGATAGCGGGCGGGGCGTAGTCCGTTACGGTCGAGCATACCTCCCGCATAGCGACCGTCGCTGAACAGCAGGGCAGCCGGTCCGTCCCATGGTTCCATCAGGATGGAGTGATATTCGTAGAATGCTTTCAGGTCTTCGCTGATCGGATTCTTTTCGTTGAATGATTCCGGTACCAGCATAGCCATGGCATGTGGCAAGCTGAGGCCGGACATTACCAGGAACTCGAGTACGTTATCTAAAGAGGCGCTGTCACTTCCACCCGGCTGGATGATGGGGCGGAGCTCCCTGATATCCCCCAAGGTAGGTGAGGAGAGTACGCTTTCCCTTGCTTCCATCCATCCCCGGTTACCGCGAATGGTATTTATTTCACCGTTGTGTGCCAGTAGACGGAAGGGTTGCGCCAGTCCCCATGTGGGAAATGTGTTGGTGCTGAAACGTGAGTGTACCAATGCAAGTCCGCTGGTGAAATAGTTGTTTGTCAGATCGGGGAAATAACTACGCAACTGTAAGGATGACAACATACCTTTATATATGATGCTTTTGGTAGACAGCGACACAATGTAAAAGTCGTCTTTTGCCGGGACAGATGATTTGCGTATCCGGTTTTCAATCCTTTTTCTTATCACATAGAGTTTGCGGTCGGCTGTCTCCGTTTCCGTAAATCCGGTGATGAATATCTGTTTGATGTCCGGTTCGGCTGTTCGTGCCGATTCACCCAATATGTCCGGGCAAGTAGGTACATTGCGCAGGTGCATCAGTGTTAATCCTTCTTTTTCAATCTCCTCGATAATAATACTCAGAATGGTTGCCCGGTCTTCTTCGTTTTTGGGGAGGAAAATCAAACCTGTTCCGTACTTCCCTTTTTCGGGGACAGGTATGCCTTGCAACAAGATAAATTCATGAGGAATCTGGAGCATGATGCCTGCGCCGTCTCCTGTTTTGTTATCCGCTCCTTCGGCACCACGGTGACGCATGTTTTCCAGTACTTTTAGTGCGGACTCCACAATGTCGTGCGATTTTCCCCCGTCAATGTTCACCAACATACCCACTCCGCAGGCATCATGTTCGTTCATTGCATGATAGAGCCCCAACTGTTCGGGCAGTCGTTGACAGGGCAACTCTTTTGTTTCGTTGTTAAAAAGTTCTTGTTCCTTCATTCTGTTTAGCTTTATTATACGATAATACCTGTTTGTTGTATCAAAATGTTCGGCAAAAATAGGAATTTAATTTCATTATGATATGTATGGCGCGCCTTTGTGTGACACTAATTCTCTTTTTAGTTTTTTAATATTTCAGATCGTAAGCAAATTAACTACTTTTTGTTTCAAACTGTAACTTGCTTCCATTATATCATTAAACGATTGTAATCTCTTTCTTTTTGAGACTGAAATAATAGATAAATTAACGTTTTGATATTAAAACAACTTTTTTGTACGTTTATGTCAAATATTTATAGGAAAACTAATCTTTATGTTATTTAGATTATGTATCTTTGCACGCGAAAACAAAAAAGGATAATATGTGTGGAATGGTAGGCTATATTGATATGTATCAGCCGAAAGGCGAAGCATCTGTTTTTATTGCTAACGGCAATCTTGAAATTTCCACCGTTATCCTCCAAGAATTTCTATCCCAAAGTTATACTTCCTGTAACAGTACTTGTACAGAGATCCCCGTTCATTTCGTTTCATGTTTCCTGCAGAGTTACCGGTTTTGTAAGACCGATAATCTATGTATCGGAAGTCCGGAAACATTAAAGTGCTTTAAACCGTTGATAATTAGTGTACCTTTGCCCGTGATGTATCGTTATGGGTCGGGAAGGCACGACAGACCGACCGGGATAGGAGGAAAAGAGTGTGATTATGGTGTGAGTTCAATAACCGATTGTAATATAGTTAAATCGAAAATAGATGGAACAACTGAAACATGAATGTGGCGTTGCCATGATTCGTTTGCTTAAACCGCTGGAGTATTACGAAAAGAAGTACGGGACATGGATGTATGGGCTCAATAAGCTCTACCTGCTGATGGAAAAACAGCATAACCGTGGGCAGGAAGGTGCCGGACTGGCATGTGTGAAACTGGAAGCAAATCCGGGTGAAGAGTATATGTTCCGTGAACGGGCGTTGGGTTCCGGTGCCATCACTGAAATTTTTGAAACGGTGCAGGCCAACTTCAAGGATCTGACCGGGGAGCAATTGCACGATGCTGGGTTTGCCAAGCGTACACTGCCCTTTGCGGGGGAAGTATACATGGGACATCTGCGTTATTCGACCACCGGAAAATCCGGCATATCCTATGTCCATCCATTTCTCAGAAGGAACAACTGGCGGGCGAAGAACCTTGCCCTTTGCGGTAACTTCAACATGACAAATGTGGACGAAGTGTTTGCCCGTATCACTGCCATCGGACAACATCCGCGTAAGTATGCCGATACTTATATCATGCTCGAACAGGTGGGGCACAGACTCGACCGGGAAGTGGAACGACTGTTCAATCAGGCCGAGGCCGAAGGACTGACCGGTATGGGCGTGACGCATTATATTGAGGATCATATGGATCTTGCAAACGTGTTGCGTACATCGAGCAAGGAATGGGATGGAGGATATGTGATGTGCGGACTGACCGGAAGCGGAGAGAGCTTTGCGTTGCGCGACCCGTGGGGGATCCGCCCGGCATTCTGGTATCAGGATGAAGAAATTGCGGTGCTTGCCAGTGAACGTCCGGTGATTCAGACTGCACTCAATGTTCCGATAGGAGAAATAAAGGAATTGCAACCGGGGCAGGCACTTCTTATCAGCAAAGAGGGAAAACTGCGTACGGCACAGATCAACAAAGCGCGGGAGAAGAAAGCCTGTTCGTTTGAGCGGATTTACTTCTCACGGGGTAGTGACGCGGACATCTATAAGGAGAGAAAACAACTGGGTGAAAAGCTGGTGCCGAACATCCTGAAGGCAATTGATAATGATCTCGACCATACCGTATTCTCGTTCATACCGAATACGGCGGAGGTGGCATTTTACGGTATGCTTCAAGGGCTGGACGATTACCTGAATGAAGAAAAGGTACGACAGATTGCCAATCTGGGACATAATCCGGACCACGATGAACTGGAAGTGATCCTGTCTCGCCGTATCCGTTCGGAAAAGGTAGCGATCAAGGACATCAAACTACGTACTTTCATTGCCGAAGGTAATAGCCGGAACGATCTGGCGGCACACGTGTATGACATAACATACGGCAGCCTCCGGGCAGGTATCGACAATCTGGTGATTATCGATGACAGCATCGTCCGTGGCACCACATTGAAGCAAAGCATTATCGGTATCCTCGACCGTTTGGGACCGAAAAAGATAGTTATCGTTTCTTCCTCCCCGCAAGTTCGCTATCCGGACTATTACGGCATCGATATGGCGAAAATGTCCGAGTTCATCGCTTTCAAGGCGGCAATCGAACTATTGAAGGACCGGGATATGAAAGACGTGATCGCAGCAGCTTACCGGAAATCGAAAGATCAGGTAGGATTGCCGAAGGAACAGATGGTAAACTACGTGAAGGAGATTTATGCTCCTTTCACCGACGAGGAAATCTCTGCTAAAATGGTGGAACTGCTGACGCCGAAGGGTACGAAGGCCAAGGTACAGATTGTTTACCAACCCCTTGAAGGATTGCACGAGGCATGTCCCAACCATACGGGAGACTGGTATTTCAGCGGTAATTATCCAACGCCGGGCGGAGTGAAACTGCTGAACGAAGCATTTATTAATTATATTGAACAGGTATATCAATTTTAAGAAAATCAGGATTTTACTACAGAGGATGCAGCGTACACAGTGGACCGGTTTCTTTTAGATGTACTTTAAAATAAAAGATGAAACCTCTGCGAGCTTTGTATCCTTTGTGGTGGATTAAAACGAAGATAAGAATGAAGAATGTAACTTTGATCCTTGACGACGGGAGCCGTTTCCACGGCAAGTCGTTTGGCTACGAAAAGCCTGTGGCAGGTGAAGTCGTGTTTAATACCGCCATGACCGGTTATCCGGAGAGTCTGACCGACCCTTCGTATGCAGGGCAGCTGATGACACTGACTTATCCGCTGGTAGGCAACTATGGTGTGCCTCCTTTCAGTATGGAACCCAACGGGCTGGCTACATTCATGGAGAGCGAACGCATCCATGCCGAAGCCATCATCGTGAGCGATTACTCACAGGAATACAGCCATTGGAACGCAGTGGAAAGTCTGGCGGACTGGCTGAAACGGGAGCAAGTGCCGGGCATTACGGGCATCGATACCCGTGAGCTGACCAAAGTGCTGCGTGAACACGGAGTGATGATGGGACGGATTGTGTTTGACGATGAACCGGAAAATGCTCCGGAAGCTGTTTACAGCGGGGTGAACTACGTAGACAAGGTTTCCTGTAAAGAGGTGATCCGTTACAATGAAGGCGCGGGTAAGAAAAAAGTGGTATTGGTGGATTGCGGTGTAAAGACGAACATTATCCGCTGCTTGCTTCGTCGGGATGTGGAAGTGATTCGCGTGCCTTGGGATTATGATTTCAATCATCTGGAATTCGACGGACTCTTCATCTCCAACGGACCGGGTGACCCGGATACATGTGATGCTGCGGTGCAGAACATCCGCCGTGCCATGCAGGACCCGAAACTTCCTATTTTTGGTATCTGCATGGGTAACCAGTTGCTGAGCAAAGCCGGAGGAGCCAAAATATACAAACTGAAATACGGTCATCGCAGTCATAATCAGCCGGTACGGATGGCAGGCACTGAACGTTGTTTCATCACTTCACAAAATCATGGTTACGCGGTAGATAACAACACACTCGGCACCGATTGGGAACCGTTGTTCATCAATATGAATGATGGCTCCAACGAAGGAATCCGCCATAAAATAAACCCGTGGTTCTCCGCACAGTTCCATCCGGAAGCGGCAAGCGGACCGACCGATACGGAATTCCTTTTCGACGAGTTCGTGAAATTGCTCTGAAGTATATTCTGCATAAATGATCAGAAACGAATACGATTCACCACAGAGGACACAGAGTTTTAATCTCTTGTTTATTAAGATGTTTAAGAGAAAGATATTCTCTGTGTTCTCTGTGGTGGATTAACCTCAAAAACAAATTAATAATGAAAGAAAACAATATAAAGAAAGTACTGCTCCTTGGTTCCGGAGCCTTGAAAATCGGTGAAGCCGGTGAGTTCGACTACTCCGGTTCCCAGGCGCTCAAAGCCTTGAAAGAAGAAGGAATCGAAACCATCCTGATCAACCCCAATATTGCCACCGTACAGACATCGGAAGGTGTGGCAGATCAGATTTATTTCCTTCCCGTAACTCCTTATTTCGTCGAGAAGGTGATTCAGAAGGAACGTCCTGAGGGTATCATGCTTGCCTTTGGCGGACAGACGGCACTGAACTGCGGCGTGGCCCTTTACCGCGAAGGCATTCTCGAAAAATACGGAGTACGTGTATTGGGAACTCCCGTACAAGCCATTATCGATACCGAAGACCGTGAGCTTTTCGTGGAGAAGCTGAACGAGATTGACGTGAAAACCATCAAGAGCGAAGCTGTTGAGAACGCCGAAGATGCTCGTCGTGCAGCCCGGGAATTAGGTTATCCGGTCATTGTCCGTGCGGCTTACGCATTGGGT
This sequence comes from Bacteroides sp. FSHCM14E1, assembly GCF_019633785.1. Lineage (NCBI taxonomy): Bacteria > Pseudomonadati > Bacteroidota > Bacteroidia > Bacteroidales > Bacteroidaceae > Bacteroides > Bacteroides sp. FSHCM14E1. The sequence goes on from NZ_JADKYL010000006.1 coordinate 117,032, forward strand.
GGATTAGGTTCCGGCTTCTGTGACAACGAAGCAGAACTGGACGTACTTGTTGAGAAAGCGTTCGCTTTTTCTCCGCAGGTGCTGGTTGAGAAGAGCCTGCGGGGATGGAAAGAGGTGGAATACGAAGTAGTGCGCGACCGCTTTGACAACTGTATCACGGTCTGCAACATGGAGAATTTCGACCCACTGGGCATCCATACCGGAGAATCCATTGTGATTGCTCCTTCGCAAACCTTGACCAATAAAGAATATCATAAATTGCGTGAGCTTGCCATCCGCATCATCCGCCACATCGGTATCGTGGGCGAATGTAACGTGCAGTATGCTTTCGATCCCGAATCGGAAGATTACCGGGTGATCGAGGTGAATGCCCGTCTGAGCCGTTCGTCTGCTTTGGCGTCGAAGGCTACCGGTTATCCGCTTGCTTTCGTGGCTGCCAAACTCGGACTCGGGTACGGGCTGTTCGATTTGAAAAACTCCGTGACGAAGACTACCAGTGCGTTCTTTGAACCGGCGCTGGACTACGTAGTCTGCAAAATCCCCCGTTGGGATCTCGGTAAGTTCCACGGAGTGGATAAAGAACTCGGTTCTTCTATGAAGTCTGTCGGTGAGGTGATGGCCATCGGGCGTACCTTTGAAGAAGCGATTCAGAAAGGACTTCGTATGATAGGACAGGGTATGCACGGTTTTGTGGAAAACAAAGAACTCGTCATCTCCGACATCGACAAAGCGCTGCATGAACCGACCGACAAACGTATCTTCGTCATATCGAAGGCCTTCCGTGCGGGATATACCATCGATCAGGTGCACGACCTGACCAAGATTGACAAATGGTTCCTGCAAAAGCTGATGAACATCATGAATACTTCGGAGGAGCTTCATCAGTGGGGGAATAATCACAAGCAGATAGCCGACTTGCCTGCCGACCTGCTTAAGCAAGCCAAGCGACAGGGATTCTCTGACTTCCAGATAGCACGTGCCATCGGTTACGAAGGTGATATGGAAGACGGAAGCCTTTATGTCCGCAATTACCGCAAGAGCCTGGGCATCGTTCCCGTGGTGAAGCAGATCGATACGCTTGCTGCCGAGTATCCGGCACAGACCAATTACCTCTATTTGACCTACAGCGGCACAGCCAACGATGTAACCTACCTGGGCGACCACCGTTCCATCGTAGTGCTTGGTTCGGGTGCTTATCGCATCGGTTCTTCGGTAGAGTTTGACTGGTGCGGGGTGCAGGCACTCAATACCATCCGTAAGGAAGGCTGGCGTTCGGTGATGATCAATTATAATCCCGAAACCGTATCGACCGATTACGATATGTGCGATCGCCTCTACTTTGACGAATTGACTTTCGAACGTGTGATGGATATTCTTGAACTGGAGAATCCGCATGGTGTCATCGTCTCCACCGGAGGGCAGATACCGAACAATCTTGCTCTGCGCCTCGATGCCCAGAATATCCATATTCTCGGTACTTCCGCCAAGAGTATCGATAATGCCGAGGACCGTGATAAATTCTCCGCCATGCTCGACCGCATCGGCGTGGATCAGCCGGAATGGCGTGCGCTTACTTCGCTCGAAGATATCAACTCCTTCGTAGACAAGGTCGGTTTCCCTGTGCTCGTGCGTCCGTCGTATGTGCTTAGTGGGGCGGCCATGAATGTTTGCTCCAATCAGGAAGAACTGGAACGCTTCCTGCAACTGGCAGCCAATGTTTCGAAGAAGCACCCGGTTGTGGTCAGCCAGTTCATTGAACATGCCAAAGAGGTGGAGATGGATGCCGTAGCACAAAACGGGGAGATCGTTGCGTATGCCATTTCCGAACACATCGAATTTGCCGGCGTACACTCCGGTGATGCCACCATCCAGTTCCCGCCGCAGAAGTTGTATGTGGAGACGGTGCGTCGCATTAAGCGTATCAGTCGTGAAATAGCCAAGGCACTCAATATCTCCGGTCCGTTCAACATCCAGTATCTGGCTAAAGACAACGACATCAAAGTGATCGAATGTAATCTCCGTGCCAGCCGTTCGTTCCCCTTTGTCAGCAAAGTGCTGAAGATCAACTTTATCGAACTTGCTACGAAAGTCATGCTCGGTCTGCCTGTTGAGAAGCCGAACAAGAACCTTTTTGAACTCGATTATGTCGGTATCAAGGCCAGTCAGTTCTCTTTCAATCGTCTTCAGAAAGCTGATCCTGTGCTGGGTGTCGACATGGCATCGACCGGTGAGGTAGGTTGTATCGGCAGCGATACTTCCTGTGCCGTACTAAAAGCAATGCTTTCCGTGGGCTATCGCATTCCGAAGAAGAACATCCTGCTCTCTACCGGAACGCCGAAACAGAAAGTGGATATGCTCGAAGCGGCCCGTATGTTACAGAAGAAGGGATATAATATCTTCGCAACGGGAGGTTCCAGCAAATTTCTTACCGAGAATGGCGTAGAGAACACCCGCGTCTACTGGCCCAGTGAGGAAGGACATCCCCAGGCACTCGAGATGTTGCACAAGAAAGAGATCGACATGGTAGTCAATATTCCCAAGAATCTGACTGCCGGTGAACTGGATAACGGTTACAAAATCCGTCGTGCCGCCATCGACCTCAACATCCCGCTGATTACCAATGCCCGATTGGCGAGTGCGTTTATCAATGCGTTCTGTACAATGGATATTGACGATATAGCAATCAAGTCATGGGAAGAATATAAATAAGAAGTTCAGTCTTCTCTTCTCCTCTTTTGCTTAACAATCCTGAAATCCGGAACTTTTTCTGTTGACTGTTGTTGAAAGTACATATAAATCAATAAAGCGTGTAACAATGAGTATAACAGAGCAATTGGATGCCGCATCCGGAACGAATCGTCTGGTGTTGGTAGAATTTTATGCAGACTGGTCTCCCCATTATGAATGGCTGGAACCTGTAGTACGGACTTACGAGAAACAAGTCTCCGAGGTGGTTAAAGTGAATATAGTGGGAGATAAGGCAGTCGCGGATTCATTCAATATCGAGACGGCTCCGGCTTTCATCCTTCTGCAGCGTGGACACGAATTGTGGAGGCAAGTGGGAGAACTGACCATCGATGAACTTAAACTGGTGTTGGAAGAGTTCAAATAGCAAAGTGCCAATCATGTCATTTTGTATTTTCTACCCGATGTAGCATGCGCTATATCGGGTAGTTTGTTTATAAGGTTAGTAAATGAACAGCTTTTCTTTCTTTAAGATATTTTTTACTTCCGATAAATTATTATCTTTGCATTTATTGTACCTTAAAAATATCATAATGAAATCAGCAATAAGAGTGATCCTGTGGATAGCAGGTCTGTTTTTATTTACAAATCATATTGCTTATGCACAGAATTGGACTCTTCCGACGCCGTCCCAAGAGGCCTGTCATCCTGCCATAATACCGCAGCCTAAATTTATTGCTTCAACTCGCAAAACCATAGATTTTACAGAATTATCGATCTTGTTTTCTGGTTCTGTCGATTGTTCTACTCAACAAAAAGTGAAGAGAGAGGTGATAGATATTTCTAATTCACTAAAATTCACGTCGGTGAGAAAAAAAACATGCGAAATTAGATTTACAACTCCTTCAAGGAAGCTCAAAACGAATGAAGCATATACATTACAAGTTAACAAACAGGGTATTATTATTGAGGCAAATGCATTTGGTGGGTATTTTAACGCTTTACAAACGCTTCGTCAAATGATTACCGAATCACCTCACGGCATGTTACGTTTACATTATTGTAACGTTGATGATCTCCCTGAATTTAGCGTTCGTTCGGTGATGATTGATGTAGGACGTAATTTTTTGGAGATCTCTTTTTTGCGTGAAGTGATCCGCAAATTGTCTATGTACAAAATAAATATGCTCCACCTTCATTTAACTGATGATCCCGGGTGGAGAATTGAGGTTAAGAGTCATCCTGAACTGACATCCTATAATTCTTACTGGAAAACACGACAGCCGGGAAAATTTTACACACAAAAAGAAATTAAAGAGTTTGTTGCCTATTGTGATTCTCTTAACGTAAGGGTACTCCCCGAGGTTGATATGCCTGGTCATAGTGCGTATTTTAAAAAGGCAACAGGATATGATATGCAGACCTCCAAAGGAATTGCTATACTAAAAGAGGCATTGGATGAGGTAATTCCATTATTCAAGGATTCTTTATTTCATATCGGATCCGATGAAGTTAGGTTTGCAATGCCTGAGTTCATGCCTGAGATGATTAAGTATATTCGAGATAAAGGCAAGCGGATTGTTATTTGGAGTCCCGGCTACCAGCAAGATAACGATTGTATTCGTATGTTTTGGGGTAAATGTGAATCAGGACATCAGATCAAAACAGATATACCTTATATTGATGGTAATGGATTTTATATGGATTATATGGATTCTCAGTCCGGCGTACAACAAGTATTCTTTCAGCAACCATGCGAAGTTGCTTCTGAAAACACAAATGCATTGGGGGGAGTGATGTGTGTATGGACAGACGGTGGACTTGGGGAATATCCCGAAAAGCAAATTTTAACTCAATATCCATTTTATCCTACTCTATTAACATATGCCGAAAGAATATGGAGAGGTGCTAAAGAATCAGCCAATCAGTTTGTTGCTAACATGCCTAAAAAAGGTAGTAATGCATGGATCGCATTTGATGAGTTTGAAAATCGTTTAGTAGCTCACAGGGATAAATATTTTCAAGGAATTCCTTTTGCTTATGTCAAGCAATCTGAGCTTAAGTGGAGAATCATAGGTCCCTTTGATCATAAGGGAATCAATGATACCTCTTTTGAGCCTGAACGGATTATAAAAAGTGAATATATCGATAATAATAAGATTTTAAAATGGAAAGATGAGGCAGCTTACGGAGGAGTAGTACAAATTCGTTCTTTGTACGCAATGTTTAATATGCATAACAATAGATATCAGCCTAACTTATGGCCTACATTAATGTCTGATGATGTGGGAATTGGCAATGGGACATGTTATGCATTGACATATATTAAAAGCCTCAGGGAGCAAGACGTTTTTTTAATGTGCGGATTTAATGGTATGTGGGGACATTCGGGCGGGTATCGTTCCGAAAGAGCACCGCAACAAGGCAGTTGGGATTGGAGTGGAGGAGATATATGGCTCAATGAAAATAGGATTGAGCCTCCTGTTTGGGATTTTGAAAGTTTACCGTGGTCAGGATGGGGACAGGGGAGAATTGAAATACCGCTTACAGGGCAAGGATATTTTTATCGGGCACCAATTAAGATTAGTCTCAAGAAGGGGCTAAATAAGGTTTTAGTTCGTGTACCTTTCGGCCACTGGAATGGGGATGAAGGACAACGCAGGTGGCAATTTTGCTTTATGCCTGTAAAGTGGGATGGCATTCATTATTCAGAGGTGGAAGGATTGGAATACGAAACTGATATTAAATAATATTGTAATACTGTGTACTTCATTAGAATTCAATGTTTTGTGACCTTTGATGTTTTTCTATTTAAATCTAAAATATGCTATCAAAGTGGATTTATCTTTTTTGATACTCCTGTGGTGTCATGCCCGTCATTCGTTTAAAGAACTTGCAGAAGAAGGAGGGATTCGGAAAATGCAGTTCATCTGAAATCTGGTATACAAGCAGGTCACTGTGTTTCAGTAATACTTTTGCTTCGAGAATAACAGACTGATTGATCCACTCCATCACTGTCTGGTGACTGACCTGCCGGATCAGCGTGTTCAGGTAACGGGGAGTCAGGCATAGCTTGTCGGCATAGAATCCTACGGTACGTTCGTTTTTGCTGGATTCGTTCACCAGTGTGATGAATCGCCAGAATATCTCTTCCTGATGTGAAAACCTGTGAGAAGCGTCATTGGCTTCTTCCGTCCGTATATACTTTATATTATGCAGTAGAGCTGCAAGCAGATGTTGTACTACCTCCCGGCGGAAGGGTTTTTCCTGAATAGTTTCCCAAATCAGAGTGAAATAAGCATCCGACAACTTCCATTCGGTATCTGTCACCCGGGTGACGAGGTTCTGCCGTACGTGTGATTCAAAGAGCTGGTCACGTCGTAGGAGCGGCAGGAAGTCTTTGTCCACTGCGATCATCTGAAAATCGTAATCGGGTGTGAACTCTAAAAGTTCGACAATGGAGCCGGGGATGAAAGTGACAATGGTTTGTGGATAGACGGTATATTCAATCAGGTTGATAATGATCCGTGCCTTTCCACGTAGTCCGCGGATAATTCTTCCTTCCTTCAGCCGGTAGGGTTGTCCCAAACGGAACAGGTGGCTTTCCATATTGGCGAAGCTGATGACAATGCCAAAATCCGGGGTGACGAAGCGATATTCGTTGTTGCATACCATGTTGCTGTGCTTCAGCAGGTCGAGTGCCAGTTCCAGAGGTTTGTTCTTTTCCATAAATCAGTTGTTATCACACGGCAAACTTAGATAAAATATGCGATTTATAAGCGAGCCAAGTAAAAGAATAGCATATTTTATCCAAAACACAATGAGATAGTGTGCATGTATCCCGGTCCGGACCTCAACATACTGATGAGGATGATGAGCATGGAGGATAATATAATAGGGGTATGGGCAGTGGGGTGAAGCTTGTCCTGAAAAAGTTAATATAGTTTAATCCGGAGCAAATATGTTTATACGGACAGTCTGTAATTACGAAGTATTCGTATATTTGTTGATGACGAATAACTTAAATACAATTCTGCATGAAAACCACTTATTTACTTTTATCCTCCGCTTTGTTGCTGGGATGTGTATCCGCTTGTAACACCTCCGGCCAGAAATCCAAAGAAATGAAAACAGACGATGGGAGCATCACTACTGTCGAAACTGCCGGAAGCAAACTGACTATATGTGACTTATCACTCGTAAAAGACACCATAGAAGTGCCACTCAGCGAGTTTGTCGAAGATTGTCGCATTGTTCGTTTTGAGACCTCCGAAGAGGCATACTTCAAAGCCTGGTTTATTAATGCTACCGACAATTACATCGGTATCCGCCAAGGGGATCGGGGTGTGTTTAAGCTGTTTGACAGGAATGGTAAATTCCTATATAATGTCGGTTCCGTAGGAAGCGGTCCCGGTGAATATGACACCACCCTTTACGATGAATGCATTGATGAAAAGAATGGTCATATATTCTTCACGCCTTTTGTGGGGAAGAGAATCATGATGTATGATATAAACGGGCAATGGATTAAGGATATCCAGCTTCCCATACAAGTCAATAAACCGAAAATATGGGTGAATGAAGATGGAAGTTTATCTATTATACACATGCCTTTCAATGAGGGAGAGCCTCTTGCTTTCCAAATGGATACGGACGGAAATATACTGAAGCAAATCCCTGCGACAGCTGCAACAAAGGTGATGAATTTCGACGGAGAAATTTTCTCATACAGAAATTGCAACGATTTCGATTTCTTCCATACCAGTATAGATACTCTTTTTACTTATGATTCCACTAACAATAAGTTGTTACCAAGATTCACCATGACCTTCCCGAATATGAATGAGAAACCGATACATTTATATTACAGACTACCTCATCATTTCATGGTCACCTATTGGGGGAAAAAGGGAACAGGAGGTGGAGATGTCTTGGTAGACACTAAGAAGAATGCTTCTTCTTATTTCCGCCTTGTTAATGACTTTTACGGTAATCTTCCTATTTCGGCTCCGGGTCACAGTTTCTATCGCGGGTACTTTATCCAAAGTATGGAACCGGGCCAGTTGATTGAAAAGATAGAAAAACATCTTGCTTCCGGCAAATGCTCCGGTCCGGATGAAAAGAAACTTAAGGAACTGGCAGCTACTTTGAATGAGAATGATAATAATGTTCTGTTTATCGGAAAGGTGAAAGAATGAAGAATCCATATGGAGATATGGCAATGTTGATTTAGAAAGAAGTATTTCTAAATATGGAACCCCGGGAGAGTCATCTTCCGGGGTTTGTTTTTTCGGTCATCGCTTTTCGCGGACTCTAATAAGGTATGGATTTATAAATGGCTTCAATAAAAGGATAGCGTATCTTAAATCCTGAATAAATCCACAGTCGGCATTTGATTCATATGATTTATTCTAAAGAATCGAACTAATAGAACATTATTGCAAACAATTGGAACCTGGTTGCGTGTTCTTATTCTCTATCTTTGCAGGAAAGAAGAATTAATTAGGAATAGAATATGAAACGATTTATTTTTTCTTTGTCTTTTTCTCTGTTTGCCCTGCTGATATATGGGCAGATCACCCTTGAAGAGTGCCAACGGAAAACCCGGGAAAACTATCCGTTGGTGAGGCAGTATGGGTTGATAGAGAAGACTAAAGAATATAATCTGGCAAATGCGTCGAAAGCTAATCTGCCTCAGTTCACCCTTTCGGGCAAAGCTACCTGGCAGAGTGAGGTAACAGAGCTGCCCGTGCAGATTCCCGGGGTAGATATCAAGGGCTTGTCCAAGGATCAATATCAGGTAATGTTGGAACTGAAACAGAACATTTGGGACGGTGGTGAAATCCGTTCAAGGAAAGAGCAGGTAAAGGCGATGTCGGACGTAGACCGGGAAAAGCTGAATGTGGATATGTATGCACTTACCGAGCGGGTGAATCAGGTATATTTCGGGATTCTGTTACTGGACGAACAATTGAGCCAGAATCAGCTCTTCCTGGAAGAACTGGAACGTACCCACAGGCAGATTTCTTCGTACATTGAAAATGGCATTGCCAGTCAGGCCGATCTCGATGCCGTCAGTGTGGAGCAATTGAACACCCGGCAAAAGCGGATAGAGTTAACGACTTCACGCCAGGCCTATCTGTCAATGCTTTCGCTGCTGACAGGCGAAGAAGTACCTGCCAGTGCGTCTTTACAGAAGCCGGTCGCCGAGTCGGACATACAGGTGATGGCGAATAATCGTCCGGAATTGCTATGGTTCGATGCACAGAACGGACGCTTACAAGTACAGGAAGAAGCTTTGAAAACCGGACTGATGCCTCGTCTCGGGCTCTTCGTACAGGGGGCGTATGGCAATCCGGGACTGAATATGCTGAAAAATGAGTTCACCCCTTATTATGTGGCAGGAGTCCGTTTGTCGTGGAACTTCGGCAGCCTGTATACGTTGCGTAACGATAGGCGGGTGATAGATACCAGTCGTCGACAGTTGGACAGTAACCGGGATGTGTTTCTGTTTAACACCCGCATTCAGGCTACTCAGCAGGAGAGTGCCGTGGAGAGCGTGCGCCGTCAGATGGTGGATGATGATGAAATTATCCGTTTGCGGACTAATATCCGTAAAGCTTCGGAGGCGAAAGTGGCTAATGGCACCATGACCGTTACCGATATGCTCCGGGATATGACTTCCGAGAATCTGGCTCGACAGACCAAGGCTTTGCATGAAGTCCAGCTCCTGATGAATATTTATCAATTGAAATATACTACGAATAACTAATATAATAGCAGTTATGAAATCAAATAAACTTATAGGATGTCTATTTTTACTGTCTTTACTTTCCGCTTGCGGAGGCAGAACTACCGATTATGATGCTACGGGAACTTTCGAAGCGACTGAAGTTCTGGTCTCGGCCGAGGCTTCGGGAAGGCTTCTGTGCTTTGATGTTGAAGAAGGTACACGGTTGGCATCCGGTGAAGAAGTGGGATTGATCGATACCGTGCAACTTTACCTGAAGAAACTGCAATTGCAAGCCAGTATGAAGTCGGTTGAAAGCCAACGTCCGGATGTCAACAAGCAGATTGCCGCTACCCGCCAGCAAATCGCTACCGCCCAACGGGAGAAGAAACGTGTAGAAAACCTTTTGAAAGCCGGGGCCGCTAATCAGAAGCAACTGGATGATTGGGATGCGCAGGTCGCTTTGCTCGAGCGTCAGCTTGCGGCACAGATGTCGTCTTTACAAAACAGTACGAACAGTCTTACGGAACAAGGCTCGTCAGTAGCCATTCAGGTGGCACAGGTGGAAGACCAGTTGGCAAAGTGCCATATTGTTTCGCCTATCAGCGGTACTGTATTGGCGAAATATGCCGAAGCAGGAGAACTGGCTGCCGTGGGCAAGCCACTCTTCAAGGTGGCAGATGTCGATCATATGTATCTTCGCGCTTATATCACATCCGAACAGCTCTCGCAGGTTAAAATCGGTAACCGGGTGACAGTTTTCTCCGACTATGGAGGAAACGAACGTAAAGAGTATCCGGGAGTCGTAAGCTGGATTTCAGATCGTTCTGAATTTACTCCTAAAACGATTCTGACGAAAGAAGAGCGTGCCAACCTGGTGTATGCCGTCAAGATAACCGTGGAGAACGACGGACTGCTCAAAATAGGTATGTATGGTGGAGTGAAGTTTTAAATGATGCCTGATGATGAAACCAGCTGTATCTGTCAGTGACGTGACTAAATGTTACGGTGAAGTAGAAGCCTTGAAGAAGGTTTCCTTTTCCGTGAATCCCGGTGAGTTGTTCGGCATCATCGGACCGGATGGCGCCGGTAAGAGTACACTCTTCCGCATCCTGACTACACTGTTGCTTGCCGACAGTGGGACGGCTACGGTGAACGGGCTCGATGTTGTGAAGGATTACAAACAAATCCGGCAACAGGTGGGATACATGCCCGGACGTTTTTCGCTTTATCAGGACCTGACGGTGGAAGAGAACCTCGACTTTTTTGCTACTGTATTTCATACGACTATCCGCGAAAACTATGATTTGGTGAAAGATATCTATCAGCAGATAGAACCTTTTCGTAAACGCAGAGCGGGGGCTTTGTCGGGAGGTATGAAACAAAAGCTGGCCTTAAGTTGTGCGTTGATTCACAAACCCGGCATTCTGTTCCTGGACGAGCCGACTACCGGTGTGGATCCGGTTTCACGCAAGGAGTTCTGGGAAATGTTGAGGCATCTCAAGGAGCAGGGAATCACCATTCTCGTTTCTACTCCGATTATGGATGAAGCCCGGCAATGCGACCGTATCGCTTTTATCAACGAAGGAGAGATACAGGGGATCGATGTGCCGGAACGCATCCTGAAACAGTTCAGTCACATTCTTTGTCCACCCGGTCTGGAACGTGCGGAAGTACATGCCGAAAATGATTTTGCCATTGAGGTAGACCGGCTTACCAAATGTTTTGGGCATTTCACGGCTGTCGACCATATCTCCTTTCAGGTGAACCGGGGAGAGATCTTCGGATTTCTCGGGGCGAACGGTGCGGGAAAAACCACTGCCATGCGTATGCTTTGCGGATTGAGCAAACCTACCTCCGGCATAGCACGGGTAGCCGGCTTTGATGTTGCCGTCCATCCTGAAGAAGTGAAGAAGAATATTGGATACATGAGCCAGAAGTTCTCTCTATACGAAGATCTTAAAGTATGGGAAAACATTCGTCTTTTTGCCGGCATTTATGGAATGCAGGACCGCGAGATAGCCGAAAAGACAGAGGCGCTTCTCGATCGTCTGGGGTTCAGCGACGAGCGTGACACGCTTGTGAAGAGCCTTCCTTTAGGCTGGAAACAAAAGCTGGCCTTTTCAGTTTCGATTTTCCATGATCCGCGGATTGTGTTTCTTGACGAACCTACGGGAGGAGTCGATCCTGCTACCCGCCGGCAGTTCTGGGAATTGATTTATCAAGCGGCAGATCGGGGGATAACGGTCTTTGTAACCACTCATTACATGGACGAGGCCGAGTATTGTAACCGTGTGTCTATCATGGTAGACGGACGTATCGAGGCACTTGACACCCCTCGCGGACTAAAGGCACGTTTTCATGCCGATACCATGGACGATGTATTCCAGCAACTGGCCCGTAAGGCAGTGCGTAAAGCCGATTAACCTATGAAACAGTTTATAGCATTTGTAAAAAAGGAGTTCTTCCACATTTTCCGCGACCGACGGACTATGTTGATTCTGTTAGGGATGCCTGTTGTTCAGATCATTCTCTTTGGTTTTGCCATTACTACCGAAGTGAAAAATGTACGTGTGGGTGTACTCGACCCTTCGAATGACATGGTTACCCGCAAGATCATCGACCGTTTGGATGCCAGCGAATACTTTTCCGTGAAGTGCCTGTTGCATTCTCCACAGGAGATGGAAAGGGCGTTTCAGGAAAATGAAATCGACATGGCACTTGTATTCAGCGAACAATTTGCCAATCATCTGTATACAGGCGATGCCCGTGTGCAACTGGTTTCCGATGCAACCGATCCGAATATGGCTACCACACAAGCCGGTTACGCCACTAATGTCATAGCTTCCGTCCGACAGGAAATGCTTCCTCCCGGAATGTCCGCATCTTCTGTTGTGCCCGATGTGAAACTGCTCTATAATCCACAGATGAAGAGTGCCTACAATTTTGTGCCCGGTGTGATGGGACTTATCCTGATGCTGATCTGTGCCATGATGACTTCCATATCCATTGTCCGCGAGAAGGAGACAGGTACGATGGAGATATTGCTGGTTTCTCCGGTGAAACCTTTGTTCGTTATTCTGGCTAAGGCCGTTCCTTATTTTGTGCTGTCGTTTGTCAATCTTACGACGATTCTGCTGCTTTCAGTTTATGTACTTGATGTACCCGTGGCAGGCAGCCTGTTCTGGTTGATAATGGTATCATTGCTTTTTATCTTTGTGTCGTTGGCGTTGGGATTGCTTATTTCCACGGTGACACGGACGCAAGTGGCCGCCATGCTCGCTTCGGGGTTGATCTTGATGATGCCTACAATGTTACTTTCCGGCATGATATTTCCGATAGAGAGCATGCCTCTGGTATTGCAATTGATTTCCGATATTCTGCCCGCCCGCTGGTATATTCAGGCCGTACGTAAATTGATGATTGAGGGAGTAGATATTTCTTTTGTGCTGTCTGAGGTCAGTATTCTGGCTCTTATGGCAGTCGTGTTGATAACAATTAGCTTCAAGAAATTCAAAAACAGGTTATGATTAAATATCTTATAGAGAAAGAATTCAAGCAGTTGCTCCGCAACTCTTTCCTGCCGAGGTTGATTTTTATCTTCCCTTGCATGATTATGCTTCTTATGCCCTGGGCTGCTAATCTTGAAATAAAAAATATCCGGATGAATATTATAGATAATGATCATTCGGCTCTTTCACGCAGGCTGGTCGATAAGATAACGGCTTCAACTTACTTCCGGACCACTGCTTTACCGGACTCCTATAAAGAAGGGTTGGAAGCGATTGAAGCGGGGACAGCCGATGTGCTGCTTGAAATTCCCGGAGATTTCGAGAAGGACTGGGTGAATGGCGAGGCTGCCCACGTACTTGTGGCCGCCAATGCCGTAAATGGGACCAAGGGCGGTTTGGGCAGTTCATATCTGTCTGCCATCATCAACGATTATGGTACGGAATTGCAGGCGGAGAGTGGAAACATTCCGGCTGCTGCCAACGGGAATCTGCCCCGGATTGATATTCTTACTCAGAATCTTTTCAACCCTAATCTGGATTATAAACTGTTTATGATTCCGGCCCTGATGGTGATGCTGCTTACCATGCTTTGCGGCTTCTTGCCTGCGTTGAATATAGTAGGGGAGAAGGAGGCCGGTACGATTGAGCAGATCAATGTGACTCCTGTCGGAAAGTTCACTTTTATCCTTGCCAAACTGATTCCTTATTGGTTGATAGGCTTTGTGGTTCTGACACTTTGTTTTATTCTGGCATGGGCACTTTACGGAATTTTTCCTGCAGGCCATTTTCTGGTGATCTATTTCTTTGCCATCATCTTTGTTTTGGCTGTATCCGGTCTTGGATTGGTCATTTCCAATCATTCGGCTACCATGCAACAAGCCATGTTTGTCATGTGGTTCTGTATGCTGATTCTAATCTTAATGAGCGGACTATTTACTCCTGTCCGCAGTATGCCCGAGTGGGCACAATGGATCACTATGCTCAATCCACTGAAATATTTTATGCAGGTGATGCGTATGGTATATCTCAAGGGGAGCGGGTTTATCGATTTATTGCCGCAGTTGGGAGCTTTGCTGGCCTTTGCGCTGTTTTTCAATATTTGGGCGGTGAAGAGCTATCGGAAGAGTGGCTAATTAGGCAGCGGAGAGCTTCAAAAAGCATTCGAAAAGTGGTTAACAGACTGGAAAATTTAGGATAAACCTGTGTTTGCTTGCAACTTATGTGTATTTTTGTAGAAAGAAAACAGATATACTAAGATATTACGTAATGAGCAAACAAACATCAAGCCCTTCTCAAACCCATAGACTTCAGCAAACTATATATGAAAATCTTCCCGTAGGGATGGAATTGTATGATTGTGAAGGCCGCCTGATAGAGATAAACAGTGTAGGACTGAAAATGATGGGGGTGAAGGATAAACAAGATATGTTGGGTATCAACATTTTTGAAAACCCGAATGTTCCCGATGAAATGAAGAGCCGCTTGCGTGCGGGAGAGAATATTCGTTTTACAGTCAAGTATGATTTTGAATTAGCCAAATTTTATTATCCGACAACTTTATCAGGGATACGTTATTTTGAAATTACGGTATCGGTAGTCCGGGATGATGAGAATAAGGAGATCGATAAGTTCCTTTTTATAGCACAGGATGTGACCGAAACGGTACGTACCGAAGAGATATTACGTCAAAGCAAGCAAAAAACTGCATTGGCCATGCAGGCCGCCGATGTGGTTTTATGGGAATTTGATGTTCGCACTCATTTGTTCTATGCGGAGAATGAACCACTTAATAACTGCGATCCTACCCAGCCCCTCACTATTGAAGATTATAAAAAACATATTCATCCGGAGGATTGGAAAGAAGCGGAACCTATTTTGCTTGATATGCTTAATGGCTGTGATTGTCTGTATGAAATGGATATTCGGATTAGACTGTCCGATACATCAGAGTGGCAATATTGTAAATTGAATTGTTCTCCGTATGAGAGGGGAGTCGATGGAAAAGTTGTCAAGTATGTAGGGTTTCGCAAAAACAATACAGAGTTACAAAGACGGAAGTTATTGCAAGAGAACATTTTGAATAGCATACCGTTGCCTATACACATAAAAGATGTGGAAGATGATTTTCGTTATGTTTTCTGTAATGAAGAAAGTATGCGGATGTTTGGCACCTATGAAGGTGAAACAGTAAGTGACATTCTGGATCGTGAACAGGCGGAGCGCATGCAAAAAACAGATTTGGAAGTTTTTACTACCGGCAAGCCTTATTTTGGGGTAGAAAGAATTATTCTGAAGGATGGTCGCAGCTATGATACCATTGTACGCAAGAATATCATTTATGATGGTAGCAAGCGTCTGTTGCTCAATATTCGTTGGGATCAGAAATTGCAGAATGACCTTGAACGCCGTGCCAAGGTTCTTTCCATATCCATGGAGGTGATGAATGCTTATACTTGGTTTTACGAGCCGTCGAAGCAAAGAGTCAGTTTTGGTGAGGGATTTGATAAGATAGGGCGGAATGCTTTGGACATCAATACTTTTGAAAAGTTTGCAGAATGTGTGCATCCTGACGACCGGAGGCAGTTCATCGGTACGATGGATGCAGTGCTGAAGCAGGATAGTGGTGAATGGGACATAGAATATCGTGCGGACTTGCGGGGAAACGGGAATTACGAATGGTGGCAAACCCGTGGAGTGCTTGAGACCTCTATTCTTAATGATACTCCTTATCAGTATGTCTCCGGCATGACGATCAGCATTGAATCTTATAAACAGACAGAATTGACTTTGCTGAAGAATAAGGAGAAACTGAAGAGGCTGATCCGGCAGAATGAATTGGTACTGAATAATACTAATTCCGGATTGGCTTATATCACTAAAGATTATGTTGTGCAATGGGAAAATGTATCGGTCTGTTCGTCCAGCCTCTCTTTTGAGGCATATAAGCGGGGAGAGTGCTGTTATAAGAGTGCCCATAACCGGACTTCTCCCTGTGAAAATTGTGTGTTAGGCAAAGTATTGGCATCAAGGCAGATGGAAAAGATAAAGTTTCATTCGGAAAACAACCGGATTGTAGAGGTATTGGCTACTCCCGTATTTGGTGAAGGTGAAGAGATAGATGGCATCGTGATTCGTGTGGATGATATTACTGACAGAGAGAGAATGATCGAAGAACTGAGACAGGCGAAGCTGCTGGCCGAACAATCGGATAAACTTAAGTCAGCTTTTCTTGCCAATATGAGTCATGAAATCCGTACACCGCTAAATGCGATTGTCGGCTTCTCTGATTTACTGATGAACTCGGAGGAGCAGGCTGATAGAGAAGAGTATATGCAGATTATCAATACCAATAACGAACTGTTGCTGAAACTTATTAATGATATCCTGGACCTGTCGAAATTGGAGTCTGGTTCGGTGGAACTAAAATATGAAGATTTTGATCTGGCCGAATATTTTAATGGCATGGCATCTTCTATGAAGCAACGGATGGTTAATCCGGAAGTCCGGTTGGTGACGATTAATCCTTATGATGTGTGTCTGGTGAAACTTGACAGAAACCGTGTGGCACAAGTGATGACTAATTATGTCACAAATGCCATTAAATATACTCCGAAAGGATCTATAGAAATGGGGTATGAAGTAATGGATACAGGAATCCGTCTGTATGTAAAAGACACAGGTATCGGCATACCGGAGGAGAAAAAGAATAAAGTTTTCCATCGGTTCGAGAAACTCGATGAGTTTGCTCAAGGCACAGGGCTCGGCCTTTCTATCTGTAAGGCAATGACCGAATCGATGGGAGGAAGTGTCGGTTTTGAATCTAAATACCATGAAGGCTCTCTGTTCTGGGCCATTATTCCTTGCAATCCGGAAGTGAAAACCGGGCGGGAGCCCGAAAGGCATATCGGGCCAAGCACAGATGAAGAGAATATGACATATAGCCGGAATCTGAATGCGGCTTTGGATAGAAAGACGATTCTGATAGCAGAAGATATCTCAAGTAATTATCTGTTATTATCGGCCATGCTGTGTAAGCATTATAATTTGCTTCATGCCATGAATGGACAGCAAGCTGTAGAGATGGCGAAGAACTACAGGATTGATCTTTTGCTGATGGATATGAAAATGCCTGTAATGGACGGACTGACGGCAACAGTTGAGATTCGGAAGTTCAATAAGGAATTACCCATTGTAGCCCTTACGGCACATGCTTTCGACTCCGATAAGGCAGCTGCATTAGAAGCCGGTTGCAATGATTATCTTGCCAAGCCGGTAGATAAAGCAAGACTAATGTCTGTATTACGTAAATACTGCTATTCTCCGGATGTTGCTTTATGATGGTTTACTAAATAATCGCTGATTATCAAAATGTTATATTTACCATGGTTTTACATTGCTATGTAAAACCATTTACCTCGGTATGTAACGTCTTTTACCTCCGTGCGTAAATCCTTTTACCCCGGTATGTAAATGTCTTTACCCCGGTATGTAAACGGAATATTCCTTTGGGGCCGGAGGAGTTAGGCCCTATTGTTAAAAGGTAGATCCGGTAATATGAAGTGATCCTTTAATCGGTTTCATTATGCCATTTGTACTCTTCTATATAATTATCAAAGTATTCTTCTTGATGAACGCCCAGCTTTTGGGCAAGTGAGATGACTTGTAGTTGTTCGGCGGGAGAGAGTAAAGTTTCCCCTTTTCGCTTCTGGTAATATCGTCTGATTCCCCAAGTGGCAATTAGCTTGTAGCGGAATGTACTCGCTGCATTTACCGTCAGGACTCCCGTAGTGCGTACAAATCCTTTAGCATAACGTACTTTTTCGTTTGAACAGTAATGTTGACATCTTTTTCTTGTCGCTTCTTTATTTGCTTTCGGATTCAGTATAGACAGAAAAGTTATACTTGCCGGAACATGATCGTACGCAATGCGACGCAGGCAAGTATCGGCATTTGGACAATCTTGTTCTGTACATAAACTAAAATTATTGGGAACCATTGAGTAGTCGAACGTTTCTTTTTCCATTGTATATATAATAGGTTAATAATAGTTTTACAAAGGTACAACATATATTACCAAATTTCCTAATTAAAGCAATCTAATTGATGAAGTGCCGGTTGAATATTCAAAAAAGATGGATGACAGACTTGATGTTATTGAAGGAATAATGATATAATGTTTGTTTTATTCCATCTTGGCGTGGGCTAATTGTGTTGCACTTTATAAAAAAATACACCGGAACTTCATCTCCTTAGGGAGAATAATTCCGGTGTAGCCCTTAGTCCTCTTTGTGTTAGGGGACCTTTCCTTATTCAATGAGCTTATTTAACTTCAATGGTTCTGTCCGGTTTCTTCACTTCTTCTTCACTTAATTTGGGCAATTCAATGTTCAAAACTCCATTTTCTACTTGTGCGGAAATGTGATCTTTGTCTACATTTTCAGGCAGAATCATTGTCTGCTGGAATTTTGAGTACGAAAACTCACGGCGCAGATAACGACCGTCTTTTTTCTCTTCTTTGTTTTCAGTTTTCTTTTCCATTGAAATTACCAAGTTGTTTTCTTCGTCAATACGCACGTTGAAATCTTCCTTGGTCATTCCCGGTGCAGCCAGCTCTACTTTGTAGGCTTTTTCAGTTTCAATTACGTTGATAGCAGGTGCAGTAGCATTTGCTTTTACCATCCATTCGTTATCAAAGAAATCATTAAAGATACTTGGTAACCAATTCTGAGATCTTCTAACAGGCATCATAATTTAGTCTCCTATCTTTTTAGTTAAACATTCAGGTTAATTTTTGAACTCCGGCTCTTTCTTTTGAACCGTTGTTCACTAAAGAAGATACAAAACCTGTGCCAGTGCCATATTCTTTCTTTATTTGACTAAATGTCAGAGATGTAATGTCAAATTTGCTATCTTGCTGTCAAATTGTTCTCCTATTTATACTTTGATAAGATATTTGTTAAAAATTCCTCGATCGTTCGATACCATTACATGCCTATTTTATCAGTTTGAATCTAAGGCGTAATTTTCCGTCGGCATAGTCGTAACTGATAATTTTAAAGATGCCTATTTCCGATGTGTTTTCTACGTGTTGCCCGATGCAGGCGCAGGCATCGTAATCTCCTATTCTAACAATACGCAACATTTCGCTTGCATTTTCCGGAAGCTTACTCAGGTCTACGATGCTTTTGGCTTTTTCGTGTGTCATGAACTCACAGGTTACAGGTAAATGGCGATTGATGGCTTCGTTTACTTTTTCTTCAATGGCATGAATCTGCTCCTCGGTTGGGCAAACCGGAAGTTCATAATCACATTTGCTCTTTTTCTTTTCGATATGTGCATTACGTGAACGTGGACATCCGAATGTTTTTACCATAGTAGCATTGAGCAAATGCTCTGCTGTATGCATAGGTGCAATTGACACATCCTGAAACTTGGGGGCTGCTTGGTTTATTTCCATAATTTTTCTGATTATATTGAGATTACTTAATTTACTTTATTATTTTCTTATGTAGTATGGGTTTGAATATTTTTCCCATTAAGATGAGCCCTGGAAAAGTTTGAAATCCTTCTAGAACAATTTGTTTGGGGATTATCCAACAAGCCATATAGTCAGGATTGGTTAGTGTTGGTTTACATCTGCATACATCACTTTTTATTCTTTCTAGAATAGTTGGCAAATTTCTTAACCATCTTAAAAATATACACTTAAATATTTTATAATCAATATATTATAAGAAAGGTAATTTTAATGGAGAAACAAATAAGGAACAAAAATAGGAATTAAAGTGATTTCTCATTTTTCTATTTGCACTCTGTTTCTTTCTTTTCGTTTGTTTGCTTTCAGAGTGCATTCCGAGCAATTTTATCTGCTCTCATCATTCGAAGAATTTGCTCCTAACTTTAACTAACAAATTATTTGCAGCTCATAAAGAGAATACAAATTATTATCTCTTGAAGTTGTATTGCTTGTAGCAAAGATAATCTTTTTTGTACAGGCAGCCAAAAATGCCTGCCTATATTTAGTTTAATTTAGTTTAGCATATATAAGGCTAACAAACTAAACCAAACTGGATTTTCATGTTACTTTTTGTGATTTTCCCATTCTACCCATACAGCCAAAAGAGAAGATAAGCTCTTGCCTCTTTTCTCTTTTCGCTGCGATACTCTTTTACTTCATAGCCACCTTTTACACACATCCGTACCGAGCAAACTCCCACATGCTCGCATATCAACTTTCGGTCTGCCCGATGGGAATTGTGTCGCAAAGGTATTTGCCATGTCTTTATTGTATGCAAGGTTGTAACCTGAAGGTTCACTACAAAATCTCCACGCTCCGCTTCGCAGAGGTAGTATTTTGTAGTGAAACCCTGCATACATAGCCATGCCACCTGTTGAAGCGACATAATTTCAATCAAGCCCGAAAGTAAGTGAAATGCTACAGGAGGGAAAGTAACAAACTTAAAACTTGGTATTTATGGCAAATTATGCAACCAACATTTTCCACGCAAGAACGGAAAATAAAACAGACCTCGACAAAATAGAGGCTTTCTTGGATGACACTTTCAGCGAATTTACCAATCGATATGGTGATAGTGTAGATGCAGAATTTTCCTCTCGTTGGGTGTATCCAGAAGAAGAAATCAAAAAATTGGTAGAATCGTTGGAGGACAAAGATAAAGTCTATATCAAGATTCTAACCTATGAATTTGAAGACGAGTACGTGAGCTTTAGAATATTCTCTCAGGGAGAATGGAAGGTCAAATTAATAACTGAATGAGTAGAAGAAGATAAAGTAAAATTATGGTCTATCCTACACTTTGCTTATTCTATAAGAGACACACGGATGGAACGATTGTCGGTGATTTCGACAACAAAATCACTGTTCGTTTCATCTGTGGCAAAGAGAGAGTATTAAATACTGTGATGAAGTAATTTTTACAATTTTACAACATAGAAACCATGACACAGATAGCAATGAAATTCGTCCAATGGGATGTGCCCGAATTGGAAAAACTGAAAGATAGCAAGGTTTACAAATTACGGGAACGTCTTGATAATGGCGACAAGTTGAGTCGGGAAGAAAAGAACTGGCTCACCCGCAATGTGAAAGAGTGCTGCCATTTCAAAAGAGGTATCGCTTTAATGGGCTACCGTTTTGACTTCTCCGATGTTCTCAAACGGTATTTCGTGAAACAACACGGACATATTGCCGAATATTATACCATTGACAAAACCGCACTACGTTCTGTCCTATATGGTCGAATTGAAGATATAATCGAAGTACAATAAAAATCAAAAGAAGCATGAAAGTAACAATTGAACACAGCTTTTGCCCCTATTGTGACGAGGTAACTGAACTTTATTTCCGAATCATTAACACGATTCTTTTTTCTGGCAATGAGGCGGAATTGCGTGAAAGCATGAGACAGTTGGAGAAAAAAACTCCACTTGATGAATATTTCACATACGGTTACGGTGCACGACACCTTTGGGTTTGCCAGCGACGTCCCAGCGACAAAACCAAAATATTCGAGCATCGTATTATGATGGTTGAATTTCAATGACACCTTGGACAAATATCATCGACTGGCTGGAATGGAATCACCCATTTCAGCCTTACTTCCATTTTCCTTTTATAACTTTTTCTTTTGGCTGCGCCACTCCCTTTTGTAGAAACCAGCCATTCGCACAAAGCGAATTGGAAACCACTTTGTGAAAAGTCTGGTTCTTCCTGCCGTTTTTCCTTCCAGTTCCATTTTTTTTTCGATGCGGATATCACTATCCTCCAAGGATGGGCTACCTACGCTTCTGTCCACTCTTGGCTGACACATTCCTTATGCAGTGGCCTTTTTTCTGATTGGATGGTATTCTGTTTGTTACAGTCTCAATTCAAGCCAGGCATGTCTCGCTTTGGCTTTGCTATTCTTCACTGACTTTCGGACGGATGTCTCGCCTTTGTGCCGACATTTGGATTTGCTCTTTTTCCTTATCATTACCGGTTTACTTGTTTCCCATTTTCCATAATCGCTTTTTATCGAAGCAATCATCATTTTTCCTCTGCAAAGATAGTATGCCGACGGGAACGACATGGTTGTCTTGACCAATGGCGTAGCCGCTTCAATCTTCCTTTATCGAGCCTTCGATTTTACCTGTGGCTAAAAATAAAGCGTATTGACGCGCTATCCTTGGTGCATCCCTTAAACGACATCTACTTTTTAGGCAGTGTAAAAATTGATTTAATAACTTCTAAAAGCAATTCAACATGAAAAAGATTGAAAACAATTTCACAGTAACCGGATTCTTAGGTAAAGACGCTGAAATCCGAGAGTTCACCAACAGCAGTGTCGCACGTTTCCCATTGGCCGTAAGCCGTCAGGAAAGGAATGCCGAGGAAACCAACCGCATTTCAGCCTTTATGAATATTGAGGCTTGGCGTAAAAACGAGAATACTGGGTCATTCGACCAACTGACCAAAGGTACGATGCTCACCATTGAAGGCTACTTTAAGCCTGAAGAGTGGACCGACAAGGTCGGTGTGAAGCACAATCGTGTTGTTATGGTGGCTGTCAAGTTTTATCCTCCTATCGAAAAGGAGGATGTTCCTGAAAAGCCGGTAAAGCCCGTGAAAAAAGGCAAAAAATAATTCTTGCCTTATCATGAACAAAGCGATCTTTTGGTCGCTTTTGTTTTGCTCATGACCGGATTAATACGCATCATACTTTTATAAGTGACTGTTGCGATGCCAAGCTCCAAATGAAATCTTCACCCGGTAATACTGTTATACTTAGCTCCACTTGATGAACAGGCAGATTACGATTTTCAATAGAAAAAAGAAGACTCTCTCAATTCCATACCTCTGAGCAGCTTTCCAGTCCCTCTTATAACCATATTTCTTCCCAAAAGTGAGGTTACGTCCGCCGTCCATTAATTTTACAGTGCGAAGTTAAGTCGGACGTGAACCTGCAAGGCGCGTTTCATTTGCAGTCAATGCCGTTCAAATGAAATCCTTCGGATTCCGCTTCCTCCTTGCATTGTTCCCTTCTTCCGCCTTGTGGTTTGCACGTAAAATCAAATCCCACCGGACGAGGTAAAAGCCTCTGAAGGGAAGGGAAAATAAAAAATTAGAATGTATGAAACAAATAATTTGGTCAAGTGATGCTCTATTGGATGAAACAGCAAGAGAGTATTATCAAAATTTCAAGCGAGAAGAACTGGACGATGATGCCTACAAGGTCAGCGATGAAGAGTGGTCGGACGAAGTGTATAATGAATTGGGGGATGAGCGGCAGAACCTAAACAAGGATGTCAATGGAGTCATTATTGCATTTGGAGATTTAGGATTGTGGAACGGACGCAAACAAGGCTATCAAATTTTGGGTGACAACATTGCCGGGATATTACAATCTACACAGTATGATGCAGAGTGGTACGGTGACGGCTACGATATACGAGGCCGTATGTCGCACCATGATGGCACGAATTATGTTTTGTACCGTGTCGCTGAAAATCGTGACGACGCAGAACGGATTGCCGCAAAAATCTACAACTATGAAATTGACGAGAATGGTTTTCGCCAAGTTACACGTTCCCTCCACCCCTATGTGGCCGCAGTGTATGGCTGGAAAACTCTACAGGACAACCTCGTTCAGGTAAAATAGCCTGTAACCTGTACTTAAACAAATGCCGTAACGCTTTCTCAAGAGGCTGTTACGGCACTTGTGTTTTATGCCGTATATATTCTGCATAAAATGTGGTGGGAAACTATTCCTTTTTACACATTTATGAATGTTCCCGCCCAACTGTTGTAGGTGGCCGCTTGTGCCAGTTTCCTTTTTTAGACTCCGGCCCTCCTTTATAGCCCCATCCAGCTACCCCCCTATATTTCTATCCCGCAAGCTTGGTTATTTCCCTGCAAAATTCGATTGCCGGCTGTCCGTCCTGTCAAGGACCGCTGACACTTGCTGCTGTAAAATCTTCCTCTCCGAAATATCGAAGAGTGTATTTTCCGCATCCTCCTTGCCCGTTCTGGCCGCCAATCCCGTGGGCAGAAAAATAATCAACCTTTCGGTACAGGAAGTATCGAAGGGAAATAAATAAAATATTAATCTTAAAATTTGAGGCATTATGACATTCAGAGAATTTATGTTAGAGAACGGTTATGAATTGCAAACAACCTTTTGGAATGATTTTTCCATTGCTGACCGATTTGGTCTTTCGGCGATACAGGACACTTTCAACCGTGCTTTTGAGGAGTGGAAAGAGAACTACAAGTATCTCACGGAACTGGTTTTAGTGCTTAACCATAAGATATGGCAGTATTATGAAACAAGGCCGGAAATTGCGACATTGTATAATACCCTTTGGGCACAAGCCAGTCAATATGCAATGGAGTATCTGAAAGATGACGAGCTAAGCTATTATTATGATGTAACGGATTAAATGTCCCAGCTCCTCCCACAGGAACAAAAGAAAGCCGGCTTTTGTCGGCTGCTCTTTGTGGTCATTCCCTTTTTTATCACTCCGTTTTACCCTTGTATAAAACGAAATTATTTCGTTTCAGGCTGCTACCAGTCAGGACTTGTTTTTTCCTGTGCAAAGGTATTGCCACGGAAAAACATTCAAGTACCGCTACGCTATTTGAACACAATTTTTCAGTAGCTTTCCCGATTTTCAATCGCTCAAATGTCGTATACGCTCCATACCGCAACTGTAAAAATTCTGTCCAAATTCCTTGCCTGCTTTTCCTTAAAGGCAATCTTGAATGCACGTAAAAATCAAATCCCGACTGGAGAAGCCTAAAGGCTTCCGAAAAAAGGGAAAAAAAGAACATGATGTTTAATAGCTAAATTTTAAAAGTATGGAAATTCAATTTGTGATTGTTCGTTCAGAAAATGCAGAGTATTTGTGTCACAATGTAAATGGAACGTATGTGGATGTCAGCGACCCATCAACAGAATTTGTTTCTGGAGAGGATGATTTTCGCTTGGTAGAGCCGGACAGCTCCCTAACGCGGAAAGAATACGAGTTTCGTGGAGAACGCTTTTATCTCATGCCTCAATTTTATGGCAATGGCTGGTTAGCACTTACTTTGCAAAGTGTGGAAGATGAAACAGAGTATATCGTGCTATCCGTCAATTTGGAGAGCATGGATGCACTCGATTTGCCAGACCGTACATTTATTGATGTGAATCATTATCCGGATGCAATGGAGTTTCTGGAGACAAATAATTTAGCGACCTATTCAGGTTACAAGCGTAGAAGCGGATTTGTGGAATATCCAATGGCGGTATTGAATCTTCCTTTGCTTTATCAGCACGCCCCGCAGATTTTCCAAGAGGCGAATATCGAATGTTTTTAAATGGTTTTCTGAAAGTATGGTACTGATGACTACCAAAGAGATACCGTATCGGTTAAATCCTATCGGTATGGTATCTTCTTTTGCCCGAAGACAGGTGGCATCCCCCTTTTTTACAGATTGCTCCGTGCCCACTTTTTTAATTTCCTTGTTTCCCTTTTATAGCAGCGTAACTGCCTGCTTCTCTTTTACAGCCCTTATGTAATGAATGTTGATGTTTCCTGTCGTTATCCAGACTTTCGCCCGGTCTTGTTTTCGTGTGCAAAATTACGGCGAACGAACGCTATCCAAGTATCGCTACGCTATCCGAAATGAAATTTGACGTAATCTTCCTAAATCATAGATTTCGGTATTCATAAAATTTCATTTCCGATTCCTTGCACTGCGTTCCTGCTTCGTCGTTTGGGACGCACATGAAAAACAACCCTTCCGGCAAAGTCGAAAGACTTGAAAAAAGGGAAAATAAAAAACTTAATTAAAAACGAAAACGAGTATGACAATAGAAGAAGTATTACAGCACGATTTAAAATTCAGGTATATGTTATTGGGGCGTTTGCAAGCCGACTGTGAATATTATCTTGGCTTTGGAAACAAAAGTTCTCGTCGTTTGTGGGCTGGTTCTGAAAAGGCACAAATTGAATACATGACGAAAATTCACGACAGCTTCCGAGAAAACGAAAAACCCGAATGGCTGACAATGGAGCAAATCAAAGAATACAGCAATGCTATGGAAGTAACACAAGAATAATTCAAAAAAAATACCGTAATAACCTTTAACGGAGGTGTTGCGGTATTACAGTATTACAAATAAGGGTCGGAGTTTGAGAACATACCCTCTTATAATTGAGAGGGTAATAATAGTCCCTCTTTTATAATTATATCATTCTATTCCTTTTTTATATTTCTGCAAAAGGAATAGCATTCTTCTTTTATATTAATTATTTTTCATTTTATCTCCCATCTATTCTTCATCCTATCACCGGTTTGGTTTTATCAAATGCAAAGGTCGGCTATCGCGCTTGATCCTGCTACTTGAAGTGTATTTCTTACAAAATTCTTCCTTCCTGCGCAAGAGTAATTTGGCAAGAAAAGTTGCCGTATGAAGCTGTATCGACATCCGTTTACCGCATCCATAAATCCCAAAACGGTTCAATCAGTAAAGAACCGACAATATGGGAAATAAAAGTTAATACTAACCAATTCTTTAAACATTAAAATCATGCCTAATTATGTAACAAACCGTTTAGAAATAAACGCAGACAGAGAAACAGTACAAAATGTGATGGATTTCTTAAAAGGAAAAACTGATGAAGACAGTACGCCTTGCTATATTGACTTCAA
Organism: Bacteroides sp. FSHCM14E1; assembly: GCF_019633785.1. Classification (NCBI taxonomy): domain Bacteria; kingdom Pseudomonadati; phylum Bacteroidota; class Bacteroidia; order Bacteroidales; family Bacteroidaceae; genus Bacteroides; species Bacteroides sp. FSHCM14E1. The sequence goes on from NZ_JADKYL010000006.1 coordinate 143,655, forward strand.
CAACATTATCCCTATGCCAAAGGACTTACTGATAGAAGCGTCCACTTCTGGGGAATTTGGTATGCAGTATATCATAGCACAGCAACGTAAACCGTTCAATTCACAGGACGACCTGAAAGTCATTCAATGGATGGAAATTCAGGAGGAAAAAGTCAGGGAAGAAGCATTACAACTTGGAATGACATATCTGAGAAACTGGGGAAAATACGGTTATCCTACTTGGTATGAATGGTCTATTGCCAACTGGGGTACAAAATGGAATGCCTTTAATCAGAATTTTGAAGAACCGAACGTGCTTTGGTTTGATACGGCTTGGGAAGGTGTGCCTCTGCTTATCCAAACACTCTCCGAGATATTTCCGGACGTCGAGTTTCAATATGCCTATGCGGATGAAGACCTTGGTTCCAACGTGGGCAAAGGGACTATCCGAAATGGAGAAACCGACATGACATTCCCCGATAACGGAAGTAACGAAGCCTTTGAAATTGTCTTTTTCGTAAAACCGGGATTAGAGGAATACTTGGAACTGACAGACGAGGGGTATAGGTGGAAAGCCTAAACATCTCCGGACAGACAATATCTGACATGTATTCAGGGTATATCTCAACCGATATATCCTGGATTCCTGTTACCGGAAGCTCCGTTTATATTTATTCCATTCCACTTCCTTTTTACAATTTCACGCCTCTTGAACCAGTCTTTTTTGACCGTATTTACCCATCCCTTGGCTGGCCTACTTATCATCTTTGAAGCTGCTTTTACTGAAACCGCCAAACACGCCCTTCAAGAGCTTGCCGACAACCCAGAATACCAGCAATACAATTATAATATCTCCCATAAGTCTTACTTTTATAGTTTTAACAATAATAAAAATACAAAATAATAACCGAAAAACAAATATACGATCCTGATTATCTGAAAATTCTATCAGGAGTTACCTTCATTTGTTCCGTCCTCTTTCGGGTTCTGTTTGACACGCGGACCGCTGGTTTGGCCACGATCAAGTTTTACGCCATATTTATTGAGTATGCGCCAAATAGAACTTTTGCTGCTAAAACCGCTTGCAGCCCAAATGTCATCGAAAGAATGCCCGTTGATATACATATCCACGATTGTCTTATCTCGTTCAGCTTTAGGTAATACCTTCGGCACAGCCGGGGCTTTGATATTCTGGCGTAACTTCTCGACATGAGCGGAATATTTTCGTAGTGCGGCAATTTCTTCCGGAAATGCCCCTATTATCCACAACACATCGGCTGCTGTCGTACTGGGGAATAATTCACCGCGAGTATCAACTCTGTCATGAATGGATATGACACGTACAATTTTGATACGGCATAGTTCGATGAACGCGGCCAGTTCTCTTAAACCGCGTGCAGCATTGCTGAATTTGGATATGACTATTTCATCGCCCCTTTGAAGATTCGCCATAAGCTGTTTCCACATAGGTCTCAATGTTTCATGTTCAACTGTTTCCTCTACGATTTGTACACAACCATATCGCTGCATCCATTCTCTCTCAGCATCAAAACTGTCATTATTTTCCTTGAATATATAGCCAACTTTTGCCATTTTAATATACACTGTTTTGATAACAAGTGCAAATATAGCACTTTCATTTTAATCTAAAATCATATCGTGGCAAAAATCTCGCTAAATCCTTTTTTTAGCTTTTTTTCTTGCACTTGTTTTCATTGATAATCATATTATTAATATGATACCAAAAATTATACTAAATGCGATATAAAAGGGCTTTTACAATAAAAATAATATATAGATTTGCATCGTTAAATATGAATTGTTAAATATGAAAATTTTAAAATCATACTACAAGACTCCATCATTTTTGACTGGAAGATGTATCGTTTCATTGGCCATATTGGGCCTGATATCATGCAGCGATAGAAATGGCAAATCATTGTCTGAAGCTACGAACGATCCTGCCGGAATATACAGGGAGTACTTGTACAATATACGACGTCAGAAAGATTCCTCATTTCAAGTATTGACCAAGCATATCCTACAATGGCAAACAGTAAAAGACTCTGTTTTTAGGTATCTCCGGAATGATACGCTCAGCCACCCCCATTCCAATCAGCGTGAAGAGTGTATCAGACTGCATGATTCTATCCGCACTGAGTTCTCACGCTTAGCCCTCTCAAAGACGCGTACTTATCAGGAACTTTTGGCTCTCAAAGGAGAGTTCTCACCTTATAACAATGATGAGGAACTGCATCATGCCGCTGGAGAAATCCGCCCGTTTTTCAACTCACTGGATAATCTTCCGCTTCATAAGGGTAACAAAGAGGAAATCCTTGCGGCTTACCGTATGTTACTGACCCGAACTATCCGTAACGGCATACATAGCCGCAATGAACTGATTACTTATATCACTAAAGAAGATGCTATATTCCGTGCGTTCCTCTCTCACTTGCACGATTTCGAAGGTGAGAGTATGGCTGACATCACACGTGGTACTGAACAGTGTTGTTCGCAGATATTCTTTGCCGCTGAGAGAAAGGAGATTACCTATCGGGAGGCTATGCTTTATTTGACAATGCGCACCAATCGTCGCCAAATACAAAATATGCAGATTTGTATAGAAGATGTTCGGAACAAAAAAATCAAGACTTCTTCGCAAGCACATGCTTATATATGGATGCTTATCCACCCTTATACTTCATTGGACGGATTCTCTATGACATTGCTTTCCGATAAAGAACGGAAACAACTTGACAGGATGGCGGCACAGACACCTGTGGCGTTCAAAACCTTGAGCCGAATCCTGCAATCGGAAAGTGGTCAACTGACTGAACTGCCAGGAATGCTTATGGATATTTTCATACAGACGCTCTAACAATATAAAAAATGAATATGTTACGACATTTTTTCAATGACTTTATGACATTTGTCCCTCTGCAACTACCGCAACTACTCGATGTGACGACAATGGAGGAAGCACAATTCTACGGTGACTACGCCCTACTGACCTTCCCGCTACGCGACCCTTACGATTTGGAGGAAGTGATGGATCTGTTTGAGGACGATATGGAGCTTATAACTCTCTACCACCACATCCCCACGCACGCTGACAAATTCGGGCATAGCACCTGTGCATACTCCAACCCGGCATTTGGACAGATGTTCAAGATGAATTGCAAGACAGATGCAGACGGTAAGGTAAATAGCATTCTTGTCACCATCTATGATTCTCTTGAGCAGATGTACGGCGAGCTGTGCCTTGATTTGGATCTTCATTCCAAAAGTGGCACATTCAAGTATAAGAAGAACAAAGACGATCTCTTGATGGATTTCCTTTAATGGTCATGTTATGCGGGACACACTATACCGACAAATGGTTTATTGGATTAGGGAATACCGGACATGGATAGAGGTTGTTGATGACAATTTCTATAAGGAGTATGCTTTGTCAAGAAACGGATATATCAATTACATTGTTTCCCGCACGTTGGTACTGCGGGCTTACAAAGACAAAGGCTCATACGCCAAAGGCATGACATGGACAATTCCGGAACATAAACTGGATAAGGCATTGGCAGCCTACCGTAAGCAGGAGCATACGTTCAAGCAACGTATTAAGAAAGCAGCGATATACCTTTCACCGAGGGACGCCGAAGTTATCATCCTATTGGCCACCCACAATATTGTCCAATTAGAGTTGATGATATCCCCCATTCAAATACGCGAGAAACCCTATTATTTATGATTTGGAATATACTACAACTTATCTTCTGTATAACGCTTTTCGTATTGCCATTAGCATTGTACAAAAGCCACCGTTCTTTTATGGTAAGGTTCTACGATGCTATGATACACAGTGTAAAGGCTCGTAAACTATATGTACAGGTCGTATTGATTCTGCTATTGCTCTTCCACTATGTTTACATCAGCGGACATGTTGGCGAGTTCGGTGTTTTTCTTTCAACTGCTATCTGTGCCACTATATATTCATTTAGAAGAGCGGACAGATTGTTAAGAGGTTTATGTGACCGATCATGTATGTTTGTCATACTCTCATTGGTGGCTTTGGCCATCAGTTTTGTTCCACACTTGTACACAACGGCGGTAACTGCCGCCTATCTTCTTTTGGCTGCCCTGTTCTATCCCTCTGTTCGGGTTATGACCGAATTTCAGGACATAGGCATAATCTCTGAATGGATGAAATTCCCCAGACTATTAGCCGAAAGTTATTATGACCATCATCACGCGATATTGCCGCAAGATGCGGATAGCGGCAACACTGATATATCCGCACAATAGTAATAATTAAAAAATGAAATGAAAATGAAAACCAAGCAGAAAATAGCTGTCCCTATATTGGCAGACAGAGAAGTATTTGACTACCTCAAGGAGAAAGTCGGTGAACGAAAAACAAAGACAGAAGCCTTCTGTGATTTATTGGATAAATCTTTGGCAGGTTTTGTTTCCCCTTTTTTAAGGAACAAAGGCTACGAACTTCAACCCAACCAGTGCCACGTGACTGTTTCTGACCTTTCATCGGAATGGCATTGGCATAGGGCTACTGTCCGTTCTTTTTTGGATGTAATGGAAGAGTTCGGCTTGTTGAATCGCATCCGGCTTTCCAAAAGCGTCATCATTACCATGACTGTGCAAACCAGCCAATCCACGGAGTCTTGCAATGGACAGAAGAAGTTGAACCTTGCAGAACAGCTACGTGAGGCATTGTCCGATTGGATAATCGGCAAAGTGTCCCTTGACGAGATCGGAATCAAGTGTGAGCAACTTGTTCGTCGGGCAATGGATGAAGCTGGCATATGCGATAGCTGCCCATCTCCGGACAGTATCACTCGCATCAATCCGGCAGCGGATGATGATGAACGAGCTGTCAAGATTCGTATGGTAGCTTTGGAGTGCATTACATTTGCCGCTATACAACGGGCACTGCGTAAGTCGAGATTCGATGACAGTGCAGAGTTTATGGACTACTTCCGATTGGAATTGTATGGGGACTGGACAGGACTTATTGCAACTTCGAAAGGTATTGCCGGGCTTATTCTTGATGTAGATAGGGATGAAAATTCCGATTATGATGAAGATGACAGGGAGTTCCTTAAAACGCTTTTTAAGCCTTTTCTGGCATTTGCGGCAAAGGCACAGGAGGCAACGTATCAGATTGGAGGTTGAAAACAGAATGTATAACCGCAACAATCCACTTTTGTATCCAGTGAAGCCCCCCTGCCAGTTATAGAAGGCATCCGGGCTTGCCCGCCTGCCACGAACAAAGGGAAGGGGGAGCCTAATACCCCACCTGCCTGACGTTGGTGGGAAGGGTGTCCGAACAAGCAGCAAGCTGGGACACGGTAGATTGTCCGAAACAATATGAAAAACGTATGGCAAATCAAAAACAGGTACTCGACGTGCAGGTGTCGAAAGGGATTACCACCGCCCAAAGTAATGAACATCTGCGTGACCGTAGTGAAAAGGCAGAGAAGTACGCTATGAGTAAGGGAAATTATGATCCTACGCGTAAACGGCTGAACTTCGAGATTGCGCCCGGAGGTAAAATACATCCCATCGACACAAGCCGTAGCATTCCCAAACGGATGGCGGACATATTAAGTCACCGTGGAATCAAAGATCCTAATGAGGGGCTGCTCGAACCAAAATACCGCACGGTGGTAAATATCATCTTCGGCGGTTCACGGCAGCGAATGCAGGAACTTGCTTTCGGTACGCAACAGGTGGACTTTGAAAAAGGTGCGGACAATACCCGCATCGAACGGAAGCGTGACATTGAACGCTGGGCCAAGGATGTTTATTCATTCGTTTGTGGCAGATATGGTGAGCAGAACATCGCTGCATTCATTGTACATCTGGATGAATTGAACCCGCATATCCACTGTACGCTTCTGCCAATCAAGGATAGTCGCTTTGCGTACAAGGAAATCTTCGCCGGTAAGGATAAGTTTGAATATAGTGCAAGAATGAAACAACTTCATACGGACTTTTTCGCAGAAGTCAATACAAAGTGGGGAATGTCAAGAGGAACAAGCATATCCGAAACGGGTGCACGGCACAGAACGACTGAGGAATACCGCCGAATGTTGTCTGAAGAGTGTACAACAATCGAGGATAATATCAAACTCCATCAACAGGTATTGGGTGAACTTCAATCAGACATCCGGTTGGCAGAACGCAGAGTCAAAGGGCTTACGACAATGGTTAGCAATCTTGAAAAGCAGAAAACTGAAAAAGAAACCTTGTTATCGGCAGCCGAGTACAATTTAAAAGAAAACAAAGGCAATGCGGCAGAATTGGCAATCCAAATACAAATGTTGGAAAAAGAGCTGCAAGGAATCATCAGGCAACTGGCAGACAAGCAGGAAAAGTTGCAGACGGCTGACCGGCAACTCATCGAACTGAAAAAGGATATGGGAGCCATTGAAGAACGTACCGAAGAACTCAAAGAGGAGGCCTATCAATATTCCCGTGATGTACACTCCAAAGTGGATAGCTTGTTTAAAGACGTCCTACTGGAGAGTGTAATCAGCGAGTATCGTAACGCATCGGCACAAATGAATGTTTCAGAACGGCAGCTCTTTGACGGTTCACTGGTACAGTCTATCGCCGAGCGGGGTACGGAAATCATGCACTGTGCGACAATGCTATTTCTCGGAATGGTAGATGATGCCACTACATTTGCCGAATCACATGGTGGTGGAGGCGGAGGGAGTGACCTCAAATGGGGACGCGACGAGGACGAGGACAATCGAGCATGGGCACTTCGCTGTATGAGGATGGCGAGCCGCATGATGCGCTCGACTATCGGCAAGAAATCTAAACGGTAAATGGCATACGCCTTACACCAGATTAAAAGTATAACTAATGAAATCATTGGAATATGACGAAACAAATTATTTTCATCTTCGCTTTGCTCTGCACGTTGCAGGCACAAGCAAGTGTACAACCCGTACAGAAGGACACTGTACGACACACTATTCATTATGAAGTAGCGGAATTGCTTCAACCGATGCAGCCCGTCTATCTCAACGGGGTGCTACTTCCGGCATCTCGAACCGGCAACTGGTTTGTTAGCATATCCGGAGGTGCGACAGTTTTTCTTGGTACACCTCTCGGTTGTGAAGACCTTTTTGGACGAGTGAAACCTTCGTACAGCCTCGCCGTCGGCAAATGGTTTACTCCTTTGGTCGGCGCAAGGGTAAATTATAGTGGCTTGCAGTTTAAGGATGCACAATTATCTACGCAGGACTACCATTATATCCATGCAGATCTCCTGTGGAATCTCCTTGGACGCAGATATGCCCGACAGGAACAGGTACGTTGGAGGCTTGCACCCTTTATGGGTGTCGGTCTGCTACATAACGCCACCAACGGGAACAATCCCTTTGCGCTTTCTTACGGCATACTAACACAATACCGTATTTCCAAACGGGTTAGTGCTATGCTGGAACTCTCTAACACAACTACATTCCAGGATTTCGACGGATATGGCTATCCAAACCGTCTGGGCGATCACATGCTTTCGCTGACTGCCGGATTCACCTTTCATCTCGGTAAGGTCGGCTGGAAGCGCGCGGTGGATACGGCACCATACATCCATCGGAACGAACTGCTTGTCGATTATGGCAACTTCCTTTCGGAGGAGAACAGGCGTTATGTGGGACGTCACAATCAAGATAAGCGAACACTCGTGGAATTAAAGAAAATTCTGGAAATCGAAGGACTACTCGATACATATAGCCATATCTTTGACAACGACGATATAACCGGATGCAGATATCCTATAAATAATTATAGCGGTTTGAACTCGCTTCGTGCAAGATTGAAGCATAGCTATTGGGACGGGTCGTCACCTCTTGACACGACTATTCTTCAGACAGAGAATGGAAAGCCATCATATAATTACACGGCTTCCCGAAATGTGCAGTCCGCCCATCAGGACACCCTCGCTATGGATTCCACGGTTCTTTCATACGCTGATGGAGAGTGCATCGGTACACCCATCTATTTCTTTTTTGCTCTCAATACGACACATCTGACGGATACCTCACAGAGGCTTAATCTTGACGAACTGGCTCGTGTAGCTAAGAAATACAGTTTATCCGTGAGGGTAACTGGTGCTGCTGACAGTTCTACAGGAACATCAAGTATCAATGATTCTTTGAGTATATCGAGAGCAGGTTTTATTACCGCAGAACTGGAACAACGTGGAATACCAGCCAAGCGGATTATCAGAGTTAGCAAAGGTGGAATTGCCGACTATACGCCCGTGGAAGCCAACAGACATACGAAAGTGGAGTTGTTTTTTCCAAAAGCGAAATAGAAATTTCGCATAATTGATGTTTAACTTTGTCATAATCAATGAAGCCTCTCCGCTGTGAAGCGAAGAGGCTTTTTCGATATGGTACACGTGAAGTTCGCCATTTTCCTACTGTCAGAACCAGAATGAAAATTATTTCGATGCTTCAAGTGACTCTTTTCTGAACTGTTTGAGAAGTTTTTCAAGTTCAAGTGATACTTTGCGGGCACGAGTTCCGGCAGCTTTGTTGCCTTTCTCCATCTGGAGGTTGGCATCTTTTGAGAATTGATCGAACAATTCACAGATTTGTGTAAATGTTTTTTTCATTGTTATGTTCTTAATATTATATAATACGCTGGCAAAGATAGCAAAAATATTTTTTTAGGACTTATATTAGCTCTGTTATATATTTCGCCTATAATATGATACCCCTTTTTATGTTTTTCCATTCTGAGTATTCCCTTATCGCACCATCGGCAAATCTGGCCGAAGAGATTTTATATGCAAAGGTACAGTGTCCGGACGATTGTCAAGCACCGCTATGCTAACGGTTCCTGGATATTTTACGGCAGCCTTCCTCAAATCAAAGATTGACTTTCAGTCCCCTTCTCATTGCAAGGTATAAAAGGACAAGCCTGCTTCTGCTCTTACATTCGAAGGTTGGGTATTCCGTTCCATTCCATTTACTGTTTACTTGTCTTATCGCCCTTATTCCACTGTTAATCCTGCATAAAAATCAATCCCCGGCAAGAAGCCGAAAGAGCTTCAAGCAAAGGGAAATAATAAATCAAAGAATATGGGAAAATACGATTTTATCAAGTTGGGTAATCTTCTTTATTGGCATGACCCAGATAGTGGTCTGTCTAATGGGGTTTACCAAGTGGCTTCTATTCCGGAAAACATTGAAGAGGATAGCGTTATTTTGATTGCATCTGATACTTCGGAAGCGGAGGTTTTTCCTTCTGAATTATCACCGATACATACCGGTAGAAGTCATAAAGAAGACTTTTTGCGTTGGAAAACAGAACGTGAAGCTGAAGGTATTGAGTTTTACGACCACCTTTCCAAGGTGATGGATACGGAAAACGACTTGAGTGTGGGAGATATGGTGGCGTTTACAAACGATTATGGAGTGATATTTGGACCTTGTGAGGTCTTAGCTTTTGGGAATCTCTGTAATAGTGGCAGATGTGTATATATTGACAGTGATTCTTATTGGTTTCCTAACCGTCCCGACCAACTCACCATCATGAGAGGTGCGGAATGACAATAACATATCCACCTGTAGCCAAAGCGGGTGGATAGCATTTCCTTGTATTGTATATTCAGCCCGATTACTCTTATAGCCATGCTCCACCGAACTCCCACAACCGGTCCTATTCCTTTTTTACTCGTCGTACTCCGTTTCTAAACAGTATAACACATTTATTGGCCTGACATTCTTGAAATTCACAACGGAAACGGCTTGGTTTCCGTGTGATGAAACACTTGAACTGGTATGTGAGAAATTCCCAACACTATGTTATTTCTATCAATCGGAAGAGTCGGGTCTGGCGGAGTACTGGACAAATGACCAAGAGAGTAAATACTTTCCCGAAAAGTACATTGCAGACCTATGTACTCCAGACGACAAATGGTACAAGGAATATTTTGTCAACCAGACAGAAGTATTCAAGTGGTTTGAGGTGATAAGCGGTCAGTCTGTCGAATCAATAACAGAAATTCTTGCTATTGCCGAACAACGGAAAGATGAAAACGACAATTCTTTCTGTAACATCTATGAATATGCCGCAGGCTAAGACTAATCCGATGCAGAAAACGAAATGACGGTATGCTGACAGCGTGCAGCGAACTATCATTATCCGATAAGCTTCTCTGATTTCATGCAGATTGGAGACTTTGTCGCCTTCAGTCCTTTTATACAGTCTCAGAGTGCTTCTCCAGTCTTTTATAGATATTCTTTATATCGCACATCGGCAGTTCTTATCTGAGAGATTTTGTATGCAAAGATACAGCTTTAGAATGGTCGTCAAGTAACGCTGCGCTAACAGTTCCCGGATACTTGTGGCAGCCTTCCGCATATCGAAGATTTGGGTATTCCACTTCATTCCATTCACTGTTTACTTGCCTTATCCATCCTTTCCTTGCTGTCAATTTCGCATAAAAATCATTCCTGACAAGAAGCCGAAAGAGCTTCAAGTAAAGGGAATAAAGTTTAATCATTTAAATTTCAAAATTATGCACAGCCGAATTTTTCAGATTTCTAAAATGTGGATAGAAAAAGAAAACTATCTGAATGAAGACACTCTCCATCAAGGAGATGGCAGTTTCTATGACTATTGTGCGGAGATAGATGACGAAGAACGTAAGGAGGATATTCGTTATTTGGTCAATACTGCTCTACCAAAAGATATGTTCGAACTTGTAGGTGATGACACCATACGCTACATTGGTGGTGTGGAACAATGGAAAGAGAACTTTGTGACTAACATCCGTAAGAAAGCTGAAGCTATTACGACGGAAAATATGTTGGAGTTTGTAGGCCCTGTTTATCAACTTGAAAAGGCATTGGAAAATCCATTGGATATTGCGTATCATTTCTATTTGGACGGAGAGGGATACCAGTCATTTGCCGAAAAATCTTTTGCATTTATGGAGTTTGTCTGTACGCTTGAACCGGGAACGATACTCTATATCGGAGGAGTCATCGACTATCACTTCTGATACTCCATATAATTTTTTTAAAGCCACCCGCAACTCAAGCGGGTGGTTATCATCTTCCTATATAACAGTCCGGTTACTTTTATAGACCATGTTCTGCCGAACCTCTGTTACCAATTCACAGCCTCTTTTACCGATTCTATATTACCTGTTCTAATTGTATTACATTCTCACAGTCCCGACATGCACCATTGTTTGTTTCGTGCGCAAAGGTACGGTGGCAAACGATGTTCAAGTACCGCTGTTGCTACCTGAAATGAAATTTGACGTAACCTTCCGCAATCACAGATTCCGGTATTCATAAAATTTCATTCCGGTTACTTGCTCATAGTTCTTGCATCCACCGTTGAAAATGCACATGAAACAACCTCTTGGGTAAAGTCGGAAGGCTTCAAGAAGAGGGAAATAAAAAACAACTTAAAAAAATAAATGCAATGAGAACTAAAACACTCTACAGATGCGATGCACAGAAAATAGACATCAGTCGTTTCCCTAACTTTCACATAACAGGAAGTATAACCGGAATGAAGAAACTCTATTATGGCAAGAATGCTCTATTGGTACGTTGCGGAAGCTGGATTTACAACGTGTCAAGTGAACCCGAAGTTTATTATAATATAGCACATTAGTAGTATGAAAAAAGGTTATAAAAAAGATTTTCAGAGTTGGAAAGGTATAGTAACTCTAAAATTACTTTGCTGCAATATAGCAGCAGGTCGTTTTGATTGGAAGAAATATTGTACGCCACAGCCTTATTGTGGTCAGGAGATTTGCGTTATACCGCTACATTGTTCTTATGGACAGATAGGCTACACTGTGTATTTCCCTTATTCTGATATGCCGGAAGTGGAATACGATTGGGAAATGAACAAATTAACTATTGACAAAGAGAATTGGGAGAATTATTTACAGAATTAATATTAAAAATATGGCACAGAATTTTTATACCAAATGGCAGAACGCAATCCTTGCAGATGCAGGAGTCTATGTTTCAAAAAAATACCGCAGTTTCCAAACGGCCTTAGTACGTGAGATTTCCAAGTACGCAACAGCCGTTGGCGCAAAAGTAACATTCAACTTAAAGGGGCATTATAATACCTCTTGTTTCATAGAACGTAACGGTAAATTCGTTTACATCAGTCACTCTTCCGGTTTGTCCCGAATGGGTAGCGGTGTAAAAATAGAACTCGATTCTTTCTTAATCCGGACAGCCCAACACGCGAAAGATTACAGAGGGGGACATAATCAGTATTGCGATATAACAAATTTACAGTCTATGATAGATAATTTGTTAGAGTAATAAAATAAATTCAAGAAAAGGTACGGAGCAAACAGCTCCGCATCTTTTTCCGTTTTATCGGCGCATTCCGCCGCTGTACTCTGCTTCTTGTAGCTCTTCCCGGTATTCCTCCATATTATTCAGCTTTTCGTTCACGGTTTGCAGGTTGGCATCCAACGAAGCATTATGGTCGTATGGGAAACGATGTTGTGCGACAAGTCCCGCATTAGTAACCGGCCCGATATCTATCATGTCGGATTCTTTATTATAGCTGACATACAGCACATCACCATTCGGCATTTCAAATGCAGGAATCTTTTGTTGTGTCATGATAGCGAATTGTTCCGCAGCCATCTCCTTGGCTACCCCTTTTAATGTATCTCCAGCATGTTCGATACCATAACGCCTGATATGGTCGCGTACTTCCTTTTCCGTGAATTTCAGCATCACTTCATAAGTTCCCCCGACACTCCCATTGTACACCACAGCAAAATCCTTGTCCTCAATCAAAAGATTGTCTCCTCGGTTCTGTATGGGAGAAGAATAAGTATATTCTTCGTTAATGCCGTTACCGTCATAATACTCCTTGGCGAGAGTCAGCAGTCCTTCGTAGTCCCCCTTATCCTTGAATGCGTCCAACCGCATCGTGTCATCGGTAAGCTGAAGATAGGCCACGGAAGAATAATACACTTTTTCTTTCGGTGCTACTGTTTGCTCTTCATCAATGTTCTGCTCCAATTCCAGTGCAATCTTATCCACCTTTTGGGTAATCAGAGAAGCCGCTCTTTTCACATCCAACAGAGTTGTCTTGATGAATTGTGGCGATTCCTTCAATTCGTCGAGCCATCCTTTGAGGTAGGCACAACTGTCCTCTTTTATATGTTTCGTCATGCCGTAACGTTGGGCAACCAATGCGCTGCCTAACTCGGCTACCAATTCTTCGCGCGCATACTCTGCCGAGCCGAAAGTTGTCGGCTTGATACGGTCGAGAACTCCTTCCGCACCGGTCGAGTGTGTCATCTCATGGAATAGTGTTCCATAGAACGCCTCTCCAGATTTGAACTGTTCCTTTTCCGGCACAACGATTTCATTTCTCGATATAGAGTAGTAAGCGTTATCCTGATGCTGTGGTTTGATCGGACAAATCCACAGATTGTCCTTTATCAGCGCATCGACGGGAGCGAAGCTGAAATACTCTCCGTTCTCAATCTTCGGTAGCGAATACTCCTTTTCGAGTTTTTGCCACAGCTCCGGTCTTGCCTCCTGCAAGTTGGTCTGTGCCACGTTAAAGACTCGGAATACCTGCATCTTAGGATAAACATTGTATTCCTTCTTCTCGTTATCAGATAGTTTTTTGTAGTCATCATACTTAATCTTCTCACCAGAATCCTTGTGTATGCAGGTGAATGTAGTCAGCATGATTGGGAATGATTTCTCTCCACGAAGTACAGAAACACGAGGTTTCTCCTGATTGTCCTTATCGGATTTGTTGAGCCGTTGTACACACTCAAAAGTGCAGAAGCGCGGAATCTTGTAACCTTCCTTTTCACAATGTATAAGCAACATAATGGCATTCATGCCATTATACTCGCGTCCGGAAAGATTGCAGGGCCATTGTAACGCTTCTTCTGTGAACCATGGCTTTCTCCAATCCTTACGGATACTCTCGATTTTCTCAATCATCATTTCAGCGAAGAGGTCTAATGCTTTATCTTCGCTGTTCGGCCCGTCCGTGTGCTGTTTTTTATATCCGGCCATATCCTTTACTGATTGGAATTAGACGAATCTGCTACATACTGTACAAGTTCTTCCACCTTGCATGAAACATTCAGCTTTCCGTTATATGCCGAAAGGGATATTTCACCTTTGGCATCCACTCGCACGCCCGGCTGTAACCATGCTTCGCGTTCTTTGCCAAAACAGAAAAAACGTACCCATTGGTATTCAAAGCCATCCTCTACTTTCTCCGTACTGAATGCCGAAAACATTGTGTAAGGCTGGTCTTTCTTATCCCTTTTTTCCTCGATATGCTGCCCGACCTTACCTCGAAATACTAATTCGCCCTTGACCGTATCTTTCGCATCTGCCGTAGCTGTACGAATTTCGTTAATAAAAAGATTGAAATAAAGTTTGTCACCACGGTGTTTGAGATACATTGTCCCCGAAACCTCGATGCGGGAACCATTTCGATATTTGGAAACCTCCTTTCCGGCAGTATCTTTGCTGACATCCACCTCAATAGGCATAGTCTTCCCGTCAGTGTCAGGGATCATTACTCGAAGAGGAAAAACCAGGAACGTTTTCCCTTCCTTATTGGTGCGTATCGACGCATCACGTCCGATAACGCCACATACCGTAACATTACATTTTATCATTTCTATTGTCTTTTAATGTGATACATAATCACCCGACAACTGTGTTGCCATGATTTGTTGTTGAACTGCTAAATCATTGCTCTTAATCGGGTGCTCGTATCATTGCCCAGATCAGCCATCCGGCAAGGAACAGTTGAACGCTCACGATAATGAGCGTTGCTACCCAGCCGAAGAGTTGGTAGCAGAGCAGGACATACAAGGCAAGGTAGGACAGTCCGAACAGACATCTGCATAGCTGTATCATCACGCATTTTACCATATCGCCACGCTTCTATCTTTTTAGGTTCTCTGTCTGTCCCTGCTGTTGGGACATCCCTTGTTCAAAATTCTGTGAAGCCGCTTCCGAGAGGATAACCGTATTCAGCATACCGGTTACACGTATCCTTTTGGCTTCTTCTGTGAGAGTATTGTTATTCAGTGTTGCCGACAGACGGCTTAACTCCGCAGTAGTCAACTCACGTGACATGCGCAGTTCTCCATTGTTCACTCGCAGAATAGCCTTTCCATTTTCACTGATTGCCAGTTCGCAGTTTTTCATGCCCGGTAATAATGATTTCAGATTGATGCGTCCACTATCCATTTGTTTGGATATGGCAGTCTTTTGCTCCTCCTCGTTCTTGTTGTCGATTTGTACGGCCAATAGCATAAGGGAACTAAAGGCTGTCATCGCCATCTCTACTATAGGGTCATTGCATCCTGACATTCCCACACCGCTATCCTCTGACGAAAGCAACTTCTTCATCCATCCGTCGGGCGAAAGGTTTTTGCCGGCGGCATTCTCTTCTGTTCCTTTATATCGGGTGAGCAGGCTGTTCCCGTTGTGCAACACTTCCAATTTGATATTACCTTTCTGTGCGATTTCAGTCAGATAAGCCGCAGGGTCGATGTCACGCTTTGTTCCGTCTGCATAGAAGTTTGTCACGCCGAAATGTAGATGTTCGCCCGTTGTACGTGTACCTGTGTTGCCCGATGTGCCGAGCTTCCCACCGGCTTGTACTACATCACCGACCTTTACAGTAACCTCCTTAAGGTGCATATAAGTACATTGTACCTTGCTGCCATCCGTTCTGGTATATTCCACAGTCAGCGATTTTCCACCGGGCGTGTTCTTATTCTGATTCACAGCCACCACCTTCCCGTTGTTCTCAGTAGCCAATACCGCATCGCCATTGCAACGGATATCAATTCCCTTGTGCATCTGTTGTTTCGTGTTGTCCATCGGATCTTGCCGCATACCGAAAGGCGAGGTAACAAAAAGAAACTCTTCACGCTCTACCGGGAATGAGTACTTCGCACCATACTCTGAATTTTCAGACGTTCGGAGAGGATTATGTTCCGTACCGAACCGCTTACCCTGTGTCTCCATTTCCTGCATCACCAGTTTGTCATACTGCTGTAAGCCATTTTGCTCTATAATCCGTTGCAGACTCTCGGCATATTCTCCGCCTGTGGCATAACCGGCCTGTTCGATATTTTGTGTCCAACCCTTGTAATCGTCGGGCGAAAGTGCAAAACATTGGGCATAGCGGCTGTTTTCTTTTAAAAAACGGGAGTGGTGTTCGTATGAATCACCCACACTGTCATAACTGCAAAACTTCTCATTCGGCTTATCGTCAGTATATATACCATACCTTCCTCCTTCGGCAATCCATGCAGGCGTAGCCTTGATGCCAAAATGATTGTTCTCGTTTTGCGCCAAACGGCTTTGCCCGTTGGAACTTTCCAGTATGCCTTGTGCCAACGTCACGGATGCGGGGATTCCGTACCGGCGCATCTGCTCCATAGCATACTCTGCATATTTCATTGCGTATTGTTGGTTCTTGCTCATTTCCTTACTCCTTATCTATGAAAACCTCTGTGTGTTTCTTGTTCCTCCATGTCACTTATAGCAACCCGTGCCCCGGCACGGACGAGCTTAGACAGATAGTTGTCGAGCTGCTCCGTTGAAAATTCCGTTGAAGCCGTAATGTCCCCTTCCGGATACTCTTTTAGGGTTATGCCCAATATCTTTGCACCCTGTACCGCATCTTCGTTATAGAGCCGATAACCATCTTTCGTGCGAAGCAGTTGCAAGGCATCGGGATGATTCGCTTTAAGTTTGTCCCACAACTGCCGTTCCGGTGAAATACCCTTGTTGTCTGATTCCGTCCGTTCCTGCGCTACCGTTTCTATCGGCCACAACTCTGCTTCTTTCTGTTGTTTCTCTCCGGTGTGTGCCTCCTGCGATTGTCCTTTTTGTAGTACGTCTGCGAATAAGGTAGCTGCCAAATGACGTTTGTAGCTGTCACGCTCTTCCGCTATCCACATCCGCTGCCACTGTTGCGGAGTGACACTTCGGGCAGGCTGTTTCTGCCCATCAATAGTTGCGACGCATTGTATGCCGTCTTGTTTGGTTTTGAAAACCGAAACACGCTGGATACGGTTCAAGTCTATTTCCGGCATTTCGCTGCTGAACAAATCCACCTTCAGGTCAGGTTTGACCTCGGCCAGCGCATAATACTTGTGCGCCAGTTCCATCCGAACCTTACCGATGTTATCCATTGCTTGCTTGAGTGTTGAAAAGAAGCGGTTTATATCTTCTTTATCAGGATAGATGCTATATCCGCTCTTATTTTCGGGTTTGATATAAAGTGCCCATCGTTTCTTATCATCTTGAATCATCTCTACGTGGTCAAATCCGATCTCATTCGCCTGTTTGACCGCTGACGCCACGTCCAGTGTGGAGAGCTTCTCCATTGCCCAATTCTTCAGCCGGGCCAGCATAATTATCTTCTCGGCAAAATAACTGTCATCGGGTCGATAACCTAATGCACCATCCGTATTGTAGAAGCGTACCTGCTCGATTCCATCTTTCTGCAACGCTCGCATGATACGTCCCTTGTTCATTCCCGGTATCTCGTTATCTGCCTCTGTAGAAGCCCCTGCTGGAAGAATTACATCTGCGGTTTTTGCCTGTGGGTCAATAACAAGCACAATTTTTTTCGTTTCTTTATCCGGATGCTGCCGAATCTCGTTCGACACAAAATAATGTTTGGGCATTTGCTCCTGCATGGTTGAAGTGTCTCGCCGGTTGCGCATGGTGGCGTATTCGATTTTCTCGCCCCGTTCCGCTTTATTGATTACTTCGATGGCATTGTTTACGTCACTTTCGAGAGCGTCCATCAAGTTCGGGTTCTCTTTTAGCTCCCGGCACCAGTATTCCACTGTCTTCAGACTTTCTTCAGACAACCGTGCTGGCAACCCCAGTTCCAACATTTTAATCCCTGAAGCCAGTTCCACTACCAACCGTTCCTGTCTGACAGCATCCTCCGAAGGAGCCACACCGTTCTTCATCACCATACCTTCACGCGCTAATCGTTGTTGGTGTCCGGTAGCACTCACGATTTGCCGCAAGGCTTCCTGTATATAGTCGTGATAATGTCTGAACTCTCTTTGTCGCGGCATATAGACCGCATCCTTATCTGTTTCGTAGTGGGGTACACCGCTTCCATCCAAACGAACAGGCACAAGGTTGTCTCGCATCCTCAGTAGGAAGTCGTTGAATTGAATATGCAACCGTCGGTTGTCAGCTTCCGTATATCCTCTTTCCACTGCACTTCCATACCGCCGCAACGTCGTTTCGTATCGCTCCTTATCCACGTAGGGTAGTGTCGTCTGGTCAATGTTGAACAAAGTGCGAATTTCACGGTTATGTACACCTTTATATAATTTTTGTTCCTCTTCATACAGTTTCATGTAGTCATCACGACTGATAACCTGTTCTGGATTATTGCGGTGAACGTACTTGTTCCAATTATAAAACAAAAATGGAACGCCTTGCTCATTCTCACGCACCGAGGCTCCTTGTGCCTTGGCATCGCTGAATAGCGTGAACTGGTTGGTTTTGCATCCATTTTTATCAGAATGCAGCGTCATGAATAGTGCATTGAATGCGCTGACAGAAACACCCTTTGGATAGAAGCGCGGGTATCCCTTTCCTGATGCGTTGAGCCAGTGTCCACCGGCATTCGAGGCTTCACTCAAAGCCGTAGAAAGCAAGGTGATTTGTTTTTCCTCGGCTTTCTTTTCGATTTGCGATTTTTCTTTCATCGTTTATTTGATTATAGGATTATTGAATACCCCGTGGGCGCACGATGGTTTCCAGTTTTCCGTCCTCATAATTCCGTGCGGCAGCCTGGCGAAGCTGGTCGTTCTTGGCAAGGACAGCATTTGCCAGCGTGTTCAAAGGCAATGCCCCGGTACGGTAGGCTTCTGCTACAATCGGTGACAACTGGATGGTACACGGTACTCGGTCTATCGTGGCAATCAACGTACTATCTTGCAATACAGGGTTTACTATACGTGGGTTCAGAGTTTCATTTGTATAGCGTCGGTACTGCACATTGTTCTCATTTGTTACGTTCAGTTTTCCCTCTGTTCGTTCTTTCAAGGCTTCGTGTCCTGCCTTATTCAACAAGTTCATACCTCCCAGGCCTATCAGGAGCATTTTCAGCAACGGGTTACGCACAAACATACCCGCCACAATGCTCGCTATCGGTAACATATTGTCTTCCAAATGCAATGATTCTGTCTTGCCTGTGAATATTCCCAGTAGAACATCAGGGAGCATGGCCATTACATAACCGAGATTGCCTGTGATATTACCTATGCCATCCAGTCCCAGCATACCAAGCAGTCCGCCCCAACCGTTTCCCTGTGCTACTTGCGCACTTTGTATCGTTTGTACATGTTGTTCCGCATCATTGGCAGGAACAACAGTTTCATGCTTCTCTTCTTTCATAATTTCATCCTGTTCTGTCCTGACCATTTTCGCTTTGTCACATTGTTCCAAAGACTGCAAGTAGGCTTCTTCCTGTCCGGGAGCAACAACAATCGGCACATCCTTGTACCGTTCCTCATATTTCTGTTCTTCCTTGCTCTGTACATTCGGCCACAATAAACCGCTATTCTGGTTTTGTGTCCATTCCATGAAGCCAAAGTCCATGACAGGGATTTTCTTTTTCAGTTGCTTGTTGTCTGTACCAATCGCCGTGTTCTCTTTGATTTGTATTTGGGCTGCCTCTTTGCGAAAATCGTCGAATACGTTTCTGTCTCTGCCGAACACTCCTTTACTGATGCACTGTTCTACTGAAAGGGTATCAGGCTTCTTGCCTTCAAAATGATTGGTGATGGCTGCAATAGCCACATCTGCACCGGTAAACTTTGCCAGTGTCGTCCATGAACCAGTACCACCCATCATCAGGGTATCTGCGGCTGTGCCCAACATCCATCCCGTACCTTTTTCCCATCTGTTCGGGCGGTAAGCTGCTTCGCCTCGTGCCTCTATTTCATCGGTCAGCGGTGAACGGCTTAACGTCTGCGATAATCCCAGCAGACTCGATTCGGCAGCCTTTCGGATGATGTAGTCAGCGGAAGACTTGGGCATACGTTCTTTCACCAACCGGTCAATCATCAGTTCCTCTATTCGGTGGTCCATATAGGCATAGGCGAGGTCACAACCGAGCTGTTCTGACAACTCATTGTAACGTGCCCTTCCGATTTCCTGCACGACGGTATCCCGCCACTGCCCGGCCATATACGCAAGGTCTTGCTGCATTTCCTCGGAACCGGTAATCTCCGTCTTGCACATCTCGATATAGTCCTCTGTTGTTTTGGAGTTCCATTCGCCTGTGACCTTGAGTGCTTGATAGGGGTCGCTCATTGGTTGTGCCGAAGATGCCATCATACTGAGAATACCACCTAAAGAGGTGGAATATTCTTTCATTTCCTCTCCCTGATTCCGTATGAGGTCAGTCCGCGTTTTTGACATGATGGGTGCGATATGGCAGTTGAAATAGTCGTTCACGAGGCGTTCCATTTCTGCAAACCGTCCGCTATGCTTGATTCCGTCCATAGTGTATTATATGTTTATCCTATTCTATTCATTAATAATTGCTCTTTTGTCTGCTCGATGGCGTTGTGGTAAATTTCCATCTGTTTGGGATAAAACTCTTCCAGCCATACATCCTTCTCGATGTTGTCGTGAATGAAGCGTATCGCTTGTTCTCGCTCAATCTCCACCGATGCTTCGCCCTCTTCCCGGTTATTGAACCATGCTTTCGTCCACCAGCGCACACCGGCCCGGTCAGGATATACCGTGACTGCTCTCGGTATGTCAAAGCTCTGGATGTCTATGTCTAATTCTGCCAGTGGGTCAATGATACCACTATGGGTCAGGGCTTCGTCGTAGAGTTTTTTTTTACATCATCGCCCATCGTCGATAAGTACACGCCATGCCGTAGGGCAAGGTAATGCAGGAAGTCCGCAATGAGTAGGTTCTGCACCTTACAAGCAAGCGGCATTGCTTTATGTCCCAGTCCGAGTGGGTTGGATATACTTGGCATATTTTCATAGAAATATTCTTTGACTGCTCCCATTGTAAAGACATGGCGGAGTGACTGCTCCGTATGTGGAGGAAGTCGGTATGCACCACGCTGTAAGTCTTCCATGTAGTAGGGCAGGAAACGTAGCATCAATTCCTCTATTTCCTGTCTGTCCTGCTCGTAATCGGTGGTCAGTGCCATCTCCATGTTGGGAGATGTTGCCGCTTCGCCTCCATCAGCATGACACAATGCTTGGATATTCCCATACAGCATGGTTAGAAATTCCAGCGGATTCAGTTCCTCACCCTTGAAGCGTATCCCGATATGCAGCTTGTCACCGCTTAAAGCTACAGTCTGTCCGGCCTTGACACGCTGTCCGAACTGGGCGAAGACATTTGACAAATGCCCATAGGTCACTTCATACTCCCCATAGCGTATAGTTTGGCAGATGCCGAGTATAGGGTCATTGCCTATACCTGACACGATACCGCTGGCGACAGCCGCCAGTGTGTAACACCGTACATCGAAGTCGATGCCATGATGAAAATATGTTTTGCCCGTTGTCGGATCGGTTTGTTCGCCATAGCCGAGCGATAGTTTCACATCCTTGCCCTTCCGTTCTTCAAAAGGCATACAGTATCCACTTTCGGATTGCAGGATCATTTCTTCTGTATATTTCATTATGTGATTATATTTGATTCTTATTCTTATCTTTTCATCCCCCCGCTATTCGTCTGTTCTTCAACGGGAAGAGCGGGTGTCTGTATTCGTTGTATGCTTCTCGTATCAGGTGTGCGGAAAATACCGGCATTGTTACCGATAAGCATCATGCCGAGAAATGCACCGGCAATCTTGCCCAGCCAGCCAAAGCGTCCGAATATAAGAAATGCTGCTGCGACCAGTCCCGCTATACTCAATCCCGACACGTTACCCTGTCCGAGATTACGGAAAAAGTTACCGAACATATCGGAAACTCCGCCATTGGAGACTTGCCGTAGAAAATTCGATACTCCACCCAGTTTTGAGTCTATGCCGGCTACCGTACCGCTGACGGAACCGACTGCTTCTCCGGCTTTGCTTGTCAGTTCTCGCACACCGTCCGCTGCATCTGCAAGGGTATCCGTAGCCGATTTCCCTATGACCGCATCGCTTACGATATGTACCACGCTCTTATCTGTGGTTAGTTTCTCCCAACCCACATAACCGACTGCACCGCCGATGGCTGCGGTCTTGACGGCTTGTCCTGTGCCCCGTAAGGTTTGTGAAGGATGCAGTGCAGCATGTCCCATACTTCTTCCGGTAGCTTTTGCTGCTTTGCCGCCATATTTTAATATTGAATCCCAAATTCCCATATCATTACATTTTTAAGGTCTTACATTCTTTCCAATCTGTCGCCAACGTCGCTTGGCTGCGTCCACGATACTACGTTTATCAGCTTCGGGACGTGCACCCTCGTCGATTTCCCGCCAAATGTCGCCCATTGTCGTGTACTTTACCGCTTTGGTCAGTCGTTGCAGCTTTGTGTTCATAGTTTTGAGCTTTGGACGGATGCCAAAGACAATTTCCATACGCTCTTTTTCCGTCATCTTGTTCTCCGAAAGGCACGCTGTGCGTATATCGTTCACTATTTCCACGCTGTTCATCATCAGTTCCCTATAAATCTTGTTGCGCTGTGTGGATAGGGCTACGGCAAGCGTATTGGCTGGACTTCGCTTCAATTGTTTGGTGAAGTCGCCCATATTGTCTGTCAGCCTCGATACCTCATAATAGAACCCATAAGTTTGCGCCGCATAGCAGACTATTGACCGGAAAGAGTTTAGATAGTTATTAAACTCTCGTTGCAGGTCTGTTGTCGCCTGCACTTCTTCTTTTGTCCAAATATGTCCGGTGGTCTGCATCAGCATGACCTTTTCCTGATTCTTCAGCTCCTTCTCTGCCTTTTCGGTATATACTGCAATCATTCCGGCCAGTACAGGGTCATTCTGCGCTTGTACCTCACCGATACCGGTAAGACACAGCAGTAATATACTTATCCAAATTGTCCATTTCATAACTGATATATTTTATCGGACGAGAGCTGCCGCCCTGTGCCAATGGGACAGAGCCATACGAGCTGCCTCACCGTTGTCACGGTCAAGCATTCCTGCCGTTACGTTGTTCCACACATCATTGAAAGTATAGTACCGTATGCTCAAATAGAGCAGATGTAACTTCCGGCTAAAATCCGATAGTTGGTCGTTCAACGCCCATAGCGTCTTGCTGCGTTCTGCCCCCGTAAGCATGTTTTCGTTGCTACCTTTGGCCACAGCGTCATTCAGCAATGTAAAAACAGAGACAAGTTCCGTTGCTGTTTCTATATAGAGGTTGTTCATGTTCATACTGGCCACAATGCCCTGCGGATTGTTTTGGATGGCCTTGCCTAATTTCCCCAGCGTGAGGAAAATCCGCACACCGTCATTGTAGAGATGCGTACAGGCTTTCAGTGATGAAGCGTAACCGCTTGCTGTCTTGAGGTAACTGTTGTACTGCTTCTCCCACTTGTGGATTTGGTTGAACTCGGTAGCGATGCTGTTTTGGAGCAAGGCTGTTTGTGTCTGTCCCTTTATTTGTTTTTCAATCTGCCCGTTTATCAGTTCGTTACCTTCGGCCAATGCAGTCCATTCCAACGGATTGGAAGCCGCAATTTGGGCTTCTGCCACCTGTGGAAGCAGGCATACCAGCGAGGCAACCAGCCCCAGACTAATGATTCGTGATTTCATATATTCCCTTTTTTCGTTTGTTAGTTTCTACCCGTTCACGGATAATTGACACGAGGTCGTCCCTATGGAAGATACCGATCAGGTCAAGACGGGGCGTGTTTCTGTCCATTGAAAGGATACGTACGGTTTTCAGCCCACAAAATTGTTGCAGCAGGCTTTGGTGCTCTTGAAAATCCACGATACGATATAGCTCCATATAATCCACTTTGCGACGGATAATACCGTATTCACTGACAAGTTGTTCCGTGCCGATGCAATAACGGATTCGCCGCAGGTAGAGATAACGGTAGAGTAACAGTAACGAGAGTATCAAGGCAATTACTGTGGCAATAGCTGTCAATGGCAGCCCTTCCATGCCTCCGTACACCCATACAGTGCCGCACAGCACGAGAGTGGGCAGCTCGTTGATGACAAATTGCCCGGTATGTGGATGGATGACAATGGTTTTGTGACAAGTTCTCTGCATAGGTTTTATGGATTATCGGTGAAAACGGGAATGAAAGTCTTCTCTCATTCCGGAAAGAGAATTGGTTATATCCACTTCCAACCGGGCAAGTTCTTCCCGTATCTTGTACATTTCCTGAAAACCCTTATCTGACATTCCTTGGTCATTGGTTTCAAAGGAGAATATTACTCTGTCCGCACGTTCAAGACGCTTTCGCACAGCCTCATGGTCCGCTTCGTCGTATAATCCGTTTCGGATATGTTCCGGATTGACTTCGGGCAAATCGGACAAGGCATGATTCAGCGTGGCTTTACCGCTGATCTCCCAATCGTCAAGGTTATCCTTCTCTGGTTTTATCCGTTTGCCGAGTAGCTGGTCGTTCCAATCCTTATAACCCTCTGCGGCAGATTCATACAAGATGCATCCTGTAGCTTCCGGACCGGAAATGGAAGCATCAATCGCTTTTTCGATGGCTTCCAGATTGCTTCTCATTTTCTCTAATTCTTCCTCACTGGCAGAACCTTCGTCACGAGCCATTTCGTACTCATCCATACAAACCATTCTCATTTCCTGTAGATAGCCGTCACCAATTCCCATGTCGTCACGCTCCCCATTCTTCAAATTTTGTTTTGCATCATTTATACCCAGAATGGCTGTAATCTTTTCAAAATTGAATGGTTCAAGTTCTATTTCATACTGTGAATAGTCTTCGCTGTTGTTCTGTACAATCAGTCTGCCGGTTTGTGACAGACAGGTGGAGAAGTTCCAGCCTGCATGAGTGAGAGCAAAGTGGATAGCATAGACTTGTCCGGCACGGTCATGATCGAAGCAAAGATGATGTGAGGCATGGGGAGTTGCTTTTATCGCTCCTATGAATTGCTGCTGGCTCGGTGCCCCTCCGGTAGAGATGAATACCGCCTTTCGCAGATCCTTGTTCTGTGCCTGATGAAGTTGGTAATATGCCATCGCATCATAAGCACTTTCGAACCAATAGATATGTTTGGCGGAGGTGAGAGAAGTGCGGGCAGGGCTGGCAATCCACAGTCCCTCGCTTGAATTGCTCCCTGCGGCTTTGCCTTTGTAGCTGCCGCTCCCGTCCATACGGGCACGTCCTCGTTCTTCAAGTCCCACAATCGCTCCGTCGCCTTTGGGCAGGGTTAGTGGAAAGGACAGGTTCGTGTAGGTCGCACCGTCCTCCCGATGTTTCGTAGCCAGATAAAAATGCCGATGGAAGGCATATTGTGTATAAAGGTCGATACCTCGGCTTTTAAAATAAGGATAAAATTTTTTCTGCGTTTCCCGATTCTGCGGATTGAACTTATGAATGTCGTAATCCGCTATGTCAAATGGCTTTACATCTCGTTTAGGGTTCACTATTCGGGTTTTCCGTTCAGTGACAGGAATGTTCAGTAATCTGTTACAGACAAGATTCACCAGTCTGTCCGGAGACATACCCGCATGGTACTCCGTGAAAAAGTGCGGATGCTCCTTGATGAAGGAAATGATGTTATAAACTTTCTGTTGTTGTGCGTGGAAACAGCATTTTCCTTGTTGTGTCACAATAAATTTGTCACCACGGATACGTCTGCCGTCGCTGTCCAAACGAACATACGAGGGATAGCGCAGACCGTCACGACGGTTCAGGTGATACCCTGCGTCAATCAATACGTCCTGGATGTTTAGTCGTTGCAGAAAGTCATCGTATGTAAGGTCTCCGTCTCTCATAGGTTTACCTCCCTCTTCTCATTTCATTAATATCTTGATTCATCTGTGCCTCGAAATTACGGATGGCCACATCTCTCGGTGTATCTACGCCGGGCTTGAAGTATGGATGTGGCGGTCCGCTGAAACGTTCGCCATAGAACTCCGGAGAGTGGTGGTGATGGAAGCCATGTGCGACTTCCGATGCCACCACAGCACCGGCGGTAAGGGCAGCGAATATCTTCACGCCAAGCCCCTTGTTCGCTTCAGGACGTGTCTTCATATCCACCTCGTTGAAAATCTTCGAAAAAAGTTTCATCCGGTGGTAATCATCCACAGCAAGAAACTTGTCGTAGTCTTTCTGGCTGATTTCGTGGCTGATGACCTGTCCGTCAATAACAGCGGACATCTTGTATTTACCCTCCGTCTGTGCTGGTTGCACGGCAATGTCACTGACCTCTACTTCCCGGCCATGTTTCTCCTCACGATACCAGCCTTTGCTTTCGTTGAGTAGTTGCAGGTCACGACCGTCCACGGCTGCACCGATACTGCCCTGTATGTATTCCTGCCGCATCGGAGTTTCTTGCTGCATGAATAATTCTTGTTCCTGCCGCTGCCGTTCTTCCAGTTCATGCCGCACTTCGGGATGCAGGCCGATACTGATGCGTTGTTCGCTGTTGAGCTGTTCCATCGTTACTTTATCGGCAAAGTCCGCTCCGATAATGCCGTTCAGCAGATCCAGCCGTTTCTCCACAGGTTGTTCCTCGATGGATGCGGTAGCCAGTTTTTTCACTTCTTCTTCCGTCAGGTCATAGACCATATCGGCATTGACACTTTCCGATTGTACGGTCAGTGTCCTCCGTTCCATATCCACGATAAGACCGTGCGAAGTAAGGCACTCCGACCATTTCTCGTTGGAAAAATAGACTGGTGAAGCAATCAACTCCTTGTATGCTTGTGCCGGTTCCTTGCTGCGCGGACGGCTGACAAGCGGTGTAATGACCTCCTGCAAGTTCTTCAATACATCTTGCTGTACAATGGGTTGCTCCTGTTGACCGCCTTTGTAGTAAAAGCCGTAGCCACCCGATTGCAGTTCGCCGGGCTTCATGCGCCCGTCTGGGCGTTCGGGTACGATGGATGGCCCCGGAAAGAAAAGCTGCCCACCAACTCTGCGTAGGTGGAAACCCCACTGTTCGCGTGGTGTCCAACCAAGGAATGGAGGGGGCATACCCAGTCGCCCCATGTGTCCGTACTCACCGATACCGATGCGGTAGCCATGTAGCCCCATCGCCACGCGACCGTTGGCATTGCGGGCATGGACGAAATTTTTCGGCATATAGAAGTCTTTTCCTATGATACTCGTGAGTATGTTGTAGGCTTTCTTGTTGGCCGTATTCGTTCCCCAGTCCGTCAGAGCCAACATCTGTCGTTCTGTTATAGGATAGACCAATAACGGTGAATCATGCCCTTGCACAATCAGCCGGTAGCCGCCTCCGTCAAATGCGACATGGGCTTGAAGTCCGTTACGCATCAGTAGATTGCGCATTTCGGGTTGCAAGTCCATCTGCCGAGGATTAGTATTTGTTCGTATCGTCATAGTCTGATGTTATGATGGTTACTTGTTATGCGTTGCCGTATTTCATAGCCGCTTCCAATTGTTCGTCTTTGAAACGGACAAACCCGGCGGCAGAATCTTCGCAGACCGTGAGTCCTTTTGCCTCACAGTAATGGGCGTACTCCTCCTGCCACTCGGCAGAAAAATGGTTGATGTAATCGAGCCAGCCGTATTCGCCGCTCTGCATCTTCTCGACGAGAATCTCTTCGGGATAATATATCTGTTGTGCCATACGCTTATATTAAATAGGTCTTATTTGTGAATACCTGCCGCTCGGTTACGCTCACCGCTTTTCTTCTGTTCGTTCCACAGTTCTTCGGTGTATTCCTCCTCTGGAACGTAGTCGAGATTGCCGTCATCATCCATCACCCAGCAACCGTAGCAACCGAAGGTGTACTTATCCCATTCACGCTTGGGTTGCTCTTTCCATTTCTGCGCGTCACCTGCGCAGAAACGGATGCCCGTCTTGTTGTGAAGGTCGATGCCTACCGTGACAGGTTCGCCATCCACTGCCACCGTCAGAGGCTCACCATGCTGCATTCCGTTAACTTCTACTGTACCTAAGTACATTACCTCTGCCAGCACTTTCAGGTTACGGGCGATGATGGGTGTCGGAACATACATCACCTGTTTTGTTTCCTCGTCGATTTGCACGAAAGCTTTACTGCGTCGTCCGTCCGCCATAGCCACGTCTGCAATGATGGATTTGCCGTCAAGCAACTGTTTTTGCTGCTCCTCGTTGTAGCATTCCAGTGGTGACGACTTCAGTGTGGGATAAAAAACCACATCCACCTCGCCGCTATCCATACGGATAAAGGCAAACCGACTGCGACTCTCGATTACTTCGCCATTCTCGTTAGTGACACGCATGGGCAGTACCGGCGAGTAGCCGCCTTTCCCGATTTCTTTCAGGATACACAGGGGCAAATCTTCAATCATTTCTTGGGTAAGCCCAAAGCGGGCCAATGTCGGATAAGGCAGTTCGTTGAACTCAAATTGTTCTTTTTTCATATTCTGAACGATGTTATAAAATTATACTCAGCAAATATAGAGCGATTTCTTATCTGATGACTAAAACATTTCTTTATAAGTGATTATAAAGTGGTATTTTTAATGTTTTGAATATGATTTTTCGCAAATAATCATATTCAAAATTGATTAAATAGTTATATTTGGAGAGAAAACAGTCGGCAATGGACAGACCATAAGAAGAGCGTGCTAACTTTGCTGCCATGAGAAAGATTTTATTATTGATGATGACGGGTGTCTCATTATGTATCACGCCAGCCAAAGCACAATTCAATACCGTTGCCGTTACCCCAACACGCTACAAGATGGAGGTATTGGATATGGGGTTAGACCAAGCGGAACCGGCATCCGAAAGCGAGATTTCCGTACAGGAAGTTTCAACAGGTATCCCGGTATCCGCAGATATGGATAAGAAAAAGTGGATGGATCGTTACTTGAGTGTAAGTTACCCGTTACGTTATATCAAGGTCACTTCGCCTTATGGCTACCGTAAGGACCCGTTTACGGGAAAGAGTAAATTTCATGGCGGACTGGACTTGCGCGCACGTGGCGACAAGGTGATGGCCATGATGGAGGGTGTGGTCGTGAAGGTCGGACAGGACAAGACTTCCGGCAAGTATGTAACCTTGCGGCATGGTAGGTACACCGTCAGTTATTGTCATCTCTCTAAAATTCTTATCGTCAAAGGGGCAATAGTTCATCCTCGTGATGTGGTTGGCATTACCGGCTCCACAGGACGCAGCACCGGCGAACACCTGCATATCACCTGCAAACTCAATGGCAGGAGTATCAGCCCCTCGCTTATACTCGATTATATCCAATCCATCCGGCAGGAGTGTATATCAGCATTGGCAGGTTTGTAAAAGAGAAGTGAAAAGGGCTGAAAACGTTCCGGTTACTTTGTCATCCGTTCAATAATATGGGCAATATGGTTGCCCCAGACGTGTATTTGTACAAGGAGCATCGAAGGCATGGAGAGCGTCTTGCCATAGAAGATAGCCGCCACTACTTTGCCACCGCACCGTTCTATCTCTTCCTTGTAATCCACCACGCTTTGCCCGGTTGTCAGCACATCATCTATGATGATAATCTCTTTCCCTTTGATTTTTCCGGTAATGAGGTAGTTTCGTTCGAGGATACGCTTCTCTCCACCTTTGGCCTCATGCAGGCTTTCTCGTGCATCGCAAATATCAACGTCGTACAGTCCTGAAGTTAAATCCTGTCGGTGCTTTCCGATGTACCAGTCGAGCCGTTTGAACCGTTGACCGTATTTTATCCAGTTGCTACACGGCATGAACATTATATGGTAAGGTCTCTTTTTCAGTTGCAAGGCATTCATACACGTTTTAAAGAACTCGATTCCGTGTATATCTCCTTGTTTGAACTGGTAGATGGAATGGCAGAAAGCCCTCTGTTCATCATTGAGCAGCGCATTGTATCGTGACGGATAGTAATATCCGTAAAAGGAGATTCGGATGCCTCGTAACTTGAACGGCTTATGGGGAGAATGGCCATCAAACCGTTCGGGATGCAAGAGACAGAACATACGGCAGGCTTCCCGATGACCGGCCATTACCGCCAGACGACAGTAACGTTCACGTTCCTCGCTCTTTTCGGTCAACCGTGCGGCGGCGAATGCCGCTTCTCCTGCTTTTCGTCGCCAGTAGCCGATAATATACCACAATGCCCCAATTGTGAAAAGCAGGAGTATGAACAATAGTCTTGCATTCATCGTATTTTTATTTGAATGAAGCAGCCCGTTTCAATCTGGTTATTTACAACATTACGGTGTATTTCGACATAATCGGATATGGGGGTTATGGCTTCATTACTTATATCAAATTCGTTTTCACTCACTTGCAAAGTTAGCAAAATCGTGGCACTAATCTAAAATAGCACCGATAATTTATAAGCCATATCACTTTTATATCATAAAGTCTTACCCATACAATTTCCTCTTTTAATTGTACATGCTCAACTTTTATAGAAGATGTTCGCCCTGACCGGTACACGGCAAATGGCATACAAGTCTGCTATATGCTGTGTACCAGTCTTTGGGATAAAGCAAGGACGATGGCATATTTGCCACAAGTGTCAATCAAGCCAATCTGTTGTCCTTGCAGCGACCTCTGCTATCTGTTCTTTTGTAACCGGCAATGCCGTCTGTTTGTTTTTATAGCTTCGCCCCACACCATCAGCGGAGCGTCACAGGACTTGTCCGCAAGAGACATTCACTCACCTTATGGCAGCAGAGCTGCTATGGGGTGAGTGAAAGACTCTTTACGGAAGCCAAACATGAAAAGACCGTACACCTCGGTCACAAACTGCCAAGGTTTACGCTTCGCCAGATTTGAGACTAAGTTGTATGGTCACTTCATCGGGAAGTTTGGACCGGCAAGCCACAGACGTTCCACTGCCCACCCATTCCTTTTATAAATCTTGCACCTATTCTACATGTCTATATGACAACCGCCTGTAGTAAGAAAGCATATTCTGTTTGTCGGTTAGCTCTGCTGTAGTCATATTTTCCGCAAAGTAAGCCGCCTTTTACCAAACATCAAATCGCCACTATCGCTGGAACGAAAAATCTTCCTCTGACACGTCAGAGCGTATTTCTTGTCCCCGTTTTGTCTTATCGGTATTCTTGGGCGGCAGTTGATGGCAGAAAATATCCCTCAGCAGGCTGAACAGCCTTCAAAAAGAGGGAAAAAGAAAAATTATCAGAGTTATGGCAAAGACGATAGACATAGAACTTCAAAAACAGTTGGACAAGCCACAGGCATGGTTCTGTAAGTATTTTCCTGCACGCATACGCAATGTGAGTGAGCGTGAGATAGCAGACCGCAAGTTAGTCTTTGATTTCAAGGATGGACGGGCATACGAAGAGGTTGCTCAACGCACGGCAGCCAACATGACCGAACGTTATGGAACATCATGTACTAACATTGTATTTTCTCCCGTACCGGCATCCACCGATAAGAAGAACGAGATACGTTACAAAGCATTCTGCCAAAGAGTATGCGAACTGACGGGAGCTATCAATGGTTATGACCATGTATCAGTGAGTGGTGAGAGGCTAACCATTCACGAAAACCGTAAGGCAGAGAAAGAAGTCCGTAAGGTAAACGTCATTGAGTTTGATTCGGCCTTTTTCAACGGCAGGTCTGTGGTAGTCTTTGATGATGTGATAACCAAAGGGCTGAGTTATGCTACCTATGCCAATCAGCTTGAAAGCCTTGGTGCTAATGTACTCGGAGGTATATTCCTCGCAAGAACCCATTACAAAGTGAAATAATATGACCCAGACAAAGTATGATAAGGCAGTGTCCGTTTGCTTCAGTGGACACCGCAATATTCCATTCCTATACAGGAAGCAACTGAAGCTGCAATTAAAGGCAGCGATAACCAAGGCATACGCTGGAGGTTATCGTCATTTTTACTGTGGTTGTGCCATGGGGTTTGATATGCTGGCGGCAGAAGTTGCTCTTGCGTTGCAGTCCGAATTGTCAGGTCTGCAAGTTATTGCCGTAGTACCGTATCGCGGACAATCCGAGCGGTGGAACGATGCGATGAAAGCCCGGTATGATACTATTCTCTGTAACTCGGATGATGTTATCATCCTGAGCGAACACTACTACCATGGCTGTTTGCTTCGACGCAACGACTATATGGTTTTTCAAAGTTCGTCTCTTATTGCCTGGTATGACGGCAAACCCAAGGGTGGTACGTTTTATACTTATCGTAAGGCTACAGCGAATGGACTAAAAGTTCTAAATCTCTATGGCAGCTCAATCGTATAACAGCCATCTTGTTTTCGCATATTCCGAGCCGTAGCGGTGACTCCTTTGCCATTCATGTAAAGGCTGTTTTGTCAGCCATAGCGTGATATGGCAAAGTACGCTATTAGTTCTGATGTATTGCCCGGCTTTACCTATGTGCCGGTTTAGTTGGTGTTGCTGTATTTTTATATCTTCGGAGGCTCCATCCTCCTTATATCTTTCTCTACCTTTTTTAGTATTCGGCTTAAAAAGTAATATACTTGCCTTACTTTTCGCCTATTTAGCATGTTTAAGGCACGTCTTTTTATAAATAAGTGCAGCAATTGGTTGCTGCACTTTTGCTATAATATCTATTTGTCATATTAGACCTTCCCGTACACCGTCCTCATTTTTCCGTCCACCAGCACCTTATTTGACCGCACAATCCAAGCTCTGCCGTCATTCAATCCGCATTCCAATGCCTTTTCGCCGCCGCCGATTAGTACCGGAACGGTTGTCACTGTGATTTCGTCCGCCAGCCCGTTATCCAAGAGTAAAGCCCCGATTTCCTCACCGTAAGCCACCACCATACCGTCGCCGTCTTCCTTCATCTGTCTCAGTTCTGCCACTGCATCTCCTTGGATGAACTTCACTCGTTCATTCTCCGTCAGGTCGATGCCGCCGTTCGTCACAACCAAAGTCTCTTTCGCCGTAATCGGCCAACCCAAATGGTTCATATAAATACGCAGGTAAGTTTCTTCGTCAATCAGCACACAACTGGAGGCATCCACAGCCGCATCAAAATGCTTGTCCGAAGGAGCCGGACAACCGTCGATGGACTGATACACGTGCAAGGAAATCTGTTTCATATTCAATGTGTTTTTAAGAATTATGTCCACCTTGCACCCTAAAGAACAGCATGAACCTACGCTATTCCGGAATAGAGGTACTGCCATACCTAAAAGGCAGATAAGCAAACCCTTGCTGTATAAACATACAGTATGAATATTTTGCTATACATCTTGTCTTTTTGATAAGTGTCAGTTTTCTATTCCAAGACGTTCAGTGAACGTATAATATGTATATCAATCTCCGCCTGTTTCCAAGCCGAGTATGAATCTTCCATGTCACGACAATGACCGTACCCGAAAGTACCGTCTGCTGTCTTCATTTTGACAAAGATAACGAAAAATTGGCGGATAAGCAAACAAAAAACATTGTTTTTCTGGTTGCCTGTTCCGAACTGCATTCTGCCTTATCAAAAAGACTTACTCATTCCCTATGATTTAATACAGTCGTCATTCTGCAATTATCAAGAGATGGGCCAATCCATCCGATTCCACCTCCCTTTATAGTTCACCTTTCTCCGATATAGTACGGGCAATCCGTTCCGGTTGTCCGTTACCCTGTTTTAACACCCCTGTTTTACAGTTTTATTCATCCCTTTCTATTTGATTGTCATTTATTATCGTTTTGCTGCTGCCGTGCGACCTCTCGTGGACTTATTTTCCCGCAAAGGTAATAGGCTGCTCCAATCTTGCCAATGCCGGCGTTCCGCCGCGAGTGAGCCGCAAAAATCTTCCTCTCCGTCTGTCGAGCGTATTTTCCCGCATCAGCCTTGTCAGATTGTTTCCGCCACCTTTTGGAGGCAGAAAAATAAATCCCAAAGGTCGCAAACAGGTTGAACAAAGGGAAATAGTAACAATAAAAACAAAAATAACATTATGAAAACAGAGATTAGGCAGAATGGCAAAGTGATACTATCGAGTACAGACGATATATCCATTCCGATGATTTTCAAAAACTTATGTGGTAAGAACTTTTCTGGAAACGACTATCAAAACTATCTCAAAACAGTTTGTCAGGATATTGGTGTTACGATGGGGGCGATTGAGTATTATGCCGACAACGTTTTGATTGAGAAAGCAACTATTCCTGAATTTTAAAAACTATATACAATGAAAAGGAAAGAGAAAGCAGCAGTAGATGAATTTGTCGCCCTTGTAGGAGGCAAGACATGGGAGCCTGTACGACATAAATGTATGGGTAAATGGAGTGGTATGACCGATTACGGTTTTGTCATAGACGGACGGATAACGCTCTTTGTTTCCAATAGTATGGCATACTTTAAGAAACGGATTCGTGAGTGGATTAAGTCGATACATACTTTTGAAGCGAAGAAAGATTGCTACCTTCGCTTGCTACGTGAACAAATTGAAAAGGACAACGACAAGGCAAAGGACGAAAAGTTAAATCCTGTCAGACTGATAGACATTGGCATCTTATCCCCCGAAAGCAATAGCCCGTTTGATTTTTTTACCCCTTATGTGTTAGTCGAAATAAACGGCAGGCGGTTCAAGCATCAAACAGCGGAGTTAAGTTGCGCTATTATGGTGGATAGTTTGGCAGGATACCTTGAAGAATGCAACTGCAAGGATATATACACGGCAAGGGCAGTGCGTACACCTGACTACATTTTTTGCGGTGTGCGGTTTGACTCCCG
Source organism: Bacteroides sp. FSHCM14E1 (assembly GCF_019633785.1). Taxonomy (NCBI): domain Bacteria; kingdom Pseudomonadati; phylum Bacteroidota; class Bacteroidia; order Bacteroidales; family Bacteroidaceae; genus Bacteroides; species Bacteroides sp. FSHCM14E1. The sequence continues at coordinate 178,504 of NZ_JADKYL010000006.1, forward strand.
TGATAATATGTATAAGATTGGAAAGTAGAGATTAATGATGTCTGAAGAAGTTGTCACTTACAACGATAACTCCAGTCGTTTTAAAGGACGGCATCAGCATTTGACCTACTAAATACATAAGTTCCCAATTTACGATTGGAGACTTATGTATTTTTCTGTATGGAAAACTAATCAAATAATCGCTGACTTATCATCCAGTCATTAAGCACGTCCGGATCTACACGATTTGTAAGATTCACATTTTTACTCAAACAACCGATTTTCTCACCTCTTAAATAAATAACTGGTGGGGTTAATGTATTCGGATTGTATGGACTTAACGATGAACTGGGACTTCCATATATGGAATACCGATTCTTGAAAGATATACTTGAAAAGTGACTACCGTATATATTCTCGTTGTTGGATATGGAATCAGGAGTAGATGTGTTCAACGACAATCTGCCTAAATACAAACCGTCATTTGCCAATAGAAACGATTCTTTCCTTGAAATTCTGGTATCTAAACCTATTCTATCCATTCCCTATGATTTAACGCCATTATTTAATAATGCCATAACGTCTTTTAGTTGCATTATCGAACACCTCTGTCTCTCTTAGAAACTGCATTACCCGTTCCCTGTCTTCGGAAATCAGGCAACCTTTCAGTTTACCGTTCTTTTCCGTGATTTTTAATTTTGAAAGTTCGAATATATCGGAACAATCCAGCCAACTGTCATAGTCCAGAATATCACGATAGTTCCGAACCATCAAAGGATATTGGCAGTCCAGTAGCTCTTCCGACCTCTTGGAAGAATCTATTTCCGAATTTATCAGTAAGGCACCGATAGCGACACCTTCCGGAGTAAAGCCGATAATAACAATATATTTATTACGGTCTTTATATCCGTCTTTTAGTATCAGTCCGTCCTCTTCGTCCAAGGGGACATAAATAATGTCACCAATTTTGACTGATGACATCTCTACTTGCTCAGCTTTGGCCATTATAGCTTTCAGCTTTTCCAATGCACCGGTTTTGTCGTCCATTTGATTTAAGATAAAGCGTTCTTGACAATCTGCTTTTCTCGGATATAATCTACCATGTCCTTGGTAGCTTTTCCTGCCCGGGCTATATCTATAATGGTAATGAAGTTTTTTTGAGGATCATCCTGAATGCGTGTCATCGCTTCTTCCCATGCCGAGTCATGCGACAAATCGGACAAGTCATAAGGGTCTGTATCCTTATATTTAGCGATAGCAGCGTCAAGACAACGTTTGTTGGCACCTGATATATAGTCCATATCGGGTACGGCAGAAGTATATACCTTCTTGTCACGAACCTCTATGTCTGAAAGGAACTCGTCAAAATTCCCATCCAAGGGTTTGCCTTCTGCAATTTGCAGTGCCTTGTAGGTATAGGCTGGCACCGGGCCATGCTTCAATGCTCTGAAAGAGTCTTCGACAATCACTTTGCCATATTTGACAAGATGGTCCTGTTGGGCAAAATAAAGTATTTTAAATAACTTTATATAGTCCACTCCTTGAGTGAAACTCTGCATGATGTAGAGTACCACTGCTCTTATTTTAGCAATCTGTATAGCTGTTTTCATTTCAAAAAAATCTATGCGATTACAAAGATACAACTAATTTGCTGAATAATACGCTCATGATACAAAAAAAATAGTCCGTTGCATTTTTTTACGACATTTAATATAGTCGTCATTCTGAGAGTAATAGTCTGCAATTATCAAGAGATGGGCCAATCCACCCGATTCCACCTCCCTTTATAGTTCACCTTCCTCCGATTATAGTACGGGCAATCCGTTCCGATTGTCCGTTACCCTGTTTTAACACCCCTGTTTTACAGTTTTATTCATCCCTTTCTATTTGATTGTCATTTATTATCGTTTTGCTGCTGCCGTGCGACCTCTCGTGGACTTATTTTCCCGCAAAGGTAATAGGCTGCTCCAATCTTGCCAATGCCGGCGTTCCGCTGCGAGTGAGCCGTAAAAATCTTCCTCTCCGTCTGTCGAGCGTATTTTTCCGCATCAGCCTTGTCAGATTGTTTCCGCCACCTTTTGGAGGCAGAAAATAAATCCCAAAGGTCGCAAACAGGCCGAAAAAAGGGAAAAAAAGAAAGGTTAAATTATGAGTTACAACAAATTGAAATCATTGGTAGCGAACGTGGAAGCCATAGAAACGGCAATGAAAATCCAAGTTCAAGGCAGGCAGGCCACTGCGGAAGAAAAAGAAATTTTATCCCGATATTCTGGTTTCGGGGGTATCAAAGAAGTGTTGAATATAGGTACGGACAAGCCCATAGGTGGTGATATGCAAGAACCGATACAAAGATTGCAGGAGTTAATCAATGCTTACCCTCATTTCACAGAACCCATGCGACACAATGTCATAGAGGGTATCAAAGCATCTGTACTGACAGCATTTTACACTCCTAAATTCCTTGTTGATGCAGTGGTGCGGCAGATACACGCCACGTTCAGCGAAAACGGCCTCAAAATGCGTTCATTTCTCGAACCGAGTGCAGGTATAGGCGGTTTTCTGCCCATAGCCATGTCCGGCACGTATGACTATGCCATTGAGAAAGATCTCATTTCGGGGATGATACTTTCCCTGCTCCATGAGAACACGCTAACACGGACGGCTGCATTTGAAACCATTGGAGAACAAGGTTTTGAGCATACAACTTTCGATGTCATAGCCTCCAACATCCCGTTTGGCAATTTCCGGGTATTCGATGCGGAGCTGTGGAAGAAAGGCGGTATGTACGAACAGGCCACCAAGACCATACACAACTACTTTTTTGTCAAAGCGATGGAGTTGTTGAATGAGGGTGGATTATTGGCTTTCATCACATCGAGGGGCATAGCCGACACGCCCGGTAACAAGTTCGTGCGTGAATATCTTGTAAATCATGCAGACCTGATAAGTGCAATCCGTCTGCCCGATATGCTTTTCATGCAGACAAGCGGTATAGAGGTAGGCAGTGACCTGCTGATATTCCAAAAGCACACGCACAAGACGGTACTCTCACAACGGGAACAACTGTTTTTACAAGTAGGCAGGGAAAAGGCGGACGCCATAGGCACAATGACCGAATACGCCAACAAATTGTTTACCATGCCGAAAACTACCCTTGCAACAGGTAGCCGCATTGTACAGAACCAATACGGAAAATATGTGCGCAAATACCAATGGCAGGGAAATGAAAATGCCATGTCGCAATATCTCGCCGCACTGCTGAAACTCGACTTTGGTCGATATTTCCGCAAAAGTCTTTTCACAGGGAACGGACAGGGCAGCGAACATATGCAAATGTCCCTTTTCGGGAATGTAGCGATGAAACAAGTAGAAAAAGGTAAACGAGCCTACACGGATGGGGTGGAAGCATGGATGAAAGACGGCGCAATGGTACTGTTTGAGGGCCAGGTGGGTACTATCCAATATCGAAAATCAAGTCTTTATCAAGAGGTAGCCATTGATTTTGTGCCGGTGGACGAGGGTAAGGTCAATACAGATAGGGCGAAAGATTATTTTCCTATACGCAAAGCATACTTTGAACTGTCAATCAAAGAAAGGGAAGAACAAAAAGAGGATAACGGATTGCGTAGAGAGCTGAACGCCCGATACGATGCCTTTGTTGCCAAATGGGGCTGTTTCCACGAGAACGACAACAAGGAGTTTATCATGCTTGACAGCCTCGGTGTGGAAGTCTTTACAATAGAAATGCAGCTTGGAAAAGATTTAGTCAAGTCCGACATCATGCGTGAACCTGTGGCGTTCAAGAAGATAGACCCGAACAAACGGCTGACACCGATTGAAGCGTTGGCAAGCAGCTTGAATTTCTACGGCAAGGTTGATATGGACTACCTGATGCAGTCCACGGACAGTGCCGAGGAAGAAATCATCGGCGACCTCAAAGGTGAAATATTTTACAATCCCGCTATCGGGGAGTGGGAGCATAAAGGCAAGTTCCTTTCAGGCAATGTCATAGCCAAATGCAAGGAGATAGGTTCTTACTTGTCCGAACTCACGGACAGGGAAAAAGATTGGACGGAAACTGCTGTAAGGGCTTTGGCGGATGCGACACCCGAAGCGATACCCTACGAGGAACTCGATATTAACATGGGCGAGCGTTGGATTGACACAAAGTTATACGCCGATTTTGCAACTGAACTTTTCAAGGTAGAGACAAGTGTAATGTATTTCGATGTGAACGACACCTACATGGTACGTCTGCAAAGTTACTCTCCGGTGGCTTACAACACCTATTTCGTCCGCAACTATAACGGTGAGGATTTGTTTGTTCATGCCCTGCATGATACTGTACCCGAAATTACGAAAAAGATATACCGCAATGGTGATAAGGTGCGTGTGCCGGACGAGGAAGCCATACAAGAGGCAGCCACCAAGATACAGGAGATTAGAGACCGTTTCAACTGCTGGCTTGACAGGCAGCCGATAGAGGTTCGGGACGAGCTGGTAAGGGTATATAACGAGCGTTTCAACTGCTATGTTAGGCCGCACTATGACGGTTCGGCACAAACCTTTCCGCAGCTCTCTTTCGGGCAATTTCCATACGATAGCCTCTATCCCTCACAGAAAGATGCTATCTGGATGATTAAGCAGAACGGAGGCGGTATCTGTTGGCATGAGGTAGGCACAGGCAAGACGATGATAATGTGTGTTACCGCTTACGAAATGAAACGTCTCGGACTGGTACACAAGCCGCTTATTATCGGACTGAAAGCGAATGTGCACGAAATTGCTGATACGTTCCGCAAGGCATACCCTACGGCCAAAGTTCTCTATCCGGGCAAGGAAGATTTTACCCTTGCCAACAGGCAAGAGGTCTTTTCAAAAATCAAGAACAACAACTGGGACTGCATCATACTGACCCACGACCAGTTCGCCAAGATACCGCAGTCAGAAGAGACCATGATAGATATATTCACGGAAGAGCTTGCCGATGTGGAACGTAACCTTGAATTTTTGGAGCAGTCCACCATGCGTTACCGTAGCGGAAAGATGCAGGAGGGATTAGAAAAGCGCAAACAGAACCTTGGGGCTAAATTACAAGAACTGCGTATGAAAATCAATAATCGGAAAGACGATGCTGTGGACTTCCACACAATGGGAATAGACCATATTTTTGTAGATGAGTGCCATATTTTCAAGAACTTAATGTTTCAGACACGCCATAACCGTGTGGCAGGTATCGGCAACACCAAAGGCTCTCAAAGGGCAATGAACCTCTTGTTCGCCATTCGTGACATCCAACTTCGTACAGGTCGTGACCTTGGGGCTACGTTTCTGTCGGGTACGGTGGTCGTGAACGCCCTTACCGAACTATATGTGATGTTCAAGTATTTGCGTCCGCAGGAGCTTCAACGGCAACGGATTAGCTGTTTCGATGCGTGGGCAGCCATATTCACAAAGAAAACGGCAGATTATGAGTTGAATGTGACAGGCTCGGTGAAGCGCAAAGAGCGTTTCCGTACTTACATCAAAGTACCGGAGCTGGCAATGTTCCTGCGTGAGATTACGGATTACTGTACAGCCGACATGATAAATCTTGACGTGCCTGAGAAGAACGTGCGTTTCCTCTCTTATCCCCCGACAATCGAGCAGGAGGAAATGATAGGACGCTTGATTTCTTTTGCCGGTAGCGGCCAGTGGAAGGACTTGGGACTTGACGTTCCGCAACCCGACAATCTCGATAAGGCAAAAATGCTGGTTGCGACCAATGTAGCCCGAAAAATGGCTCTTGATATGCGCTTGTTGGGTTGCAAGTTCAAGGATGATGCCGATAACAAGGCTTCTATCTGTGCGAGGACAATCTATGACTACTATATACGCTCGAATGACAATCGGGGTACACAGTTCGTGTTCAGCGATCTTGGTACATACAAACCGAACGAATGGAACATATATGCCGACATCAAAGAAAAGTTGGTACAACTCGGTATTCCTGCTGATGAAATACAGTTTATCCAATGCGCCACTACCGAGAGGGCAAGAAAAAAGCTGTTTGAAGAAATGAACAACGGCAAGGTGCGAGTTCTTTTTGGAAGTACGACCATGTTAGGCACAGGTGTGAACGCCCAGCAAAGGGCTGTGGCAGTGCATCACCTTGAAATACCTTGGCGACCTGCTGACATGGAGCAACGAAACGGCAGGGCGGTACGCAAAGGCAACACTGTAAAGCTGTGGGGTGGCAATGTGGTAGATATTGTAATTTACGGCACGGAAAAGACCCTTGACGCCTACAAGTTCAATCTGTTGAGAAACAAGCAGATGTTTATCAATCAAATTAACAACGGCACAATCGCCGTGCGTCGTATTGACGAGGGAGGCATGGATGAGGACAGCGGTATGAACTTCGCCGAGTTCGTGGCTATTCTGTCAGGCAATAACGACTTGCTGAACAAGACGAAGCTCGACAACAAGATTATGCAGCTTGAAAAGGAACAGGCTATTTTCAAGAAAGAACGCATCCGTGCCGAGCGTAAAATAGCTGCCGGTCAGGGAGAAATCGAAAAGGCAAAGCGTACTGAGGCCGATTTCAAGAGGGATTTGGAATACATCAACTCGTATAATGGGGCAAAGGCAACCCTGCTTTTGAACTTGCCGCAAGCCAGTACCGAGGAAGTTGGCCGGGAGTTGCACCGTATCGCCAAGACCTACCGCAACGGAGCGTATGGTACAGTTGGCACGTATGCAGGGCTAAACTTGTTGGTGCATAGCGAGTATAATATGGACGGTACGTTTGACCGCAATACATTCTTTGTAGAGGGTATAAGTGGATTGAAATACCGATGCGGTCTGAGCGGTGCGCTGCCGCTTGGTTTTGTTGAGTCGGCACAATATCCGCATGGAGCATTAAGCAAATTGCCCTCTCTTATCGAGAAGCAACAAAAGGCGGTAGAGCGGATAGAAAGCGAAATTCCCACATTGCAGGACATCATTTGCCGTCAGTGGAGCAAAGCCGATGAACTGTCAAGGCTCAAACAGGAATGTAAGGAACTCCAGCACAGGATTGATGAAAGCCTGAAAGAGGCCGAACAACCGCAGGCTGCCAAACACGAAGCTATTGCCGAAGCTGCTTGACATAATCATAATTCAACCGTTCCCTCTGCATGGTCGCGATGACTGGGCAGAGGGATTTTTTTGCGCTCCGGTCTGCCGACGGCTCTACTCTTTTATGGCATCCTTTCTCCCTTTATAACCTCCCGATTCCCCGCCACCACCCATTCTCATTTATAGCTATTAATATCTTCTGTTTTTAGTCAAATAGAGATAATATTCTTTCATCGCATATCCGTTTTTTGCGATACGCCATTTTTAGCTTCTACATTGGTGGCAATGTATCACTTTTGCCTTCACACCTCCTAATAGCTTCAATCAAGGCATCTTTTAATCTTATGAAGGCAAGTTTATCCACTCCTTTTGATATACTGATTTCATTACCGACCAAATCTTTCAACTTGAGTAAACAAGGAACATCTGCCTTATATCTGTCTCCCACATCTTGTAAATCATAGTCAAAATTATAATGATAAGCAAGAAATTGCGTAAAAGTATTTCTGCTTTTATTGCTTAGTTTGCAGATAGCATCAAAAAGAGCATTGGCATCTTCATATGCAAATATAGCACGAAGTTCGTATGTACAACTTTTATCTGGATAAGGCAATCTGTCTATGATTATAAGTTGTTCTACTGTTCCTTCAGTCAAATTACGCAGTGCTTTTTGCATTTGATCCGGCAACTCATTTATCTTTGATTTCATCTTCTGCAAGAAATAGTCCACAATATCATCCGTTATTGGGGTTTTGGAATCTGTGGTTACATAATTACATCCACTAATAAAAAGCCCTCTTAGCTGATAAAGTTCCTCTAAACAGGTTTGGCTATCAATCATTTCTGCTATTCTTACTTTTATTAAAGAGACATAAGCCTGTATAAAATAGAAAATGCCAATAGCGTGAAAGTATGATAGATACGCAATACTATAACCAAGTTGATAAGCATCTTTTATCTCTCTATCCAATATGGATGTTATAGTATCTTGACAAATTCTTTCAAGTTTTTGCTGCTCCATATCGAAAAAGCCGGATAGCATTTCCCAAGGTTTCAATTCTTTTTGCTTATCCCTTATCTCCGTAACAATAAATTCTACAAGTGGAGCACCTGTGATAATATATTGTATAATAGCCGTAACATACTCCGGATTTAAGACATTATAAATTAACTCCTTGTTCAAAGAGTGATATTTTTCCCTTAGATGATGTATCCTTTGCTTATCTTCATTATTATCTTGGAGTAGTGAAATCCGACAATCTCTACTCCAATTACAAATTACCTCTTTGTTCTCACTATTATTATACTCTGCATACACTGCAATAAATGACCCAAGAATATTTTTAAGAAAGATATTATCCTTTTCAACCAGCTCGGGAGGAAGTTTGTTTAAGTGGCTTTTAAAATCATATAAACATTGTCTCAAAACCCGTAAGTTATCGGATTTTGTGCACATAAAACAGGCAATAATGAAATCACGCATTTCTTTCAAATAATCGGATACCGGTACTTCGCCAAGGAAGTATTCGATGGCTTCTTCTATGTCAGGTTGTATTTCAAATTCCCTACCTATGGTCTTTTCCTTAAACTCATCCCATACAGCCTTGGGAAGTTTTTCAAGGTGGTTCTCATCTCCAATTACGACAACATGACAATTACAATGCTCTACAAAATAGTTGATAAAGCCTAACAATTCCTTCATCTCTATCAGGCACCTTTCGATGTCATCGAATATCAGAAACTTTACACCTTTTATACTGTCGTCTTTCACTTGTAGTAACGACAACGAATCCAGTGTTGCGGAAAAGGAACCATCCTCTTTAGAGTCTTCATTAAAATCCATACTTGTCTTGAAGACTACCTTACCGGCTAATTTCAAAACTCCCTTTATGAAACGCCCCGTTTTCGAATAGAAGAAAGGATTTAATTCCCTATCTATAGCTGTCTTGATGTCATTCACGCTATCCATTCCATAGGTCGAAATATAGATGGGCTTTAGCGTAATTTCCTCGTCGGTATCTGCGGTTCCATCAAACCTCTTCTTCCATTCTTTTATAAGATGAGTTTTGCCACATCCCCATTTTCCTTTCAGCATCACGGCATACTGAGGATTAGTATTATCAGCATAGCTGTTTAAAAAATCAAGAATCAAAGTATTCATACCTTTGTTATTAACATAATTCTATTTTAACTCCATTGGAAAACAAAAATGTAGCAATAAGAACATTAAATATTGAAATAGTAAACGACGCTGCAAATCCATTATCACCACATCCACAATGAACAAAGTTAGTGATATTTCTTAATACAATAATATCCAAACAACTAAATTTCATGTTTCTTCTTTGAAAGATCCAATAAAGGCTTGCAGGAATCGTCAGTCTTACCATTGATTGCTTAAATATGCGTCTCCTATCATAATAATACCCGCAGAAAATGTGATGGTGGAATACATTTGGCGTTTCCTGTCAACATTGTAAACCTCTTTGTAATATACGATATACGCATATTTGAACTCCACGACACGAAAGATTGAATTATCCTTAGTGTTGTAATAAATCACCTTGCCGCTTATCGCTTTGAAAGGACTGTTTACCATTGCTTCAAGAATAGTAGTTTCTCTGGTAGATTCAACGGTAATGGTAATACGTCCGCCAATAACATTTGTCACTGGCCTTCCTTTATTATCTGTCTTGCGGTTAAATTCAATATGTGATGAAATCACTTCTATATCCTTCCCTTGCAAGCACACGGTTGCCTTTAATTCTGCCATGCTGATCTTATTATTTATTATAAAACCAAGACATTTCGCCTTGGTTAAAGCAGTCAGACCGCTTTCAAGACAAGAAGGAGGATATCATATTTCGCAAATATAGAATTTTCCTTTGAACATAACAAACAATCAATTAAATTTATTAACCAGCAAAATCGAAGAAACTCTATTTACAGGCTATCCTCCCTTCTAAGTATTATTTATACAAAGTAGAGAAATGCTTGCAAGTTCAAGATGTACCACAAGATTAAGACTTGATGTAATTTTTTCAAGTTGAGAGCCGAGCTATCCGCGTAATAGCTCGGCTTGTTTTTTTAAAATGAGGGAAAGGTTATTTAGGTAGATGATATTTGTCCTTTATATGCTCGGCCACGTGTTCGACTTCTGGAAACAACGTTGATTTGTCTATGCCGAGAGCTTCAAGCTGCTTCCTGATTTTCTGTTTCTGCGCTTTATTGATGATGTACACTTTGTATCTGAAGTTAAGCTGTGCAGGCTTGCTTTTATTGCCATTGATACCATAAAGGAAAAATGCCCCGGACTGCCGGATTATGCGAGGATTGTCAAACATAGGTTTCACGCAAAAGACTCTTTCAATATCCTTTGAGTCAATCACATTTTGGAAATGAGGTTTCTCGTACTTAATTTCATGCAGAAGATAGGCTATGTCTGGTTCATCATTAAAATCTTCACATTCCAAATCCCGAAGGGATTCGATACTGAAATCTATTGGGCGTTTTGCAATATTGGATACAACACTCACCGCATCGCTGTCAAAATATTTAATATCTGACGTTTTAACTTCAAACCGGAATAGTTTACCGTCAACATCTTCATTTTCACATGCAAAATACAGAGCTACCAAAGGATTTGTAGTGATATCCAAGAGTCGCGTCGGCAAAGAATAATGCTGCATCTTGACCAATTTTTCAAAGGTGGATGTATATCCTTTGAAATCAGCCGGACATTGGGCAATAATATCTTTGAATATTTTATCCTCATTCTTTATTAAAAGCTCTTCTCGATAAATGGAGGGTATCAATCCGAAATTCTTATCTGACTGTCCTCGATAAAAGATATGGTAATCTATATTGTCCTCTAACTCGTTCTCAAGTTTTTCTAATAGTATTTTGATACTATCAATGTTGGATGAATCCCTCTCCGGAGTATAATTATATGCCTCGTATGAAATCTCCCATGGATGCATTCCAAAGGTCTTGACTATTTTTTCTGACAATTCACTATATGATGCAAAGCTATCATAAGTATAGCCCAGTTTCTTGCTTCTTAAATACGATGAAGTGTTGGAATCCAAAGGAACATATTTTTCTGGATTAGCGTAGAACAGAACAATGCTGAGCTTTCCCTTTCCGACACTTTTAATGTTCAATGCCGTTTGAAAAAGTCGTTCATCTACTTTCCCTTCTTTTACCTGTCTGAACAATTCCCATAATACATTTATATCATTGTTGCCCCTGATTGTCTTCCATGGGAATAGATGCACTTTCATGGGATGGGTTGTCGGGATGCCTGATACATCTGTTGGTTCTGGACAACTAAAATTTAGCTTATGCCTTAAATCCTGTAAAATTTCGACCCTTTTTTCATCGGAGTGAAACTTGTTGAGATACGCCAAGAATGTGAATGGGTCTATTTCTTGCAGTGTGATCTCTTTACCTTTTTCTGTACCATCGCGAAAACCGGTAATACCGATTTCTTTTAACTTAGATATAAGCTCTGGCTGGTTATTCTGTTTTCCAAGTAGCCATTCGGATAGTTCTTTATAGAATGGTAGCCATGTATATATTTTATCCATATCAGTTATAGTAATTTAAATTCTTATATATAAGCAGCAGGAGACAACCTCTATTTTTGTTCATTCAGGGTTACATCCTGCACATACCCACACAGAGTAGGATTATTAGCCTCCAGTCCAATCGAATCAGAAGAAATGTACATCCCCATATCCTGCGAATAGTACCTGAACCTATTGTAATGCAATCCCATTTCTTCATCCTCATACTGTCCTTGATGCCTGAGTAGGCAGAAGTACTACAATAGCTCCAAACGTATGGTAGGTGTTCGGGGAATCACCGAACACCTACGCACTATGAATGTCTTACATATTTACCTATAGACGGAACTTCCTTGTTCTGAACGTGCATTTCATAACTTCAAAATTTATACAATACATTTAAATGCTATAAATAATTTTACTATATCCATTAGTGTAAGACTGCTCAATTGTGCTTAATTCCCCATCATTGTACTTAAATAGAAAGTCGCATTCAATAAATTGATTAGATGTGTGCTCTTTTGCTTTTCTATGTACATTGAGTATCTCATCTGAAGAGTTACAAAAATAAGTGTCAATTCTATAGCCATACTTCCCAAAATTATATAACGCATCAATAAGTTCGGTTTTAGATAGAACTACCATTGTAATATTTTGCAACAGAGGAATTCCTCCAACATACTTATATATAGTAATTTTAGAGTCGATATAACTGACAAAAGAATAGTTACATATTTCTGGCGTTATATGTTCTATTACTAAAATAATCCTTCCATCATTGTCAAAACCATATTCCATTATTTTGTTTATCTTAGCGGGTTTGTTTTTGAGGAGTCTTCCTTTACGGAAGCCGTCTATTTCGTTCTCAAATGGGTATATATTATAATACCAACCTTTAGAATATACTGTCCGTTTTACACGTTCAATGTATTCGTTAAATAGAGACCCAAAGGATTTCTCATAATCTTGAAAATCCTTTTCTAATTGTTGTATTTTTATGTTTTCTTTCATTAGAATCTTATACTTTTTAATTTTTGTCTAAATTCTTCTTCACTTTTAGTCGGACTTAAGATATCATAAATAGATTGTTTATATTGTTCTGTATGAACTCTACTATGAGCTATTTCATCAATGGCAAATTGCTCTTTAACGGAAGAACTTCGTGGCAAAAAGATACCATTATCAGCATCATTTATATCTATACCAAATGCTTCCATTTTACCTCTAAGACTAACCATCCTCCAATCATTTGAATTAGACAGAACTATATGGTGTGCTGCATTGGGATAAGGTGGCTCTACTTTTCCAGCGGCGATCATGTTAGCTCGTAATTTTTGTGCGTCCTTAGAGCAATCCAGTCCCCACGGATCCATCCACGTATTCACATCCTGCACATACCCATAGAGTGTCGGGTTGTTACCCGCCAGCCCAATGGGGTCAGAAGAAATATACATCCCCATATCCGGCGAGTAGTACCTGAACCTGTTGTAATACAGTCCCGTTTCTTCATCCTCGTACTGTCCCTGATAGCGGAACGGCACGAGCGTTCGATCCCCATGGCATTCCGCCACCTTGCCGTACACATCCAGCAGCATCTCCCAGACAAGCTCTCCCTTGCTGTTGTATGCCTGCGTCGGCGTACCCAGGTAGTCATGCACTATCGTGTAGCGTTCCCCGTCCGTGACCTTCGCCACAGGCGTGAACGACGTTCCGTCATACACCCATGTCACAAGGCCCTCCGGCTTCTCCGTTCCGTCGTATTCCTCGCGTCCGGTCTCGTCCGTGACGAGCCTCGGTCTCAGGGCTTCGTCGGTGTCCCATTCGTGCAGCACCACGTTGCCGTCCCATCCGAAACGGTGCACGGTGTCGCCAGTCCTTTTTGACACCCGTCTGCCGAGGGCGTCATAGCCGAACGTTATCGTCCTGCCGTCGGGAGTCCTCACCCCGGCAAGCATACCGTTGGCCTGCCACTCGTAGCAGGTGTCGCCTTGCTGCCAGCAGGCGAACGGGTCGGTTTCAAGGCTGTTGTCCTTGTTATCAGTATCATCCGCAGAGAACAGCATACCGAGCCATCCTTTTTTTTCGGTATGCCCGTTGTTTTCCGGAACGGACACATCCCTGCGGCTCTTGTGTACGAGATTGCCCTCGCAGTCATAGCGGTAATGATACTCGCCGTCCCACAGCAGACGTCCGCCACGGTCATACTCGCGCCCCTTGCATCCGTCCTCCCGGTACAGGTTGCCCACCTTGTCGGGGGTACGGAAGACGCTCTCGTGCATGGAGTAGTCGCCCCTGACGAGGTTGCACATCGAGTCGTAGTCGAAGATGACCGGCTCCGGTGACAGGTTGCCGCGCATCGACATCAGCCTCGCGCCCACGTCCCAGCGGTAGCTTCTCCAACCCGTGTGGCGGTTGCCCGAACGCACGTGGCGCGAGCGGACAAGCCCCATGTCGTTGTAGTCCGTGGTGATCCTTATCCCTCCTGTTGTGAAACGCTCCACCTCACGCCCGGCGTCGTCCCTGCCTATGGTGCTTTCCCATGGCCGGACGTCCCCTCCGGCGTCGCCGTATGCGGACGCTTCATCCGCTTCCGGTTTCCCGACGGTGGCCTTTATCCCGCCGACAAGTCCGAGCCTGTCGTATGACAGTTCCGTGTCGGCTCCCAGTGAGCTTACCACACGGGTGCGCTCGCCGTATGCGTTGTATTCCGACTCCACCGACATGACCTCCATGAACCTGTCGCCTCCGGGAAGCCCCATCGTCTCCCTTGTCACACGCCCCATCGGGTCGCGTTCGAACACCATGCGCGCCTCACCGTTGTCGGCGGTGGCCATCAGCCCGTTCCTGTCGTAGCCGTATTCCTCTTTCGTGCCGTCGTGGTACTCGGCTGCAAGCACGCGTCCCATGGTGTCGTATGTGTAGGCGGTGCTGCGCCCCCCGGGACGATCTATGCGTGTCACACGTCCGCAACCGTCCCTGTGGTATATGCGCTCTATGCCGCCGTAGTCCTTTTCCGACGATATGTTGCCCGCAAGGTCGCGCCTGAAGACATACCCGGCACCGGCCTCGTTGACCACCTCGCGCAGGCGGTCCATCCCGTCGTAGCGGAAGCTCACCCTGTTCCCGCCTTCCTCGCGCCATGTCATGCTCCCCACGGAGTTGTAGCCCATGCGGACATGGCGTCGCGCGTCACGCGCCTCCGTGATGTTGTCATAGCTGTCGTAGCCGAGATGTATGACGTTACCGTCACGGGCGTCTATGCGCCGCAGGCGGTCCAGGGCGTCATACACGTAGAACTCCGTGCGGTTGCCGGGAGAGCTTCGCTCGATGAGCCTGCCCCTGGCATCATGCTTCCAGCCGCCGAGCAGCCTTCCGTCCTCGTGCCATGACACGAGGTTCAGCGAGCCGTCGTAGGACAGTTCGGAGCGGCGGTCCCCCTTGCCGACGCCCACGGGCTGGCCGTGGCTGTCGTAGGTGAACTCCGTGACGCCGCCGTCACGGTCTATGAAGCGGCTGACAAGGTGCGGACGCTCCGTGTCGTACAGGCGGACGGTCTTGTTGCCCTCACGGTCCACGTGGATGCTCAGCCGTCCCTTGTCGTCGTATATGTACATCTCGCCGCTGCCGTCGGGGTACGTGACACCGGTGAGGTTGCCGTCATTGTCGTAACTGTAGCCCGTGACGCCGCCCTCGGGGTCGATGGTGCGGTAAGGCTCCATGAAGTCCGTGTAGCTGTGGCGCGTCTCGTTGCCGAGCGGGTCGATCTCGGAGGTCACAAGCTGGTCGGGCGTATAGCGGTAGGTGGTCGTGCCGCCCGTGGAGTCGGTCACGAGGTTGTAGCCTTCGGACGGGTGGTACTCGATGCGCCCCTCCATCATGCCGTCCGTGCCGTAGGTGTGGACGCACCGTCCCTTGCTGTCGTATTCCCAGCGGTAGGTGTCGCCGTTGCGGTCGGTCTTCTCCGTCATCAGGTGGCCGCTATACGACATCTCCGTGGTCTTGTCCATGGCGTCGGTGATGCCCGTCATGTTGCCGGATTCGTCGTAAGTGTACGACACCAGACGCTCTTCTCCCTTGCCGGTGACGAACGACAGGCTCGTGACGCGTCCCTTCGTGTCGGTGGCGGCGTGTACCGTGCGTCCGGCAGGGTCGCTCACTCCGGAGAGCCTGCCGTTGCTGAAACGGAGCTGTATATGAAGCCCGTCGGGGTTTTCTATGCGCGTCATGCGCCACGCGCCGCCGTCCCGCATGTCGAAGCGGTATGTGAGCAGGCTGTCATGGCTGTATGCCTCGTAGCCTTTTTCGGTGCGGCGCAGCGTCACGCGTTCCGTGCGCATGTAGAACTCGCCGCCCGGTGCTATCGGCGGGAAAGCGACGGCACGTCCGTCCTCCATGCGGAGCATCGTCACGCCCTCGTCCTCGAAACTTTCCACCGTGCGGTCATAGCAGCAGTGTACGCCATGGCCCAGCCAGCCCTCGTACTCCGAATCGGAGTACCATGCCCGGCTCCATTCCAATGGAAGCGGTGACGGGAAGCCGAAGTCCGTACCCTCGTAAACCACAGCTCCGTTAACGAGGTTCACAGGCTCGAAGCCGTTCTTGCACAAGTATGCGCTCAGCTTCTTCGTCGAGGGGAAACGCTTCTGTATGTTGGTATTCTTGAGAACTTTGTGGTTGAATGTCTTTAGTGCCTTGCCAAGTCCCTTGCCTCCGAGCTTCATCAGGGAGCTGAACCCTATGCTCGCCGCGAGTCCTGTCAGCATTCCGCCCCAGTCGGGGACATAGGGGCCGCCCACCATGACGGGCTTGCCCGTGGGGACAGGGAGGGAAAAGGAGGTCGGGGCGAAAAGGCTCGGTATGAGCCGTGTCTTTCCGGCCTTGTTCTTGCCTATGCCTGCCGACAGCGGTATGCCCACGTCGTTGCACGTCATCACCATGTGACCCTTCGGACTCATGCGGCTGCCGTCGCAGAACACGGTCTGCGAGGCGAAGAAGTTCATGCTCTCGTGCCCGATCATCGAAGCCATGGCGAAAGGTCCGGCAAGCGGGATGTGCATCAGGGGGATAATCATGCCGCCCGTGTCCGAGACGCCGCGCTTCAGCCCGTTCACGCTCACGTTCGTGCCGAGGAACGGTATGTAGTCGGCGGGGTCCATCACCATACCTATGTAAGGGTGGATGGGATTGAAGGGGGGAGCTGTCGTCACATGGACGTCAACCCCGACTACCATAGTGATATGACTGTCTGCGAGTAACATGATTCATCCAATTATAATATTGGAAGAGATGTCCATTCCAATGTTTTCCATTTTTTTTTCTTCAATTTTTCTAAGAGTACAGATGTAAGTTCGTAATGAGAATTTTTTTTCTTTTTTTGAGGAATTAGAGTAAACAATGTAACTGAATTGTCATTTTTATCACATTCTAATGTTGTGTAATTATATTCAACAACATGAAAACCCGAATACTCTAATTGTGTATTATCACATATTTTATCAAGAGGAATAAATTCTCCATCGAAAAAAATACGACCATTTTGTAACCATAGAGACAACCATTCCATAATCAAATAAGGTAAATTTGAAGGTGCAATTCTTGAATATGGATTCCATCCTAATGGTAAAATCATTATAAATTCTGTTGATGGATTGCTATACCTATAATTACCTATGGTATATAAGAGTACGTTGCTGTTACTATTTGTTATTGCAATTCTATTAAATGTCCCATTTGACAAAATATTGAAGCGATTTGGTATTACTCTTCCAATATAGTAATCTATGTGGGCGGATATTCCTCCCCCATTTTCTGAAGTCCAATCATAATCCCTATTTACATTTGATAATGCTCCATTTTCAATTAGATAGTTAAATAGATGTTCATGTTTCCATATTATAGCTAAATCCAACGGACTCAGATATAATCCGATATTTAATCTATTTATATCTGCTCCACACTCAACAAGATACGCCATCATATCATAATGCCCTTTTGTGCAAGCTGTTCCAATTGCAGAAAGTTTTACTAAATCGTATCCATTTACATCTGCATTATTGTCTAATAATAATTTTACAATATCAATATTATTAGAAGATGCGGCACCTTCTAAAGGATAGAATATATGATCTTTTGTATAATTGACATCAGCGCCATAATCAATAAGAATTTTACAAATATCATATAAGCCCAATTTTGCAGCTCGATATAGCGGTGGATTTAAATTATACAATTCTCCATCATTTAAATTCAATGTGCTATTTTCTCGCAAAATTTTTTCCAAAGCAATACTATTACCTTGTGTTATGTATTTCTCAATTTTTTGATACAATTCATTCATGTTTTTTTATTTTATTTAAAACCAGTTCCAGAGAAGATCTCTCCAAGTGAACCTAATGTCTCTTTTATGGCTTCAGGGTTTCCTCTTACTTTGGATAATTCATCATATACTGTTTTAGCTGCTTTTTTAGAATGATTGCCTAATCCATTGGAAGCCCAAACAAAATTTTCAATAGAAGAATTTAAATCTATTCCGACTTCTGCTATTATATCTTGAGAGTCAGTTATCCATTTCCTTGCGTCAGCAGACCAATTAGAGGGAGCATGTTCTCTTACAATATGATGCCTATGCGGATTATACATATTTTTAGGAGCAGGTCCCATTTTTTTCATATCACTCGCACTTAAAGCGCATTTTTCTAATCCGAACAGGTCTAAGTAGCTATTGACATCTTCAACATATCCATAGAGTGTCGGATTGTTTCCCGCCAGTCCAATCGGGTCAGAAGAAATATACATCCCCATATCCGGCGAGTAGTACCTGAACCTGTTGTAATACAGCCCCGTATCTACATCCTCGTACTGTCCCTGATAGCGGAACGGCACGAGTGTTCGGTCTCCGTGGCATTCCTTCACCTCTCCGTACACATCCAGCAGCATCTCCCAGACAAGCTTTCCCTTGCTGTCGTATGCCTGCGTCGGTGTACCGAGGTAGTCATGCACTATCGTGTAGCGTTCCCCGTCCGTGACCTTCGCCACAGGCGTGAACGACGTGCCGTCATACACCCATGTTACAAGGCCCTCCGGCTTCTCCGTTCCGTCGTATTCCTCGCGCCCGGTCTCGTCCGTGACGAGCTTCGGCCTGTCGGCTTCGTCAGTGTCCCATTCATGCAGCACCACGTTGCCGTCCCAGCCGAAACGGTGTACGTTGTTGGCAGTCCTCTTTGACACCCGTCTGCCGAGGGCGTCATAGCCGAACGTGACCGTCCTGCCGTCGGGAGTCCTCACTCCGGCAAGCATACCGTTGGCCTGCCACTCGTAGCAGGTATCGCCCGGCTGCCAGCCGGCGAACGGGTCAGTCTCACGGCTGTTGTCCTTGTTGTCGGCATCGTCCGCAGAGAACAGCATACCGAGCCATCCCTTCTTTTCGGTGTGCCCGCTTTCCGGAACGGACACATCCCTGCGGCTCTTGTGTACGAGGTTGCCCTCGCAGTCGTAGCGGTAATGGTACTCGCCGTCCCACAGCAGACGTCCGCCACGGTCATACTCGCGCCCCTTGCATCCGTCCTCACGGTACAGGTTGCCCACCTTGTCGGGGGTGCGGAAGACGCTCTCATACATGGAGTAGTCACCCCTGACGAGGTTGCACATCGAGTCGTAGTCGAAGATGACCGGCTCCGGTGACAGGTTGCCGCGCATCGACATCAGCCTCGCGCCCACGTCCCAGCGGTAGCTTCTCCAACCCGTGTGGCGGTTGCCCGAACGCACGTGGCGCGAGCGGACAAGCCCCATGTCGTTGTAGTCCGTGGTGATCCTTATCCCTCCTGTTGTGAAACGCTCCACCTCACGCCCGGCGTCGTCCCTGCCTATGGTGCTTTCCCATGGCCGGACGTCCCCTCCGGCGTCGCCGTATGCGGACGCTTCATCCGCTTCCGGTTTCCCGACGGTGGCCTTTATCCCGCCGACAAGTCCGAGCCTGTCGTATGACAGTTCCGTGTCGGCTCCCAGTGAGCTTACCACACGGGTGCGCTCGCCGTATGCGTTGTATTCCGACTCCACCGACATGACCTCCATGAACCTGTCGCCTCCGGGAAGCCCCATCGTCTCCCTTGTCACACGCCCCATCGGGTCGCGTTCGAACACCATGCGCGCCTCACCGTTGTCGGCGGTGGCCATCAGCCCGTTCCTGTCGTAGCCGTATTCCTCTTTCGTGCCGTCGTGGTACTCGGCTGCAAGCACGCGTCCCATGGTGTCGTATGTGTAGGCGGTGCTGCGCCCCCCGGGACGATCTATGCGTGTCACACGTCCGCAACCGTCCCTGTGGTATATGCGCTCTATGCCGCCGTAGTCCTTTTCCGACGATATGTTGCCCGCAAGGTCGCGCCTGAAGACATACCCGGCACCGGCCTCGTTGACCACCTCGCGCAGGCGGTCCATCCCGTCGTAGCGGAAGCTCACCCTGTTCCCGCCTTCCTCGCGCCATGTCATGCTCCCCACGGAGTTGTAGCCCATGCGGACATGGCGTCGCGCGTCACGCGCCTCCGTGATGTTGTCATAGCTGTCGTAGCCGAGATGTATGACGTTACCGTCACGGGCGTCTATGCGCCGCAGGCGGTCCAGGGCGTCATACACGTAGAACTCCGTGCGGTTGCCGGGAGAGCTTCGCTCGATGAGCCTGCCCCTGGCATCATGCTTCCAGCCGCCGAGCAGCCTTCCGTCCTCGTGCCATGACACGAGGTTCAGCGAGCCGTCGTAGGACAGTTCGGAGCGGCGGTCCCCCTTGCCGACGCCCACGGGCTGGCCGTGGCTGTCGTAGGTGAACTCCGTGACGCCGCCGTCACGGTCTATGAAGCGGCTGACAAGGTGCGGACGCTCCGTGTCGTACAGGCGGACGGTCTTGTTGCCCTCACGGTCCACGTGGATGCTCAGCCGTCCCTTGTCGTCGTATATGTACATCTCGCCGCTGCCGTCGGGGTACGTGACACCGGTGAGGTTGCCGTCATTGTCGTAACTGTAGCCCGTGACGCCGCCCTCGGGGTCGATGGTGCGGTAAGGCTCCATGAAGTCCGTGTAGCTGTGGCGCGTCTCGTTGCCGAGCGGGTCGATCTCGGAGGTCACAAGCTGGTCGGGCGTATAGCGGTAGGTGGTCGTGCCGCCCGTGGAGTCGGTCACGAGGTTGTAGCCTTCGGACGGGTGGTACTCGATGCGCCCCTCCATCATGCCGTCCGTGCCGTAGGTGTGGACGCACCGTCCCTTGCTGTCGTATTCCCAGCGGTAGGTGTCGCCGTTGCGGTCGGTCTTCTCCGTCATCAGGTGGCCGCTATACGACATCTCCGTGGTCTTGTCCATGGCGTCGGTGATGCCCGTCATGTTGCCGGATTCGTCGTAAGTGTACGACACCAGACGCTCTTCTCCCTTGCCGGTGACGAACGACAGGCTCGTGACGCGTCCCTTCGTGTCGGTGGCGGCGTGTACCGTGCGTCCGGCAGGGTCGCTCACTCCGGAGAGCCTGCCGTTGCTGAAACGGAGCTGTATATGAAGCCCGTCGGGGTTTTCTATGCGCGTCATGCGCCACGCGCCGCCGTCCCGCATGTCGAAGCGGTATGTGAGCAGGCTGTCATGGCTGTATGCCTCGTAGCCTTTTTCGGTGCGGCGCAGCGTCACGCGTTCCGTGCGCATGTAGAACTCGCCGCCCGGTGCTATCGGCGGGAAAGCGACGGCACGTCCGTCCTCCATGCGGAGCATCGTCACGCCCTCGTCCTCGAAACTTTCCACCGTGCGGTCATAGCAGCAGTGTACGCCATGGCCCAGCCAGCCCTCGTACTCCGAATCGGAGTACCATGCCCGGCTCCATTCCAATGGAAGCGGTGACGGGAAGCCGAAGTCCGTACCCTCGTAAACCACAGCTCCGTTAACGAGGTTCACAGGCTCGAAGCCGTTCTTGCACAAGTATGCGCTCAGCTTCTTCGTCGAGGGGAAACGCTTCTGTATGTTGGTATTCTTGAGAACTTTGTGGTTGAATGTCTTTAGTGCCTTGCCAAGTCCCTTGCCTCCGAGCTTCATCAGGGAGCTGAACCCTATGCTCGCCGCGAGTCCTGTCAGCATTCCGCCCCAGTCGGGGACATAGGGGCCGCCCACCATGACGGGCTTGCCCGTGGGGACAGGGAGGGAAAAGGAGGTCGGGGCGAAAAGGCTCGGTATGAGCCGTGTCTTTCCGGCCTTGTTCTTGCCTATGCCTGCCGACAGCGGTATGCCCACGTCGTTGCACGTCATCACCATGTGACCCTTCGGACTCATGCGGCTGCCGTCGCAGAACACGGTCTGCGAGGCGAAGAAGTTCATGCTCTCGTGCCCGATCATCGAAGCCATGGCGAAAGGTCCGGCAAGCGGGATGTGCATCAGGGGGATAATCATGCCGCCCGTGTCCGAGACGCCGCGCTTCAGCCCGTTCACGCTCACGTTCGTGCCGAGGAACGGTATGTAGTCGGCGGGGTCCATCACCATACCTATGTAAGGGTGGATGGGATTGAAGGGGGGAGCTGTCGTCACATGGACGTCAACCCCGACTACCATAGTGATATGACTGTCCGCGAGTAACATGATTCTGTTATTTTGGGTTTCTCAGTGAGTATTCCGCATCGAGTTTGGCTGCCAGTTCCTTTGTGGAAAGCTGCCAGTCCTCGCCATATAAGTCAGACATACGTTTTGAGATTTCGTCTCTTTTTGACGAATCAAGGCTGTATGTTTTGTCAAGATAGGTAGAGGCAATAAATGAGAGATTGATAATCTTTAAGTCTTCGTCAGAAAATGAGTATCCATACTCAAATGCCTCATTTAAGATCGGTTCGTATGTAAGCCTGTCTTTTTTCAATGCCATAAGTAGTGCATAGTTGTATTCATTTACAACCTCGGTTTTCATATTGACCTCCTTGGCTATTCTGACGGCTGTCATAAATTGTTTGATGGCTTCTGTTATATCTTTATTGTAACTGTGTACAGTTCCTTTGTAATTATAGAGTTGTAACAGGATTTGTGCGCAATCCTGCTCATCATGGTATTTGGGAAGGACCAAAGCTATCCCTTTGTCAAACAAATCATGGCAGAATCCGGCTTCGCGATGAAACTTTACCATGAATCCCCCAAACATAAGGTAGGACGAAGCCATAAATGCCGTTCCGCCAATTTCACGACTTAGCCTTATCAGTTCATGTCCCAACTTCTTTGCTTCATCCTTGTTTCCTTTCGATGCCGCTTCTCCAAGTTCAAACAGGCATTTCCGATATTTTACGTTCGGATCTTGTGGATTACCTTGGGTCGCAATTTCTTTGTATGCACCGGTCATATTCTGATTGGGGATGTCTATTAAGCATATCTTGCCTTTCATTTCAGACAGCAGGATATCATAGACTTCTCTCTTTTTATAGTCAATTAGAATAAGTGCAACCCCTGCGGGCAGTCGCTCGGCAATGTCCTTTATTACTTCATTCAGAGCTTCCACATCGCCAATGCGGGATATGAAGAGGGTTATGCCGAGTAGATTGTCGTTTCCGACAAATGTCTTGAAACTTGTAACAAGACGAATATACAAGTCTCGTAGTTTATCTGCACTTAGAGAACTGACAGATGTCAACTCTGACTTAAATGAAGAAAAATCCGCCCAATCCCAATCGGGATTTTTCTCTACATCCATGGAAAACGAATCTATCCATGCTTTTATCAAGAACTTATAAAAGTCTGTTTTATCATCATAGTCAGCTTTGAAACCGACAATTATATCCGACGTGCAGCCATGTTCGGAGGCTTCAAGCCGTATGAATCCTTCTACAATTTGATAATCAGTCGGTTCGCAAACGAGACAATAAATCTTTGCATCGGGAAATTTCTCCCGATTTTCAATCCATAAGTCCTGTACGTTGCTGATTCTTATGGCTATCGGATTATGTTCGTTGTTTATCATGGATTAAAATTAAGTAAACCGCCTTTTATATTTGTCATCGCAGAACCATCCACATCAACGGTTGCTCCCGTTGCTTTCAGTGTTGCAGATGCTTTTATATCTATCGTAGCTGCCTCTTCCTTAATGGACGTATCACTTTTTATTTTTGCCTCGGACTTACCTTCAAAAGTGGATGTCTTACCAAGTACCTCAACCTCTGAATCGGCTTCAATTCTTATCTTTTCATCAGCAAGTATCTCCAATTCTTTGGAATGGATGGTTATTTTGTCCTTTGCATCAATGGTGATGGTATTGTCACCGTTCAAGATGATTGTGCTTCCGGTCGGATCTGCAATGGTAACACTTCCTTTTTCATCATCAAGCGTTATGGTACAACCGCTGCGGGTGGTCAGGCTTTTTGTTTTGTTTGAACTGCCGCCACCGGTGCCTGACTTTCCATGGAATAAGCTGCCAAGTACAAACGGACGGTTCGGGTCATCATATCTGAATGCCACCATGACTTGGTCTCCCTTTTCAGGTATGAATACAAATCCTCTGTTTGTGGGCACTTTGTCGCTTGTACCTGCGTCAGGAGTGAGCACCCGTATCCACGAGGTTTGCATCGGGCCGGTCTGCCAGTTCATCTTGACTTGGACGCGGCCTAACTTTTTCGGGTCCTCGTTGCTGACAACCACGGCCTGCTGTGTATGAGCGACAGGCAGAGGTACATCCGGGCATGGAAGGGTGGGAATAGAGGACGGAAGTGCGGTGAAATAGTTCTGGTAACTGTCACCCATACCGGCTACGTGGGTTATTTCCGTAATGATATAGGTGCCGATGCTATTTTTTACGTGGATACCTATTCCTGTATGGATAGCGGTATGAACATCTATGATACTGCCCACCGTGAGGATGCGGCAATCGCTTTCCCCGGTGATGAAACTGGATGCGGCGCTGTCGCTTTGCTGCCTGCGTTGGAAATAGGCGTCAAGTTCACCCTTATTGGTTATGCGCGGTTCCGCCCGTTGGACAGCGGGAGCAGTAAACAAAGCCAATGATGAGTCAAAGGCCGCTTGTCCTAATGTGTTTTGTCCGGCTGCGGTATCGGGGGATTGGCCATTATAGGTCTGGTCGTTCACCGAATGGTAAGAACTTCCCTTTATTGGTCGGGCAAGTGCCTGCGAGCAGACATCGAGCACGGATAGTTCCTCGCCGTATGTCAGCTTGGTCGTCGAGCCGGCCTGTGGCTTCCCGAATACAAGGTTCTGTCCGTCGTAGTAGAGCCATTCCTGATATTGGCGGGCAAGCCGTTGTATGAATCTGAAGTTGGTTTCCTCGTACTGGCATTCGTATTCCAGCTTCGATTTCGTTTCCGGATTGACAAGAGCTTGCACTCCCGCCTTGTCTGTAAGTTCCTTAACGATGTCAGACAAGGATTTGTTGCACCATGAGGCACAAGTGTGGTCTGACTCCAATAGGAATGTTGACGAATATCCCGTCACTTTTATATTTCCGTGTGTTCCACCGGAACGATGAAGTCCCACCATGGTGGCCACGCCGACAAAAATAGTGCCGCCGAAGTCCATGATTACTTTTTTCCCAACCCAGTCTTTTGACGCCTCCGGGATTTCCACACCATAGGCTTCTATGGCTTGGATATCCAGCGTTATCTCAAAGTAGTGATGCTCATTGATGCTCTGTTTGAGCATCAACTGCACAAACGACGGCATGGGTATGCCGGCTATTTCCAATGTGACTTTTTTTTGTTCCAGCATGGCGGCATTATATTTGACGGTTTATATCCAAATTGCCAAAGCCGCCCGGCGGAAGTCCGTCGGACGGCCTGACAAATGTTTTGATTTAGGATTTACCTATGTACGCCGATTTATTTCTTCGGCCAACGGTTGTCAAGAGCTGCGCTGCCGACGATGATTTCTTCAGCGGAGAACGTAATGGTGATTGTCATAGGCACATCGTTGTTCGCGTCCAGAGTTTCCGAGTAGTGAACGATGTATGCGTTCTTGAACTGAATCTCCTTCATCTTGGCATCTTCCTCCGTTTTTTTGTAGATAATCTTTCCTTCTACAGGTTTGAAAGGACTGTTCAACATCGCTTCGATGACCGAAGTGTCTTCTGTTGATTCGATGGTTGCTTTTACTCTACCACCCAATACGCTTGAAGAGGGCATACCTTTAGGGTCCGTGTTACGACTAAACTCATAGTTTGAATAAAGGACGTCAAATTCCTTGTTGTTAAGTTCCAATGATGCTCTAAATGCCATAATACTTGGATTTAATGGGTTAAACTTAATTATTTTACTTCGGTTTCTCCGTCCTTGCGCCCTAACCGGTATAGATGCAAAAAAGAGAAAACCTCAAAAACGATTTTTTGAAATTTCCTCTCAGCCTCCGGATGACTCAGTTTTATTGTGGGAAAAAGAGAAGAAAATAAAACATCATCTTTGATGTGAGCAAATATAAGTGCTTATATTCATTTTTCCAAATTTTTTAGCGCGTTTTTTTTGCTGTTATTTTCATTTTAACACGTTTTAAACTAATGTTCGTGTATAAAGCCACTGTCCTATATGATTAGAAACACGCCCCGTTGATGATGTGTCGCTATTAAATTGATTCCCGGTATTGTACAATAACACTTGTAGAAGAAGTTTCATCAGGAATGGACGAAACCGTCGGAAAGAAAACTGCTGCCGGAATGCAGAAAAACGGTATCCACCGCATGAAAGTGGCAGATACCGTTAGCAGATTGACTATGCAGTCTGAATGTTTGCGTATGTCCTAATTCTTACGCCCGTATCGGCAGATGAGCAATGAACTTAATACCAGGAGTGCAAGAGCAATCATCCATGTGTAGATCTTCCGTTCCTTTTCCAAATGTTCGATGTCCGCCGCTTGTTGTTTGGAGCAAGTTGTCAGTATATTAATCTGGGATTGTTGTGCCTTGCAGATATCCATAAGTTCAGAATTAATCCGTTGCTGTGTCTCCAGCGAAGTTTGGATGTTCTTGAAGTTGCGGTTGGTCGTATATGCGTCACGGATATATCCGGGCGTGCTAACCTGTAACGAGGGAACCTGTATGCTGTCCGGAAGGTATGTCAGTTCTGCATTATTGCGCCGTTCCGTTGCGAAGCTGTTGAACAGGAGTATGCCAACAAGTGTGCCGCTGATCAGAAAGGCTATTAATGCTATGATGGCAAACATTGTGTTTGATGATTTTGCGACAGGTTGTTGGTACTCTCGTTCAAGCCATGGATGATGGTTCATCGTGTGAGGCGGAATGGATGTTCCATACTCCACAGTCCGGACTTCGGCATTTTCTTCGGTCTCTTTTTTCTCAAGAGCCTTACGTCTTGATATATCCATAAATTCGCGCTTGGCAATCTGGTATTTATCCGCTTGATAAATTACAAGGTCGTTTTTTACCAGCCAGTCAAGAACGTCCTTGACACTCCGTTCTGATACCTTGAGGTTGCTGATGCTCCAAAATATTTCTGCACAAGATACCCATATTGGCTTCTGGAGGCACTTCTGATATAGGATTTCAAGAATCTCTGCCTGTAGTTGTTCTCTTGTTGGTTCCATTTTATTTACAGTATTAATTGTTTCGGAATAAAATAATATTTCTTGCCGGCGATGAATACAGGTCTGAAAAGGTTGCGTTGATATATGTCTTCCAGTCTCTTCATCTTTGAAATCAGGGTTGTATAGCCACTATTAAAGTCCGTCAGTTCAACCTTTCTTTTCTTTAGTTTCTTCACCTTTGTTGAATTTAAAAGGCTGTCATTGGCCATGACTCCCGTCTTACAATAGAAGATTTGAGCCAAATATGGATTTCTGGGCAATACTTTTCGATAGAAACTTCTGTTTATGCTTTTCTTTTGCCGGTTAAATTGCTTGCGAAGCACTCTTAGCTCCTTTTTCCCTATGTTATCTGAGAACTCCGGGAGCAGTCCCCTGTAGCTTTGCAGCAGTTCCATCACTTCCTTGTCATCGAGTAGATATCCATATTCGTACCCGTCCATTATACTGTCCGCTACGGAGGCCTTTATATAGTAGGTGTCATTCACGCTGTTTCTATCTATATCGTCAAGGCTCATACTGTCAGGATTTTCCGTATGATGGAATATATGCGTCAGTTCGGATGTGGGACGGCTTCTTAGGACACCTATATTTCGCTCATAATCTTTAAGTGAGTGCAACAGTAGGCTGTCCGTCTCGAAAGATTGCCATAATACGGAATCCAAGGCTGTTTCCAAAGCGTTGCTTTCCAGTCTGTTTCTACCTTTAGGGAATAAGATTCCTCCTACCGTAAGGCTGTTGTATGGAGCATCGTACAGGTATAAGTTGGCATCCGTAGCTTCTATGTTCTTGAACAGCTCCGTCTTTACCAGTCTGCTGTCTGCGATATAATTGGATATATGGTCTATGTATTTCGTAGAATGGCTGTCCAGAATGGATTTGGCCTGCAATAGGAAGTCCTGATAAGAAGTGCCTGACGCTCTGTCTATCTGGACAAACAGAAGCCTTGCCGGTTGGGTTGCCAGCCACGAGAGTTGTTGCTCGTGCAAGGATAAAGTTTGCTTTGACCCTAAAATGACAAATACATTGTTGCTGAAACGGCTTTCGTCATCATAACGGGAGATTTGTTTGATAGCCCCGCCAAAACCGTAAAACGATGATTGTTCCTCTTGCTCGTTTTTCCGTTTGGAAGAAATGGATTGTTTGATATAGTCGAGCCAGGCTGAAAAGTCCTTGGTTGGGGCCAAATGTCTGTTTTCTCCGTTGGAGGATATGCAAGTTGCTGAGAAAGTGTAGTCATATCCGGGCTTCATTTTCAGCTTTAGGTTCTGTAGTACATTGATATATGGGGATAGATAAGGCAGGTCGGCATCATTGAACAGTACATGTATGTTCACGTTTTTGTTTTCCGCTTCCATCTTTCGGACATCGGAAACCATGATGTCTACGCCTTTGATATTGATAATCTTATTCCAGTTCTTGTCCCAGACGGACAAAGGATAGTTCAGCCGGATATTCCCATTCGTCATAGGCCCTGCCAGGTTTCCATCCAGGTTGAACAACATCGTACCCTGAATATTCGCATTATGTAATGCCAACGTATCGGGATACATTAGGTTGACAGCACACAACAAAGAATCACGGTATCGTGAATAATCAATATGATACACCTCATTTTGGCCGACTTCTGCAAGAAGGTCAGCGGGAACCCACCCTAAAAAGCGTTTGGTACTGTCTGATAATGCGGGAACATTGGAAATCAATGCGGATTTGCCGCTCTTGTCTAACTTGTATAGGTAAACAACCTCTCCGCTGACAACTACCGCATCCGTTGTTGTTTTCAAAAACGGCTCTCCGTATATTTTCAGGGTATCTCCATTGAAGAATTGATGGATATCGAACAGCTTGTTAATGCTGTTTATGCCTATACGGTACCTTATCGGCTGGTTGTTGCGGGGATTGATACGGGCATGGTCGTACATCAGTACATTTTCCGATGGTATCCATCCGGCATAATTGACTTTACGGGGTTCCTTAAAGTGTCTCTTGCTGTTATACAGGAAACCTATTATCGACTTGGGCTTGCCTGTAATGTCTGGGTCAGCCTGAACGAGCTTGTAGGTTCCGTTCTTTTCACCTACTATGTAATAGGGTGTGCCAATCCCGTGTGAAGACCGCTTACGCTGGAAATACGGGTCTTCATAACTTTGATTTCCAGTCCTGTCCGAATAGACAATTCTGTTTGTCTTGCTTTTCTTTGTTTTGAAAGGAGCTTCTGTTGATT
Organism: Bacteroides sp. FSHCM14E1; assembly: GCF_019633785.1. Classification (NCBI taxonomy): domain Bacteria; kingdom Pseudomonadati; phylum Bacteroidota; class Bacteroidia; order Bacteroidales; family Bacteroidaceae; genus Bacteroides; species Bacteroides sp. FSHCM14E1. The sequence goes on from NZ_JADKYL010000006.1 coordinate 207,901, forward strand.
CCGGATAATTGAATATATCCCTATCCATTATTTGTATTCTGTCGCGGATGGACACTTGGGCAGATACGTTGCACGCAAGAGTAATCATCACGGCCACAGAAAACAGATTTCGTATGAGATTCAGTTGTTTCATTTTTCAATATAACTTTGTGTCACATGGATGGACTTGACGCAATTCAAATCGTCAATTTTCACATCATCAATACTCACACGCTTTTTCCTGTTGCTTTCAAGAAAATGCAGTCCTTGGCAATAGCCGTTGAAGTCATTGTATTTTTCATCATTGATGACGACCACTACCTGGTCTGCATCAATGCAAAAATATTTGTTACGGATATAATTCGTATGTTCGTAATAGACCGACTTTTGTGAGACTTTGGCGTCAGCTATGGCTTGCAAGTGTTTTTTTATATCATTCTGTACCAGTACCAACGAATCCACCGTGACAAGTTCCTCTGCTTTTTCAAAGCGTGGGAGAATGGTTATACGGTGCTTCACCGGATATTTCGTCGTATTGGTTTGTAATGAGATGGTGTATTCTCCCGGAATATCATACGAATACACGACTTGCTGCTCGTATGCGTCCACAGTACCGCTTTCTCCAAATTCCCATAGCCATGTGTCCATACCATAGCCTTCTGCCGAAAAGACCAGCTCTTCACCTTGATAACCCTCTGACACTCCATTTATACGGGGTATGGAATCAATGGCCTCATGCTCCAGCCCTGAGATAACTTTGATATACTTGTTTACGGAGTGTTTTCCGTCTATTTTCAAAGTAATAAGATATTTGCCGGCCTTACGGTAAGTGTATGACACATCCGTATTTCTCATCAGTGTATCACCGTTTCCCATTTCCCAAATGAGCCGCTTGCCTTTAATCGCTGCCGTATCGTTGACTAATAGCTCCAACCGCTCATTGACCTCATAATGAAAATTATCATTGGTGTCATACACATAAAAGTCAATATTGGCAAGGTGCGACTTCGAAGGCAGGAACAAAAACAAAAGGATACCTGCCATGGCAACCAGTCCCAATATGATGATTGTTATAGTTTTCTTATTATCCATTGCGAATGTTTTATAAATTGGCTTTACATTCTTCCAAATCCCGTTCAATCAGTGCATTGTTATGTACCAGACTGTTCAATTCCTCTTTTATGTCGAATTGGCATTTAAGCATTCTGGAGGACAACACGCCGAAAAGGAATTTCGTATTCATATTGTTTTCCTTGTATATATGCTGCAATTGGTAAATCCCATCCTTCACCTCGTCCATCTTTTGTACTTGATGAATGTTGAAGTCCAGAGAGTCAATCTCATTCCAGATGTTCTGCGCTTGCTGCATATGTGTATGCTGGATTTCAAAAATGCGTTCGGAATGGTTGATTTCGTTTATCAACTCCGAACTGTCCTCTGTCGGTACGTTGAGTATATACCGGCAAAGTATGATATAAATTGCGGCTACTGAGAAAATCAGCAGCAGGAGGAAACGGATGTTTCCCCATAGCATTTCGTCTTTTGTCATGGCTTCGTCAGTTTATTCTTGGTTAATTCCTGATATTTGATTCTACACTTTTCAAGTTGCTCCATGTTGCTTTCACGCTTTTTGCTTTCGCGGTCAAGGTCATCCATTGATGATTGGATGACACGGATCTGTTCAAGCATAGCTTTATACACTTCGTACTTGCTTTTATCGGCCTGCATTGCAATGTCATTTTCCATTAATAACCGTTTTTTGGTTATCAATTTTTGCATGTGCTTGTGTTCACTCGAATTTCGCCGCTTGGTCTTCAGATTGTTCAAGTCCCGGAACAATTCTTCTATCTGGAAGTTAAGTTCTGCCTGTTTCTTGAACACATTGTCATATTCGGCCTTCTTGCTTTCAAGAAGGGATATTCCCTTTTGTGCAGTCACAATCGTTACGATACCTCCGGTTGTGGTAACAATCAGTGCGATAGCGAATACCAAAGTAAATCGGAGTTTCGCTTTCAAACGAGCTATTTTGTTTTCTGCTTCCATACTTGCTATGATTTAATCGCTCAACCTATAAACGACCATGATCGTTTCTTTTGAGCTTCTATTGTTTCGTGACTTTCGTCTCCTACTATAATATTCTCACGAACCATTCCGATGTATTCCAGTTCACTCATTTTGTGGAACATATTGCTGAGCAGTGTCACAAATGCCCCTGCCGTCTGCAATGATTGGTTTATATTGGTATGGTCATACATAAGCTTGGTTAGGCTCTCTATCTTCGTGATAAATTCAGAGGGTGTGACATTGGTCCACTCATAGAAGTATTGGAGCAATTGTTCTCTTTCCGTTTCGGAAAGACTTTGAAGAGCGGAGTTCAGGCCGTTTGCAAGCTCATTCACGGCCTGCACAAGATATATCGGCGGTTGCTCTAAGGCGATTTGTTCGATAAAGAAGATTCTTGAGTTGTAAAAGGCAGAGAAAGCCTTACACAGCTCAAAAGTATTATTGGCAAGCGTATCTCTACGCTTGTCAGCAACATTCCTGCTGTAAATGAGTTTCACGTCTTCTTTTATCGACTGTAGGGTACGTGCCAATTGGGAAATGAATGTTTTAATCCCATCGTGGCAAGCGGAATGTTGTACCGGTGGAATATATTGATGATTGATTTTATAGGTATTCCCTTGTCTGCATACCTCTGCCACCAGCAAAAAATTCTGGCTGTAGAAAGATTTGTTGACTTGGTTTTTGGGAACGATATGGAGTTTTATGCTCGGCAAGACATACGGGTGATGCAAAGGCACCTCTTCCGGGTCCGGTTCACCGACAGGTATCAAGTGATACGGATCTACGGATATTAGTACCATATACTCGCTGTCCTCGGCTTGCAGACCGGATTCTGAAATGGTTGCACAAGGTTTCTCATCCCCGTATAAACCGTCGTAATAAACGATGGGCAGACCGCCTTTGGTGATAGCGTTGCAGCTTTTCAGGCGGACACAGAGAGTAGACATGGTATCACCTGAAATCTCTATTTCAAGATTGTCACCTATCCCTTCAAGGACCTCTCCAAGACCATAGTTATAACTGGTCAGACTCCTTCCTGCTTCGCGGTTGAGAGCTTCCGTTTGGCAATACTGGTTTGCAAAGAAATGCTGGCTGGTCAGCTTCAGACCATTGACCCAGTTTACAGGCAAATATGTTAGTGTTTTCATATATTATGATGTTTTTGTTTCTACTTGTACACGTCGGATATATATCGTTTGATTATTCTTAATCTTATTGCCCTCACTCGTCAGAGTGGGGTCAAGTATTCTTATGAACAACGGGAAGTTAAACCATTTTGAGGTATAGAACATCCATCCGATTTGCATATCTTCCTTCTCTGTTTCAATCTTGTTTTGGGGGAAACGCCTGTTTTGGTCTTCGATAACCCAATTGAACCAATTCCCAAGAGATATTTCATTGGGCAGGCGGACAACCAACGAAGCGTATGTCGGGTCTTTTATATTCCGTTTGATCTTAACTTTGACCGTTCGGAAGCCGAAGTTGTCTATGTTGTCCCAATATTTCCGGTCAAAGGTACCATAGCTCAATTCCCATGGGGTATATATCGGGTGCGGGATGTCCAGGAACAGGGTTCTGCTGTACATAATCAGATATGGGATTGCAAACCACAGGATATTTGTTGTGTTCCATAGCGAATAAGGTAGCTTGCTTATCAGTTCAAACAGCAGATAGTAGCACCATCCGCCTAAAGCGCATATTGTGGTTAGAGTGAGAATGACCGCTGTTCGGGAACTGCCAATACCGATTGCTCCGAACAAATCGGAGGTTGACAGTTTGCAGAACAATGCTCCAAGGAGGATATAGGACAATATCGTGAATGTCAAGCCTCCCCAGACGTATTCGTTTTTTAGGAAACCGAACAGGCTGGGTAAAGCGACGGCAATGGAAGCCAGAAGAATGAATATGATTAATTTCTTCAGGCTAAGTTTGCTCTTGATCGTTTTTATTCCAGTCAAGACAAATATCATCACGGCTACAAATAATGGAGCCAATAAATAACGTGCAAAGAAATATAGCAATATCTTCATATTATTAGATTTTTCATAAGTTCATATTATATCCTAATCGGTTTTCTCCGAGTATAAAATCCGTTTCTCCACGTACCAGATAATCAACTTCGATATTTCTTGTTGAAAGGATGAAAAAATCAAGTATCCGGCGGACATTGGATAGATGCGTTTTTACCTCCTCATAGTCATCTGTCGGAGTATCAAGGATGATTGTCGCCGTCAAATCATCGGTTTCGCTTATCATTAGACCATTAAGGCCTAATGTCTGTCCGACACATCCGGAACCGACGGAAAGGTAAACCGTTTCATCAATCTCATGGACTTCCAGTCGCAGTTTCACCTTCAATCCCAAAACGATAAGAAGCAGTTGCTCGATAGCAGGCAGGTTCTCTTTATACCGTTCTGCATTGCAGAGGAATAGGAACAGCTTATATTTCTGATGGGAAGTAATGGATAGTTCGACATTTTCCATAACTTCAATCATCTTGATGAAGTTCTTCTTGGAGTCCGGGTCTGAAAAGAAATTCAGATGGCGGTTATTGATACGGACCTTTTCTTTGAAAAACTCTGTATCAAAGGGTGCAAAGAATTGTATAAGCTCTTTATCCTGTTTTTCATTGGCTCGGATGGCTTCAACTATCTCCTTGTTGCTCATGCCCGGTGTGCTAAGCACCAATGGATGAAATAGTAATTCCGGCAATTGATGATAGATGCTGTTTCTTGCCAGATTCAGCAATATATATTCTTTGTCGGCATTTGTCGCCGCGATATGCTGTACCGAAACACTTAATACATCTCTGGATTTCACACGACTGTTCATACCATGGCAATTAACCATAGTATGGTCCAACAGCCGCCGGTCAAGAATAAATTGAAGTTCATCATAAAAGATTTCTGCGACAAAATTTATTGCCTGACTGCGTTGGATGCTTTCCAAGGGTTTCTTTTGCGCTAACATTGTTCCCATATCAGTTCACCGTTTCGATAGTTTATGACGATGTTGTCACCCGACTTGATTTGCTCAGAGACAATCAGACGAGATACGGACTTCTTGATATAAGTTCTTATGACTCCTGCTATCGGACGTGCGCCGTATTTGGGAGAATACCCTTTGTTTGCCAGATGTTGCAATGCTTCATCCGACAAATTCAACTGGATGTTTTTCTGTTTCATCAGTTGTTCTTGCAATCTTCCAAAATGGAGGTTGAATATCTGTTTGGCGACATTTTCATCTATTGGCGCAAACGGAACCACCTCGGTGAGACGTCCCAAAAATTCAGGTCGGAAATACTGTGCCATAACCTCGATGAGCTTTCCGGAATCAGGAGTATGTCCGGATTGTATTTGTTCCACAATCCACTGGCTTCCGATATTGGAGGTGAAAATGATTATGGAATTTGAAAAATCTCCTTCCCGGCCCAGTTTATCATGTATCTTGCCTTCATCCATCATTTGCAGGAAAACATCATAAACGCTGCTATGGGCTTTCTCAATCTCATCGAATAACACTACCGAATAAGGTTTCTGTCTGATTTGAGTGACCAGTAAACCACCTTCCTCATATCCTACATATCCCGGAGGTGCACCATACAGCAATGCAGCCGAATGTTCTTCCTTGAACTCGGACATGTCAAATCTGATCATGGCTGATTCGTCATCAAACAGTAACTCGGCCAGTGATTTTGTGAGTTCTGTTTTTCCCGTTCCGGTAGGGCCAAGGAAGAAGAATGAACCTATAGGCTTCTTGGGGTCACTCAGTCCGCTGCGTGATTCTATAATGGCATCTGATAAAGTCGTAATGGCCCGGTTCTGTCCTTTGACCCGTTCTTGCAATTTGCTCTCGATGCTCAAAAGTCGATCCTTCTCGCGGGCTTGTATTTTTCCGATAGGTATATTGGTGCACTCCGCTACAATCGCCTCTATTTCCGAAGAGCGTATCTCTTCAATAGACTGGTCGGATAGTGCCTTTAATTCTTTGATGATGCCCGACAAACGTCCTGCTTTTATCGCGATGTCATCTTCTTTATCCCATACATAGTTGTCTGACAGTTTGGTGGTCAATACGACACTGATTTTGCTGAATACAGAACGGTATAGTAAGTAAAGCGGCCCTTCAGATATTTTTTCGTCGAGACTCTTTATTTCCTCAAAATCCGCTTCCAAATCAGATACACTGGCTCGTGCATTCTTATTGCATAGCCGGACGGAAGCAGCGGTTCTGTCAAGCAGGTCGATGGCGGCATATGGCAGGCTGCGTTCCTTAAAATATCGTTTGGAGAGTGCGATTGAATCTTTAATACACGCATCTGAAATTCTCAGCTCGTAATAGTTTTCAATCCTTTTTTTATGTAATTGTATGGCACTTTCAAGTGTAGCCGTATCCAGTTCTTCAATCTTTATGATATCAAGACGCCCTTCTATCGGATGCTTTTCGATATTCTTCCGGTAAGAATCGTTCGTGAGTGTGAGAACAAGATTTGCGGCTCCCTCGCTGATTTGCGCACTTAATATGTTGATAAGTGTGGATGCTTTGCCTGATACGCTGTTCTCCAAAAGGACCTGTAAATCATCAATCACCAGCACAGCTTGTTCCAATTGGTTGAGCTTGTGCATCAGATTGACAACTTTTTGTGCTATCTCCGTTTCAGACGAGGTTGATGCGAGCAGTTTTGCCGTATTGAGTCCGACAATAGATATTTGCTTTAACATCTCGTCTTCATTCTCACAGATATCTTTGACAAAGGCGTTGATGATGGAACTCTTCCCGATACCGGATTCACCGACAATCAGTATGCCCTTGTTCTCTGAGCGTTCGAGGCATTCTAAAATAGTACGGACCTCTTTTTCCCTACCGACGACAAAGCCACCGGCATTGATGGTTTCTTGCTTTTTTAGGTTGTCGGCATAAGGAACGCTTGCTGTTATCTGCATTTCCTCTCCTTGATAAGAATGCAACGGGGTAAGGGCATTGTAGTGGGACAATATGTCATCTTCCGAAACATCCAGCATCTCTATCTGCTGATGCGAATATACGACACCTTCACGCAATATGGCGGTAAACACACAGATGGAGTCTATGGAATCCGCTCCTAATTTAATTTTAGACCGTTCGGACTCATCCAAGACTTTTGACACTTCTTCGTCAGGCTCCACTTCTTCTGTGGAAGTGCCACTGGACCTATACATTTCGCGGTGGGTGTCAAACCATTCCATTATGTAGCCGACATCCTTCTGCATCGAGGATAAAATTTCTTTTAGACCCGTGTTTTCTGCAAACATGGCCATGACAAGATGTGACACGCCGAACGTGTTATGCTTGTCTTGAAGTGCCATTCCTCTTGCTATCTTAAGGGCAGACACCAAACTTGGGCTATAATTGCTATCATTCATACGAATTTGATTTTATAGTTTGAATTACATACAGAGCGTTCAGTCAAATCTTTTTCAAGATAATGGGCCAATTCTTCCAGATTGGGAATTTCATCTTTATCAAATTGTCCAAACTTTATCTTGACCTCTGTCACTCTGATTAATCCTTTTTTGCTGTCAGGAGATATAGTCACGCCATTACCGACTTCGACTGATTCAACATGTTTTCCCAGCTTGTGAAACAAGTAGCTTTTGATGTCTTCTTTAGATATAATCCGTTCCCGGGACAACAGACCATACCTTAAACTATTAATAAGTTCCTGTTCGCTATCATGCGTTGTTCCTCCTTGCATACAAGTGCGCAACATGATGCCTGAAGCGTCATATTTTTCTATGTTGAATTGCTGTATCAGTGTGCGTTCATTGAAACCGTTCGCCAGAGATCCGGAAGTCACCCAATATTTTATCTCGGCATTGGTCGCATCCTTTTGGGGGACACTTAAAACAAAGGCCTTTATTTTGTTATCTCCTTTTAGCGTGGCCTCCAATCCTTTCTCTATATCATTTATCTTGTTGAACAACTCTTTGAGCTGCGTCGAAAGTGCATCCGGATTCATTGAAGCAAAAGCACTCCCGTCTTCTTTCATTAATTGTAACACTTTTGAAATTAATGAGCGGGCACTGTCCGAATCAAATCGTTCAAGGTCGCCAAAATACAGACTGAATATACCTGTCGGATTTTCCTCATACTGGTTCAGTCGGTTTACATATTCCCGGCCTTTGTTGTCTTGAAACGAGCGTATGTTCAAGAATTGTGTACGGCCCGGACATTTCAGGGGTATAATTCGTCCGGTGGAACGGAAATTATGCTGTTTGTAAACGATTTGTCTGTTTACAACCGGAAATGTGTTCAAATATACTTCCAGATTTTCAAGACTTTCTTTCGTGAATATTTCCGGAAAGACTATCTTGACCCAAAAGAGATTCTCAGAGTCATCTGGGACCTCGCAGTCGGCCACATAACCGGGAAACATTTCTCGGTAGGTATGTTTCTCTTTGGAAGCATCTTTTATACTCACATTAAAATATAGGTCACTATAAAAATCGCGGATTTCATCAAAGTAGTGCGCATTACTATATGGATCTTCAACATGAAGGCCTGTTTTTGCATTCAATCGGTTTCCTGTGCAGTCATAGAAGAAAGCCATATTCATAAACGGAAGTAACCCCATATCGGAAGGCTTGATACAAAACATTACAGAGTCCATGTTTTGCAGGACTTCTTTAGACACATCCAGCCCGACCCAGACGCAATAATCCGCTATCCGGTTTTTAGGGCCAAGGAAGCGTGTTGGAGTGCTAAAGCTATCGGTTGAATGCCTTATACTATCGTTGTATGCGATTGCTTTGACTTTTGCATCAACCAGTTTATAGGAAAACAAAGGGGTTATAAAGACTTGAATATCCCCTTTGCCAAATATGTTTTTCTCTGCATAAAAGTGATCTTCGGCATCAAGTTCGCAACATTCCCCATGATTGGGGGTAATAGTCATAAGCGCATGGGCCGGCTTTGGCAGCGACCATTTGTTTCCTATGAGTATTCTGGACAGGCGGTGAAGTATCCGTGAATCGGACTGATCTATTTCTTGATGCAGCTTGTTGGACTCATGGGCAAAAACTTCAAGCAGCAAATCTATCACGGGGTCCATATCGCGTATATCGGATACACCCCAAAACTCCATAGCCTGCTTTAATATTCGTTCCTTTATTGCAATTTGTTTCTTGTCTGACATAGTTCGATTATTGTGATAAAGGGCTTATATATAATGAGGTGTTAAAACTGAATTTCTCGTTGGTTCTATCCATTATTCCGGTCACCGTTATTTGTGCCTTTCTTCGGATATGAGATACTTTATCTATATTTTCTTCTTCTATTTCCAAAAGGGTAACGTTCACATCTACATTCCGTAGTCTCTTTTCATATTTCTCTATCGTTTTTATTAAGGAGTTTTTTACTCCTTCCTCCCAATCGCTGATTTTCACAAGTTGGTTGAACTCAAGGTCCCATATCATGGAACCAAAGTCTTCTCGGCCGATAACTTCCCCATGGTGAGAAAGAATCAGTAGCATGATGTGTTGGGCTATCGATTCCTGATAGGAACACCTTTGCAATTTCTTGGCAACAGCCGATTGCAATTGTAATGGCATTTTCAGGTAAGTCATACTATTCTTTTATTTTATTCTATTTCGCAAATATACTCTTTTCCTTGTTAGATGCCAATAAAATGCTCCTAAAAATTTGACGGTTTCAGAAATAATTCATATATTGCGCACGGTCACAAAACCAAAAGAGAGCTATAAAAAAAGTATGATATTAAAAAGTAAATTCTATGGCAATCTACAATTATGGAATTGGAGGCAACGAAGTAAAAGTCGATGCGAACGAATCCATCGCGGAAATCCCCTCCAACCGAACTTTGATAGTTCAAAAACTGACAGATGAAGCTCCTGCGGCTCCGGAAAGCGTGTATGGTTTGGAAACCATTGAAGATGTGTTCCAACGTTTTGAACCAACAGTTGACTTATGCCACGTGGATGCGGAAGGTAATGAAATCAAGGAAATCATGACATTCACCGGACTTGGAGACTTCGGAGCCAAGAAGATTAAAGAGAAGAGTGATTTCTTGAGTAAACTTGACATTGAGAAAGAGCAGGGTGTCAGAATAACTCGCCAGCTTACTTCCAACCGCGCTTTACAGAAAGCACTTGAAAATCCGGAAGTCAAAAATGCCATTATGGACGTGATTGAATCATCAATCGAGGAGATTCTGGCAAATCAAAAGAAAGTAGAACTTTAATCTTTTACTAAGATGAAGCAGGAAACTCAACAACAGACAGCCAGTACGACAACCTCACAGAAAGTCGTATCACAACAGGCGCAAAAGTCATCTGCATCGGCAATAGACAAACTCAAAGAATTTGGTGGCTTCGCTTTTCTTGAAAATATCATAGATGGGTATTCCAATCTTAATCCGGCACGAAAGGCCCGTCGCAACATCTTCCTCACGGATGAACAGTGGGAAAATGAACGTAAGGCCTTGGTTAATCGCTTAAGCGTATGGCTCAAACTCTTACGTGAGAATGACACTGCCGAACAAATGCGGGACAAGGCCAAAGAAACCGCAGAAAACGCCGAGAACCTTCTTAATCATAACTTGAAGAATGCTCTTGCCAGGACACGGGAACTTGAAAGCGCATATCGCACTATTGCGTTCTTTTACAAGAACACGGAAAGTGATAAGGTGAAGAATGTCACCATTGTCAATGCGACCATGGAGCAGCTTCAGGATTTGGACAATACCATTTTCGCTGACCACATTAGCAACGAACTCAAACAGAATTTTGACCGTCTTGACCTGCGTCGCAACTACTCCTTGCTTGTCGTTCCTGGATATATAGGCTCAAATGCCATTTTGGATAAGTGGTCTAAAATGGCATACGAGAACAAGGTTTTTCTTGTTACAGACTTCCAAGACCTCGAAACTCCGGACGATGTAGTAGATATATTCTTCAATGCCAATCATACGAGTGGAGATGTGTTCAAATCGAATACTATTATGACCTGTAACTGGTTGCTTGGTCGTCAAAGAGAGGAAAGCGTTGGAGAAGAAGAAAATCTTTATATTCCGCCATCTTCTTCACTTGCCGGAAAAATATACAACACCTTAATGTCTCAGGTAGTAGCCGGAAAGAAATTTGGTGGACTTAATGAAGTAGAAAGTGTACGCTTCGACCTTCGCAAGAGCGAGATTTCCGAGCTTGAACGTATGGGTCTTGTGCCGATGGTGAACGAGTACAGCAAGGTTATGGCTTTCTCCGCCAAGACATTATTTAATGGAGATAATCTTGGCTTGCAGACCTACTCCGTAGTTCGTGTATTCGACTATATAACGAAGGTACTGATTGACTTCCTGAACCGTCGGGCATTTGAAAATTGGACTACTCGCACGGAAGCAGATTTACGTGGTCAGGTTGTGAAATTCCTCGATAGTGTAATGGGACCGAACAAACTCATCGAACGCTTCAAGGTTATGAAGATTGAACAAGACCCGAATCAGAAAGACCGTGTGCTTCTTGACATCCACATCACACCGTATTTCCCGGCAAAAAGCTTCGTGATACAGCTTGCCGGTCATAAAGGCGATAATCCGGAAGATGCTATTTGGGAAAGCGAATATCATCAAGAATAGTATTGAATAATTTTAAATTTACAGATGGGCATAGTTATGCCCATCTGTAAATCATTTATCAGGGTCATGTGTTGCTGAAATTATATGTCTTATTATTGAAATCTTTACTTATATGAAACTCCGAGATGTGGATATTATTATTTCTGGTACAAAAACTGGGGATACCTATTATGCAAAATCTTATCCATGCAGTGATATGGATAAGAATAGCAAAATAGAGCTCTATGGAGTCCCTGTATATTATGTCTATATCAAAGGTACTGATGATAAAGGTCAAAGTGTAAAATATACATGGAAAGCATTACGCTTCATGCCGTATTATAACCCACCAAATTTTAGTTCTTATAAAACAATTGGATGGGTTAATAGTGGCTTGCATAAGCTCAATAGGCAGCCTGCACCAGAATATAAAAAAGCCTATGAGGTACATAATACATATTCTCAACATAATGGTGCAATAGTTCTAAAAGGAACTTTTTACATTCACGCTGGTCCTGAAGATCTTACTCATATTGGATGGGGAGCAGCAGGGTGCGTTGAAATAATAGGAAGTTTTAGTGAGTTTAAAGATCAAGTAAAAGAATTATCGGGGTCAACTCAAGTTGATGCGGATAGTGCAATTTCTGAATTAGTTTTTTATAAAAAACTTTATATAGAAATTGAATATGCTACTCCACCCAATATTAAAGCGAATTTTTATAAAGAAGTTAGTATAAAAAGGAGATAAGATTTATGTGTAACATAAAATATATACTATGTACTATATTTTGTATGTGTGCATATCTTCATGCTGCTGCAATCTGTAGCGATAGTATATCTGATAAGTTTTCATATAAGGTACTTGAAAATTTCAATTATTGTTGGGATAATAATATTGTCTATGAGGATACTAATTCCAAAGATACTGCTTTATTTGTCTCGTCTCATAAATACATAATCTCTCCTATTTTAAACGCTTTTTGTAATAATGTGAACGAACAGACAGAGTTGGCTAAGATCGGATATTGTTGTAAGCATTATCTCATTAAAGTCCCAAATAAATCAAAGAAAAATATACAATATTACTCTATAGAAATCAATATTCTATCTAATATAAAGAGTCATGCCCCCATAACCTCAAAAATAGAAGAATTAAAAAAACAGGACTATGCGATTATTGATATTATATCAGAGGCTCCTGTTATGTGTCTTGTTTTTGTGGAAGCTGATTATTTAGTAGCCGTAACTTATAATATGTTCTATGATTTTGATGATGTATTATCCTTTTCGAAATTCTTTGTAAAAGAACACTTCTCAACAAAATAATAAGATGTCATTACACAGTGAATATAAAACGTAATACATCCTCTTTCAAAGAAAAAATAGAGTTTCATTTTTCGATATATAATGCTTCTTCATTCTTATAATTCTCACATGAATAATCCAACATGAAGTTTTCTTTATATGAAATCATTAGGGTCTCATTTAAATTGACTTCTCTTATCGCAACCGGAAACTATCAGGGATTTAATGTAGATGTGCAGCAAGTTTTCTTCGTGTAGTGAGTGTTCTTTTTTCAAATTGGAGATTTTCCTATAATATAGCAATAAATAAGTAAATTAATACGTCTATTATTGAAATGCAAATTTATTGGTAAACGTAGTTTTTATATTCTGTCTATTGTTTGTAAAGCATAAAAATGTATATTTGCAACAGACCCAGTTGCTCTATATCAAAACAAATGAAAAGAGAATGGAATAGCTGTATAAATACTTACAGCCTACCTTGGGATATTATCGTCAATTCAGAAAAGAAGAAGTTTATCGAAAGCTAAAATAAAAATATTTCCTTTTACTGATTTTTGCAGATTTATTTTTATAACATACTATATAATAGTGAAACAGAAAGAAAAGAAAGCTCGAAATAGGAGGACAAATGAACAAATAGACAAGGAGGTAATATCCGAACTTGAAAAGCTTGTAGCTGAATATGGTTTTGGTAATGTCAATTTGAGTGCATTGATGAAAGCTGCAAACATAGAAGCTAATGTGTTTTATAGAAGATACGGCTCAATGGAAAACCTTTACGACAGGCTTGCCAAGCAGTATGATTTCTGGATCAATGATACTATTGACGTTTCCAGCCTGAACATATTGGGACCTAAAAAGTTTTTTGCGGAAACATTCAAGACCCTTTATAGGAACTTGTCTGATAACACTGTAATGCAAAAGTTGTTACTTTATGAAATGTCGGTTATTAATGAAACGACAAAGAGAACAGCAGAAACACGGGATATTATGAATCTAAATTTGATTGCGTTTTATGACAATCTGTTTAAACCGGCGAAAATCAATATTAAAGCTATTATGGCGAATCTGATTGGAGGAATTTATTATCTGATACTTCATAGGAGGTGTGCGAAAACCTGTACAATAGATTTTAGTACTCAAGAAGGGGAAAAGGTCTTTTTCGAATGGATAGATTTTCTAACAGATGCCATTTTTGACAAACTGGAAGCGTATGAAAGGAATAGAAAAGCAGCTCAAGAAATGTTATCAGACGGCATAAGTGAGTTTAAAATATGTAAATACATGGGCATCAATAAAAATGACTTAAAAATGTTACTTTCAAATAGCCATAGAAATTCACGAGAACTTTCAAAGGAAAGCTAAAAATTTTATTTATAGTACATATCATATTGATAAGTAGAATACCATAAAATATTCGCAAAGCTCCATTGCTGCGTAAATCCCTATCCGGATACTTTGTATTAATAGCGGTCATTATCTGTATGGCCGTCGTGTGTATCCATGAACATATAAGTGATTATGGACTTAATAGTCTAATCAGGTCATTGGAGCAAGGGGTATTTGACGTTAGCTATTGTCGGTTACTTTTATAATTTTTTTCTATATCCCTTTGTATAAGGACTGATAGCCTGCTACAAGAAAAATCTGACACGCTTTGTGTAGCGCGTTACATAAAGTGCGTCAAGTTATTTTTCAAAGGGTACACGAACAGACTTGAAATTGCGGAATGATATAACTATATCACTATTCACAGTTTCAAGGTAGTCTTTGGATCTTAGTCCTGCATGTCCGTTCTCCTGTTTTATTATTCCCTGCTTTAGCGTTTTCTATTCCTTTTTTATATACTTCTATTTATCGCTTTTCTGCTGCCGTGCAACCTGCCGTGGATTGAATTTTTCCGCAAAGGTAATCGCCAGTCCCAGTCATGTCAATGCCGGCATTCAGCCGCAAGTGAAGCGCAAAAATCTTCCTCTCCGCTGGTGAGCGTATTTTTCCTCTTCAGCCTTGCCAGATTGTTCCTGCCGCCTTTGGATGCAGAAAAAATCATCCCGGAGGTCGCAAACAGGCCAAACAGAGGGAAATAAAGAATATTTATAAACTAAGGTAACGGTAGGATTAACCACCTGCCACAAAAAGAATTTATTATGTTATACGTTCACACAATTGGTCGCATTGGCAAGGATTGCCAGGTTATTACTGGAGCACACGGTTCATTCATTGCATTTGATATTGCGGTAGATGACTATTCACATGGAAACAGCATCACTACTTGGGTAAGGGTACGGAGTAAGAAAGAGAACCATATTCGACTATCCGAATATCTTACCAAAGGACGGTTACTGCTCATTGAAGGGACACTTTCGGCTTCACTGTGGAAGGATAAGGATGAAAACTGTCAGATTCAACTATCCATTACGGCAGACGCATTGGAGTTCATCAATACCGGAAAGCGTGAGGGTACAACTTCAGAAGCAGAGAGTCCGACGGATGCCGCAAGCAATGCACCTGTACCACCGGTAGCTATGCCGCAAGAGGACAAGGAAGACTTGCCGTTCTGATGATGTGCATATAGTATTGAACAACAACAAATACTAAATGTAGTATTTACTAATTATAGTAAAGTAGGAAGTTAGTAAGTTAGCTATTACTGAAAGTAGTACTTACTACATTTAGTTTATTAGTATTTTAGTATAGTAGTAAATACTAAAATACTTTTTTTAGTAAAATAGTATATACTAATTATAGTATTTACTAAGAATAGTATTATCTTTGTATCGCATATAAAGACATCAAATTATGACAAAAATTATAGCTGTTTTGAATCATAAGGGTGGGGTTGGCAAGACAACTACCACCATCAATCTTGCCGCTGCTTTGCGACAGAAGAAAAAGCGTGTACTGGCTATCGACATGGACGGGCAGGCAAATCTTACAGAATCGTGTGGTCTCTCCATTGAGGAAGAACAAACGGTGTATGGGGCAATGAGAGGTGAATATCCCTTACCGGTTATCGAACTGGAGAACGGACTTGCTGTTGTGCCGTCCTGTCTCGACCTGTCGGCGGCAGAATCCGAACTGATAAACGAGCCGGGACGTGAGTTGATACTGAAAGGCCTGATTGCGAAATTGCTTGACAGTCGGAAGTTTGACTACATCCTGATTGACTGTCCACCTTCACTGGGCTTGCTGACACTCAATGCCCTTACCACAGCGGACCTTCTGATTATTCCGGTGCAGGCACAATTCCTCGCCATGCGCGGAATGGCGAAGATTACAAGCGTAATTGAGATTGTCAAGGAACGCCTGAACCCGAACCTGAGTATTGGTGGCATTGTTATTACCCAGTTTGACAAGCGCAAGACACTCAACAAGAGCGTAGCTGAAATTATCAATGACTCTTTCTGTGACAAAGTGTTCAAAACGATTGTACGGGACAATGTGGCACTGGCCGAAGCTCCTATAAAGGGAAAGAACGTCTTTGAGTACAATAAGAACTGCAATGGAGCCAAAGATTATATGGCTTTAGCACAAGAGGTTTTGAAATTAAAATAAGACAATATGGGCAAGAGTGATTTATTGAAAGACAGTATGAAAAGCGGACTGGACGGATTGCTGTCATCCACGAAGAAATCTCCGCAAAAGAAGGAAGCCACACCACTTAAAACTGAAAAAGAGCCTGCGGTACATTGCAATTTCGTTATCGACAAGAGTGTTCATACGCGTATGAAATTCCTTGCTATTGAGAAGAATATGTCATTGAGAGACATTGTAAATGAGGCGATGAAGGAGTATTTGGAAAAAAACGGTAAGTGAGGGTATGTCCCTCGCTTACCGTTCTTTTAAATCTGTGACTTCTGTTAGTACGTTATGCCGATATGTATTGCTACATATCAGTCATTGACAACCCTTTGTATGACAGGGAATAACCTTTGAACTCTCCCGTTGCACGCATGAAAGCGGCTGCTTTCGCTTCCAGTTTTTCCATGTCGATATTTTCGGCCTTGCGTTTGACTTCGAAAAATGTCGCCGTATCGTCCAGTTCGTTTTCAGCTACTATGTCTATTTCGTTCTCACCCTTGCGGTCCCACCAGCCTCCGATACGCGTATAGACTTGCCGTTCTATCAGTACACGTTTAAAGTAACGTTCAAGCATCAGACCGCTGAAAGTTTCATAATCCCGACCTATAATCATCTTCACACTTCCATAGTTCTCTATCTCCAGCATATAGCTGTACTTGTAGATGAAGCGGAACCAGAACGTGAAAAAATTATCCTCGATGACATACCGGACATTCTTGGCGGAACTCTTCTCGAACAGCGGTTGCTTCTTCGATATGATTTCGTATTCTTTCTCCAGCTTGGTAAGATAACCGCCGATTTCCTTGCCTACCACGTTTTCAATTTCCGAACGGGATGTTTTTCCTCGTGCAATGGCCGATAGTATGGAGAAATAGATTCCGTAATCCTTGCCGAACTCTTCGATAAGAATCGCTTTACCCTCGCCCAAAAATATGGAGTCGGCCTTTATAATCTGGTCGAGCATAGTCGTTTTGGCTGTTGCTCCTGCATCCACGAGTAGTTGTACATACTTCGCCACACCGCCCGTGAAAGCGTACAAGGCCAGCAGATCTTCCGCCGTGTAGCCGGGGTTGTATTCCGAAAGAATATCTTTCAGAACAGTTGGGGTAAACGGACGCACAGTCATAAAGCGCGACTGCCGGTTATACAACGGCTCTTTCTTATCCTTGAATATCTTTGTCATCATGGAATAAATCGAACCACAGACAATCAGGTTAATACGGGACTTCGGGCTGTATAGATCCCAGATGCGCTGCATATCGCTGAACACCGATTTGTTCACACGGAAAAACTCCTGGAACTCGTCGATAAAGAGTGTGATGGGACGTTCTGCCGAAAGTTTCATCAGGTACTCGAACACATCAGTGAAGTGTTCGGCCCGCCCCATGGTTGGGACCCCCAACTTGTTCTCTATTTCAAGCCGGTAGTCCTCACACAAATCGCCTTCGGCTTTCCGGGCAACAAAGAAATAGAGAATCGGTTCGTCCTCGTATGCCTTCCACACGAGTGATGTCTTACCGATACGGCGACGTCCCGTTACCACTGTAAACTGAGCATTGTTTTTGGCCATTTCGCGAATCTTGCGAAGAGAGGCTATTTCTTCTGTCCTGTCAAAAAATCTCATATCCTTATCCTTTTTTATTGCTATTTCCGAAACGGCTGTTTCCGAAACGGCTGTTTCGTTACTGCAAAAATAATGCAAATTTCTGGTAAAACAGGCAATTGATACAGATTTATTTAGCGAAATGGCTCAAAGGATTTTTATCTGGTAAGTTCCATTCCTGTTTTACACCGTCTGGTCTTACGTCCTTCCGCTTGTCCCGTTGTATCGTTAATCATCCCTTTATAGTTCCATCCGTTTTACCATCCGCCTTTCAGCGTATTCTTCCTTTTCTATATTCTTTTAATGCCACTCATCCGGTCCATTCCTGCCATCACCGGTTGGTTTTCCAGACGCAAAGGTGGACTGCCGCGCTTGATTCCGTCGCTTTGAAGTGCATTTCCTATAAAATTCTTCCTTTCTGCGAAAGAGTAATTTTCCGGAAAAAGCGTCGGAAATCGCTTATTCGTCAGTCCTTGTAAAGCATCTGTAAATCCCAAGCGGTTCAGGCAGAAAAGAGAACCGAACAAAGGGAAAATAAAAAATTAAATATTAAAACCAATTAAATTTTTATGATTATGGAAGCAACAGCAATTCAATCAGTAGAGAAAAACATCACAATGGTAGCATTGGCAAACGTGCAGCCGAGCAATTACAACCCACGTAAGAATTTTGACGAAGCGAGCCTTGCAGAACTTTCCGAGAGTATTCGTCAGCAGGGTGTGTTACAGCCTATTGGAGTACGCCCAATAGAAGACAACCGCTTTGAGATTGTTTTTGGAGAACGCCGATATCGTGCCTCCCTCATGGCAGGATTGGAAGACATTCCGGCTGTCGTTATGGAAATTTCAGACGAAGTTGCCGAAGAAATGGCGGTAACTGAAAACCTCCAGCGCAAGGATGTTACCCCGATAGAGGAAGCAAATGCCTACCAAAAGCTCATTGATAGTGGTCGCCACGATGTGCAGTCTTTGGCGGTGCAGTTCGGTAAAAACGAAAGCTATATCCGCACACGCCTTAAATTCGTTTCCTTAATGCCCGAAATCGCACAGCTTTTGGAACAGGACGAAATCACAATCAGCGTAGCGAGCGAAATTTGCCGTTATGGGGAAGATATTCAGAAAGAGGTGTACAACAAGCATCTTAAAGAGGGGGTGCAGTACAATAGTTGGCGAGGAATGAAAGCCTCTGATGTTGCACGGAACATCGAACGGCAATATACCACCGACTTGGAGCGATACGCATTTGACAAGACCCTCTGTCTGTCGTGTCCTCACAATACAAATAATATGATGTTATTTTGCGAGGGTGGTTGCGGAAATTGCGCCAATCGTACTTGCCTTGCTGAAATGAATGCAGCATATCTCACGGAGAAAGCCGTGCGCCTTATGGAAGAACGCCCTGAGGTATCCCTCTGCTATGAAAGTTTCAACAGCAATGAAGCCGTAGTAGAACGTCTTACCGCCATGGGTTACGAAGTGGAAAGCCTTAACTATTATGCAAAGGCATATCCCGAACAGCCCGAAGCACCCCGAAAAGATGAGTACGACACCACCGAAGAATACGAACAGGCACAGAGCGAGTTCGAACAGGATTTGAACGATTACACGGAAGAATGCGAAGAAATCCGTACCCGAAGTGAAGCAGGTGAAATCATCCTTTATTTCCGTATTGAGAGCAAGGACATCGTACTCTGTTATGTTCCGAAAGTTACCTGTACTACCAATGACACAAAACAGGAGCAGACGCTTTCACCGGTAGAGAAGTTGGAAAAGCAAGACAAACGCAACAAGGAAATTGCCCTTGAAAAGACTGTAGAGGACACAAAAAAACAGATTTTGGAGGTTGATATGTCCGATTGCAAGTTTGGGCAAGACGAGGACAAGATGATTTATTTCTTCTTGCTATCATCCCTCCGCAAAGAGCATTTCGAAGCGGTAGGTATCGAGGAAAAAAAGCCTTATTCCTACCTTACAGATGAAGAAAAGATAAACATCATTGCCAACCTCACGAGCAAGCAGAAAGCGATTATTCGCAGGGATTTTCTAATTGCTAATTTCAAGAACGCATACGGCAACAATGCCATTGCATCCCTCTTGCTTGACTTCGCACAAAAACATATGCCCGACCTGTTGGCAGACATCAAGAACGGACATAATGAAGTGTATGAGAAGCGTCACCAACGTATCGAAGAGAAAAAAGCCGTTCTTTTGGTGCAGGAACAAGCAAAGCAGGAAGCGGAGCAATCTGACAAACAGCAATCCGAAGTAGGGATGCAGACCGAAGAACAGCCACAAGAGGAAGATATTGCAGCTTAACCATAATCAGTAACCAACGAATAGAGGGTGGAGTAATCTGTCCTCTATTCGTTCCTAATTTGTAATTAGATTAAGGTGAAGATGTTCACGGACAACTGCTCCAAACCGTTGTCGGGCGGCGCGTCTGCCGGGCAAACCCGCCATCCGCGCGATTATGCCTTTTCTATCCCATTTATAGCTACCTCCCGATACCCCGCCGCCACCCGTCTTCATTTATACCTATCAGTTTCCTCCTTTTTATCTTTTCCATCTTATTCCTTCTCCGGTTCCTTCCTGTCCTCGCCGGTTGGTTTTCCAGACGCGAAGGTGGACTGCCGCGCTTGATTCCATCGCTTTGAAGTGCATTTTTATAAAATTCTTCCTTTCTGTGAAAGAGTAATTTTCCAAAAAAAGCGTTGGAAGTAGCTTGTTCGTCAGTCCTGTAAAGCATCTGTAAATCCCAAGCGGTTCAGACAGAATATAGAACCGAACAGAGGGAAGAAAAATAAATCATTAAAATTTCATGACAATGGACAACATCAAAGAAAGCAAAGAGTACAAACTTGCCAAAGAATGGGAAATGGCAGTGAATAGTTTTAGTTTCAATCCCAAGCGTTTTGCAGCCGCTATACCTGATATGCACCCCACACTGCAACAGAGCCTCTATAGATTGTTTAAGGAGTGCATCATTGTGATGGCGGATGAGACACGTCGCTATGATGACCGCAATCGTGCGTCACATGAAGAAGCAAAGTGTCTTATGGAATACCTCAAGACAAATGGAAAGCATATCCCATTAAAATAACAAGCGTATGAAAACACAAGAAGTACAATTTGGCGGCAATAACTATCCTTGCCGTGTGGTGGAATCCAACGAGGGTGAAGAACTCCTTATCGGCTCGATTACCTTGCTTGATGCCCTTCAGCCCGGTAGTTTCAACGATGGAAACGAAGGCTTCGCAAGCAAGGAAGCCGAAAGAATCTATGACGAGGTTTTCTTCTTTACCGACATGGCAAACCTGCGACTGACAGACGTAGAATTGGTTGCCGAACTGAAAAAGGACAACCCGGAATGGTTCGAATAAAAAAACAATAATCATCTTAAAAATAGCATAGTTATGGAAAAAGAGTATGTAATACAAATAGCACAGACCATTCAAGAGCAGTTGATAGGACTTACCCCTATGCCCGTCCTCATGTCATGGGGTATCGCAGAGTTTGCAGCCACCATCTTCAAAGACCTGCCTGCACTTCGTATCAAAGTAAACGGACTGTTACACACCGGATACGTCATTATTGCACTTAATGGGTCGGACTATTATGAGGTATATCTGTTGAAAGGCAAAGATGCAGAGTGTGTCAATGAAGAAGTTTGTTACAACGAGTTAGGGGATGTCATTGACAGGGCAATTGAATGCGGTACTGACAAAGAGGAATACGAAAAAATTGCCATCAGCAACTCACCCAATTATTAAGCAGGTAGCTCACCTGATAAACCAGAAGAAGAGATTAGTTAGTAGTAAACCGCCAGTACGATTGTACTGACGGTTTTTGTTGTTTTTATTTACATTATATGTCAGACAGCCGGATTTTTATTTCGCGTTGCGCTTATTTTGAACGTCTTTTATCATCTCTTTCACATCTTGCCCCACTTGTACGAAGTTTTTATATAGGATGCGCTCCCGTTCCTCTCTCGACTTGAAAGTGTAGAACTTCGGCAGCGGCACATACGCCGCTTCTTCTTTCTTGATTTCTGCCATATCAAAATCTGTTTTGCAGAAGAACTTTGTAGTCTTGAACTCTTCCGATTCTTGAATATTCATTGAACCGCCCATACCTGTTTTCGTCTTCACAAAGTCCCGTGCCGTCTGACCGCATATCCATCCGGTTGCCATATCCGAGATTTTCGAGGCAGGCACAAGGTTATCCATATTCTCATTGAGATTGATACTTGTTTTGTCCCGGTCAATAGTCACGCCTTTTTTGACCTGGACCACCTTGCCGAAGATGTCATTGGACAACCATTCCAGCGTTTCTTTGGCACGTGCCGAGCCGCTTACCACATTACCTACCGTCGTAATGATCTTTTGCATACCTACCTTACCATAATCGGCTTCCAGTTGCGGTAGTTCCTGAAAGCCGAGCGTTACACTCACCTTATTGCTTCGCGCTGTACCTATCAGACGGTCTATTTTGTGAAAGTAGAGTGTCGGTAACTCGTCCACTATAATACTCACAGGAATATTTTTCCCCTGCCCGGTATTCACACGGGTAACGAGACGGTTTAGGATAAGAGCGTTCAATGCACCGATGATGGATTCCATTTCCGGGTCATTTGCAATCAGCAGGTAACTCGGATTCTTCGGGTCACTCACCTTCAGGTCGAAGTCATCGCCATCCCGGTGGAATATCCAGTAGCTCTCTTTGGTTGCCAGACGCGAGGTATAAACACGTAACGTGCCAATCATACCCTCCAATTGTTCCATTGCCTTATTTTTGAAAGCTGTCTGGAATGGACCAAGCAGCGGAGCAACCTCATTGTCAGTTTCCAGTACCTCGAAAATCGTCTGATAACTTTCATTCAAGAATGACAGAATATGTGGCATGTCCGAATACTTTCCCAGCCAGTAGGCAGGTTCCACGATATTGCCGCCTTCACGGTCGCGCACGATACCTGTCGGTTTCCAGAATTTGGTCTGCGGATCTTGCTGTCTTTCCGCATATAGAGGCTTGCCGTTGGCATCGTAGGGTTCACGTTCATAATTCACGAAGAAGTAGATACAAGCGGCAAGGAAGTTTACCGCCGAGGTTTGGAAGAACTGGTCGCTTCCGCCGCCTCCCTCTTTCTTACCCTTTTGTAGGCTTTCCAATAATGTTTCCGCCGTTTCGCTGGCCGCCGCAAGATTGTTGATGTACTTTGCCTGAATTGGATTCACCCGACGGCTGTACTCCACATCCACAAAATTAATCATGTTGAACTTGCACCCTTGGGGTACTCTGCCCAGTTTCTCGTTCTTCTTGTAATGGTAGTAGAGCTTGGTCGCCAATGTAGGAAACTTGTAGTCATACACCACCATGGCGAAACCTTTGGCCGAATGCTGTCGGATAAACGGCTCTATGATACTGAAAGTCTTACCCGATCCCGGTGTTCCAACTACCCATGTTCCTCGAAAGCAGTTGCTTACAGAAATCCACCCCTTACGGAATTTACCCTTATAGTAGTATCGCATGGGGATATTTACGCTGTATTCATTCTCGACTTTTTCTTCACATTGTTCAAAACTTTCATTCTCGAAGTTGAAACGGTCTTTCATCAATCCCTCCTTGATGAACTTTGAAATGTTGTCTAATGCGATATGTACCAGTACTACGCCAGCAATGGAGGCAATCATATAGAGAATGATATTCAGAGGTAAGGTATAAAGCCTTGTTTCCATCGTATGGCCGAACAGCCATACGGAGAGTACGAGCAGCAATAACCCACTCGTCAATGGATACACCACCTGCCGGCGTGCGTTGAACTCCAGATGCTTCTTGTTCCGCGTTCCGACACAAGTGATGCAGATAAGCAGTACCGTTGCGATTTTGCTGTACACAAGATTGCCGTCGTGGTAAATCATCCATTGTTTGATGCGTCCGTGAATGTCGGTCAGTATGCCGCCCCAGTGGTCAAGCATTGCAGGGTCAATGGCATATTCAAAGAACTCCAGCAGCACGGACACATATACCACTGTGCGGAATATTTTATAGAACCCTTGCAATTCCTTACTTTCTTCCATAAGTCAGTCTGTTATTAGTCCTTGTTTTCTACGATACCAATGATTACCTACTCTGATTACATCCATACCGAACCATGCACCATTCTCGTTCAGTTTTGTTTTTATCTTATCAAGTGTTACCGGACCGATACCCCAGATTTCCATGAGATATTGCTCGTTAAGATGAATCAGGTCTCCGATATATAATATTCCATGAGATTCAAGATGGCTTTTGATGGATGGGGTAATACCCAAACTGAATACCGGTTCCGAGAGATAGTGTACTTCTTCTGCCTGAATGTTATTCAGGGCTATTTCAAGCCCCACTTTGATTCTTTTGAGAGAATCAAGGCGTTCTTGCATCTTTTGGATGACAAGCTCGTCTTGCTGTATCTCATTGCGTAATTGGGTTGCTCTCTTTACAAGTTCGGCATTACTTCTTTTCAACTCTCCGTTAATATCCGCCATTGACAGATTACTTGTTTCAAGCTCGTTTCGTGTGCGGTCTAATTGCGTGACAAGTTCCTCCAGTCTGTCGGCATGACGCTTCAAGATTGAATTTTTTTCATTATCGGCAGTCATTTCGTCCAAAAGGTAGCCGAACCTTTTAATTTGAAAATTAATATCTTCTTTATCCGATGCTATGGAATCTGCGAGTTTTGCCAGTATTTGTCGGCATGAATTACCTTTCATGGACTTATACATGAGGACAATTCCCAATATCATCAATGCTATGCTGAAAAATATATCCGTATCTTTCATATCTTTCTATCTTTTATTCGTTTATGGTAATTATAGGGCGTACTTTGTGCGCCTGTACTTTAGGTGTTTCCTGCATTGCGCCGCTCCCCATGGAATAGAGCCATGCCTTGGCTGTCTGTTGCTTTTCGACTTCTGTGGATGTCCAGTACCAACAGTCGTTTTCATCCAGTGGTAACGGCTCACCGCCACATTGTTCGATGACAGGGTTGATTATCTTTCGCATGGTGTAGAGCAGCCGCATCTCTGCCACGGACGGTACATAGGCACTCTGCCCGTACCGCCATAGGTCGAAAACCGCTTCTGCCATTGGCGAAGCGGTTTCTTGTGTATCATACAGTGCGAATGTATTCTCATTGCCATCATAAGCCATGATGTCAGCCGATGTGCCTTGTGCGATGCCGAGGCTGTCGGCGAATGCCTGTGGAGCAATGTCCCACAGGTAAACTGCATAACCGTCCCCCTCCGTATCTCCGCGTTTTTCGGTATCGAAGACAACCGCTATCGCTTTTTTCCCCGATTGTTCATATTGTGCGTAAGGCAAGGCTGTTCCATCCTCGCAGAGGATATGTCCTGGACGAACTGCTGTATCGGGTACGTCTATATGCGTGTCACAGGCAGCGCAAAGCACGGCAGCCGTTGCCGCTGCCACCAAATGTATCTTTCGTATCATATTGCTTTCTTTTTTGTTTCCCTATTTTATAGGTAGTTTCACACCCAGCACGACACCTGCTCGCAGCACGTCCGCACCTTTTATCATCACATCGCTTTTCACTTGCCAATACAGTGTCCATCCGGCCCGTAGCACATAGTTGTGTTCGTAACCGAAGTGCAGGCCACCGAGGAACTTATTCATGTCGCTTCCGGCTGAAGCTCCGATACGCAGACTGCCATAGTGGTTGCGTCCCCGCGTCATGCACGGCTTGTAGGCCACGCCAAAACCGTAGCTGCGGTAGTTTCGCCAAAATGATTCCGGGCAGATATGCCCGCACGAAGCGCACTCTGCCCATTGTAGATAGCCGTTGACGAAGAACTCCCACGTATGGCGATAGTTCATTTCGTGTTCGTAGGCGAGCGTTATATCCATGCCGTTCTTGTAGAGTAGCCCTGTGCCAAGCGAGAGGCGTCCGCTACCTTGTTGTGCATTTGCACTTGCAGCGATACACACGCAGGTAATTATCACGATGATTGTCTTTTTCATAGTCATTCCTCCTCCAATAAATCTGCATGGAACGAATCTGCCGCCAGTATATCCTCATAGTCGATGTTCAGACTGATGTTACGGCCACTAATCTGTTTCTCCGTCATTTCGATGGTCAGTAGCTTGTCATTGGGAAAGGTCATCTTTTTCACGACAATCACATTCCGATAGCCGTGTCTGAATGTCTTGCCCGATTCCAGAACCAGGGCAGGTGTCAGTTCGATAGTCTGTGCGTTGGTTGCCTTGGCGAGTTTCTTGTCTGTCAGCTTTATCCGTATCTCATCAATGTCAAAACGGATGTTCGTCTTGTTCTCGATGGAAAAGTCTATGAAGAAGTAGTCACCCACCGAGTAGATATTGTTCAGACGCATCACCATGCGGTGTGCTTTGGTAGCTACGTTGCGGATTTTTGCAGGTGAGTTCCAGATGCGCCGTGCATGATGTGTCATGTCGGCAGTGGACATTGAGACTGCCGGATTGTTGTACGCATTACGCTCTTGTAGCAATATCTCCTTATCTGTTACTGCCTCTTTCATCCTTGTGGTATAAATCAGTGCGTATTGTGTGCGGTATCGTTCCGTCACAATGGTGACGATGGCGAGTATTTCACCATCCTCGTGTCCGCTTTCCTTGGGCTTTAGGCGAATGATGTTGTCAATGGGCTGATCGCCCGCCACCTTGTCAGTGGAAATATCCACGAAACGCACCGGTTCCGATGCCGTGATGACAGTTGTTATCTGTTCGTTCACCGTCAGTTGTTCCATTTCTTCGTAGGTAGTTTGTGCGTTAGCTTTCGGTAAAATGGAAATACCTGATAGAAGCATAATGCCAAATAAATTCCTTTTCATTGAAATACAGAGTTATAATTGAAAATTCATGATTGCTTTATTCTCTTGCGAATTGATATTTGCCTTATCTGGGATGTCATCCTGCATACAACTTGGAGATTTGTCCGTAACATCTATCTGTTCGAATATGATTTGTTTCGGAAGTATTTTATGGCAGAAATAGCTGCTGTTGAACGGTACGTTTTTCCCTTTTCCGAACTGAATACGTTTATCGAACATGAGTAATTCCAGATCAGTATTCTGGAAAAGTCGGCAGGGTGCTACGTTGTTCAGCCAATAGTTGGACATCAGCAAGGCGAATGGTTTTCCGAGTTTCAGACAGCGTTCAAAGACTTCCACCTTCCGGCTGAAAGGAGGATTGGATACGAGTATATCCCATTGGGACGGTTCATAGTTGAAAAAATCCTGTCCGTTATAGATATGGGAATACACGACATGGAAACCGGCATCCTTGAATTTCTGCACAAACTCACTGCGCTTCGTATCGAAAGGACACCAGACTATCTTGCCTTCGGGTATATATTTGATAATGGGTAATACACCATATCCCGGTGTATATTTTTCATCTGTCGGATTCCCGTATAATTTTTTTAAGTAGTTTGAAGATTTCATAGGCACATGATTAAAAATATTTATATTGATTTCTTTTCCCTATTTCGCTTCATTTCTTTATCTGCCTGGCACGCGCCCAAGTACAACGTCCCGTCCGGGTCATTTGGATTTCACATTGCCAAAGAGTGCCCTTCTCCACTGTTTTGAAATTAACATTCCCGTATCTTGGTCCGTAAAAACCGGTATGTTTTTGAAAAGCGAATAAGGCAATCCTCCGTCTGTCTTCTGTTCGGAAGTTGCATATTAGGGCAAACTGCCCTCTGTGATGCCACCATTCGGTACTCACAAGTTTTCCGATAAATGTTTCGGCTTTATTGGGGGCTATATAGTCCGCATAATAAAGCCCATCCGTACCTTTGTGATATTCTGATAAATCTGTTTCCATGTCATCATCGTTTTAATTCCTTTTTTCCTGTCCGTTCACTAAATACACGAAAGTTCCGTATTTCAACTTGACTTTGTTTTTCTTGATAGCTTTGCTAATGGCATTGCTTGTTTTCTGGTAGGCATTGTTCACCGCCTGCATCCCCCATTGTGCAAGGCTGTTTCCTGTTGTACTTCCCATACTCATGTTCATATTGCCCGACATTGCCCCGCTTGCTACATCCTTGCTCGTTTCCCGGAATTGGCTGTTGGGCACATACAGCCCCTCCATGCCATCTGTATCATAGAGTGAGAGACTCACTTTCACCAATTCGTCATTCACGAGGATGCTGCTGATATTACCTTTCACGCGCCCGGATGAGAATCCGCTTACCGTAGCGTACAGGTATGTTCCCCTTGCTATCACACACTCGCCGATCTCCACATCGTCAAGCAGGCGCAACCTCACGCGCGAGCCGTCCACCGCTTTGATGTTCTCGTCAATGATGGCTTGGATGAGTTTCGGTTCACGGACATTCTTCGACAGTGTGTTAAAGTAGTCCGAGGTTGTCTTCACCTTGCGTACCACCTCGCTGGGCGGTTCGTCCGCTGATGGCGTTTTCACAGCCCGGCTCTCTTCGTTGATGGTTCCGGAGGCTGCTGCTCCTTGTGGTGGAGCAATGTTGGCCGTGTCCGTTTCTGCCGGGGGTACAGTCGCGTTTTGCCCTCTCAGTCTCGCCTCTGCGAGTGCTTTCTCCAGTTCGGCAAGTGCTTCCTGTTCTCGTGTCTTGGCAGAGGCAATTTCCGCTGCCGCAGCTTTTTCCTGTTGTTCTTCCGTGAGCAGGTCGATGTCGTCCTGCGTGTATTTCGATTCATACTCTTCCTTGTTTTTATCGGGTTCTTCCCGGTCTATGTTATCTACAGCGGAGTAGTCTTGTATCTTACCCCATGATTTCGCCATATTCTCGTATTTGCTGCCTATGCCATCGTCCTTGATCTGTGCCCCCGGCAATTCGGGGTTCAGGAACTCCGTCGTCTGCAACGCCTTGTCTTTTATTTCTATCGTTTCTGTCTGAAACAGGTCGAAGATGAAATAAGACGTGCCGAGCAGGGGGAAATAAAGGATGGCGGGAAGCATATATTTCGGCTGGCGAAAATTGATTTTCTCCAATATCTTCATTATACATCTTTTAATTGAGTTGTACATATTTGCCTTCAATGGCACAATTTCTCAGTATCTCTGCGTTGTCTTCTCCGAAAGCTAATAGGATGCTACCGCGACTGGGAGAGTCACCTCGTGCTCCGCCTGGTCGGTAGAATCGGATGCGGTGGCGTAGGAATTTCATTCCCGTCGCTTTTGGAAAGATGACGTCCTGAAACATTTTGGAATCGCAACGGTTGAATAATAATGCAATGCCGTTGCCATGTTCTGCCAATTTCCGGACGAATAGCTCGATAAGAGGACGCGAATAGGGAGGATTGAGCCACACACGCCCTTCCCATATCTGGGACAACCCATCTATGTTCTGGTCATACATGACCTCGGCAGTCGGCCACAACGGATGGATGGGAGCGCAAGGGTCAAGGTCGAATTTGCCCAATGCGTCCAGTATCTCCTTTGGCGTGTACCATTCGTCTGACGAACGGACTGATTTTTCAAGCCGTGTATTCATAAGTACTCTTTTTACTATGGTTTGTCCCCTCTGTTTTTATGTTCCCTTATTTCGACTTCCTGCAACAGCTTGTGCCGTTCCCGAAGCACTGAATCCTGCTTTTCCGTCGCCGTGCGACTTACCGGACTGTGTCTGTACACAGTTACCAAGCGGTAGGCGTTCCATACGAAAGCTCCGATGACGAATGTAAAGACGATGACCAGAAACAGCGTCCGGTGTGCGTTGGCAAAGCCCTGCACCTTGGCCGCCGCTTGGTCGATGCGTGTCGCCTTGGCGAATTTATGCCCGGCCTGCACCTCTCGCTCGTAGCGTTCCTTGTACTGCGGGTCATCTTTGTCCGGCATCTTCTCGCCGAACAACATCCGTTTGAATCCTTTGATATTCATATCTTTGGTGATTTAATAGTTACTCTTTGTTTTTTGCTCGATATCTTTGTTCAGCAATGTGCGCCAGTTTACTATGAGCAGTCCATGCGGATTATTGTCCGTTCTCGGCACACGTTTAAGTTGCCCTGCCGTAACCAGTTCGCGCATCAGGATATTACTCCGGCGCTCGATTCGCTGCCGACCATAGTAGGTGAACTCCATATTCTTTTTGTCAAAGGAGATACTGTCACAGAATATCGAGAACACCGCGCTCGTACCCAATATATTGGAGTAAAATCCCTTTTCCTTGAGGGTATTGTACTGTGCCAGTCCCGTCTCATCGACCAGGTACATCGCTTTTTCCATCGTATAGCGGATGTATTTGTCGTCCGGTGCGAGAGTAAAAAAGTAATGGTGGAACATTTCTACGTGGCTCTTGGCCTCCACGTCCAGTGTTTCGTCCATCGTCGTGCGGGTTACGAGTATAGGTACATTTCCGTCCAGCACATACACCTTTTTCTGCGCGTCCGTCACCATTGTCCGGGCAGTCCAGATACTTGATACGCTGATGATGATACACCCTGCAAGAAAAGCAGTGCAGATGATGCCCACCAGTCGGATTTTATTCTCCAAATGTTTGATGACCATATACCTTTATTTTTTCTTGTTAGACAATCGTGTGTATTCGTCATGTAACATTGTCATGACTGTATCATGCAACTCCGTCAGAAATTTTTCGAACTTCCCGTCAAAAAGCTGTGTGTAATCTTCCCGCATGATTACATGCACGAATATCCACCAGACACGGCGGTTTCGATTCTTGGCATTTTTCTGCAATTTGACCAGTTGCAGACGATAGGTAAGGTAAGTCATCATAGGGACAATATATCGGTTGTCCCATGTAATGGCTTCGTCCAGTTCTTCATATTCCGGATCAATTCGGTGGTTAGGTGCATAAACGAGTTCTTCGCTTATGCGTTCATTTGCATAGTGCACGAAACGCTCGTTCCTGCACCATTTCTCAATTTTCTGTTGTACATTCATCTTTTGGATATTTAATATTAGGTTTATCATTATCTCATCATCGAGCCGATACCGCCCGTAGCCGTCATTTTGGCCTGCTGCGCCACACCTTCTCCAAAGTTCCGTGTAGAGAAGGCCGTGTCGCCTTCAGGTATCATCCATGCTGCCAAGTCCGGCACGAGGTTTAGGCATTTCAGTGCCACGATACTTGCCGCCATCAAGTAGCCGGCGGAGAAGAAGCTGTTTTGCAAGTAGGCCGCCATTGTCTGTTCGCTTGCTGTGATTGCCGTCAGGTTTTCTACCTGTATGCACAGTACAATGTCGAATAACAGTAGCACATAGAAGCCGACGAAGTAGAGCATTGCACCATAGAAATGTACTGTCAGATACCTTATAAGCCACTTCGCCCATGCACCTTCCCATTTGGGCAACAGCGAGAACGCCCATTGTATAGGTCCGAATATTGTTAACATGCCCAGTAGGATTTGCTGGCAATAGATGGTGGCCCACCATCCGATACGATACACAATCAGAGCGATAAGCATGATGATTTTGTCGATACCTACGATGACTCCTGCCGTCAGTGAGGTAAACCACAGTTCGGCTGCGTCTTTCTCCATCTTCGTCACTTCGTCCACTCCGGTTTGTTCCATGGTCGCTTCTACCAGGTTCGGGTCGGAGGTACCCGTGTGAGCGACATCTGCCTGTGCTTGCAAGCTTTGGTACATCGTGTCACGTACATGGATAAGTTGCTGCACTTCCTCGAATTTGTCCGCTATTTGGGTGGCTTCTGCCTCGTACAGGTCATGCGTGTACGAGCCGATGCAGTTCGGGATGTAAGACAGGAAGTCAAGGAAACACCAACTGCTCCCACTGCCAGCCATACCCGTGTCTGCTGGCGGATACCACCAACAGAGGATGATTGAAACAGCCAAAGGACGGAACAGCTTCAGCACATCCAGTGGCTCATGTTTCACCATCATCTTGTACGCCATTCCCGCTGCCATCACAATAGCGAACAGGGCAGCCAGTGCCATGCACATTTGTAGTATCCACCAGAACGGTCCCTGCGAGCCGGTAAAAGTCGCATCAGTCAGGAACTCGTTCGTTTGAAAAATCACATCGTCAATTTCTTCTTCAAGGATATTAATACCGAAATCCGAGAGTATATTTCCGTCTGCCATACGTTTTTGTTTTTTCAGTTCCCTTTGTTTACTGTTTCATCTCCGTCGCCGCTGCCACCCGTGTTATTGCCTGATTGCGGGCCGCGCACGGCAAAGCGCGATTCGTGCCATCGGTTCACCGCATCGCGGACAATACTCTCCTTATCCAGAGTACGGTCAGCGGTAGCATTCAGTAGCGTACTTGTTATCGTAGTATTCTGCCGTTTGGCAAGGTAGCCGACAAGGATTTCGTTCTGTCGAGTTATATCCTCGTAGATGCGCAGATACTCTTTCTTCCGCTGTGCGTTGGGCATATAGGCATCTTTCGTTGCATCAATGGCGCACTGGTAGATATGGTAATATTCCGTCCATCTGTCTTTATCCTCCGGTGTCCCCCCGACAGGCAAGATGCGGTCTATGTTTCGTTTGAGCCGTACCATCTGTCCGTTGACCTTATCGCCTTCAGCGACCCATGCGATGTCCGCTTGACGGTCAGCCACGTTCAAGGCTTCTATCTTTGCCCGGCTCACCAATGCCGAGTCGATGGCTTCAGCTTCGTCCGTTTGGTTGTATAGGTTGACGCCCGCCAGTGTGCGGAATGACAGTTTGTTCTTGACTGCTGCCGACTTCTTATACTTGTTGTGCAGTATGGAATAGTAGAGGTCGGGCGAGAGTGCTCCCGTACCGGTTTCCATTACTGTTACTTGGTTTTGTTTCGGCGAATCGTGGTTATAGGTCACGGATTGTGCCTTTGCCGCCGTGGTTGCAATTATTGTAACCGTCACGAGTAAGAGTATTCTGTCCATATTTACTTTCGGTTATTTGTTATTAATCTTTTAATACTCAATGTGTTTCAATCAGTTAATCACCAGGATTATTCCACATTTCTTTTTATATTATATTCATTTCTAATCCTTTCCTCTCCCCGCAAGAAGTGCATATCATCCTTTTCAATACAAATACATTTTCTATTCGTATGAATACAGGCGATTGCAGTGCTCATGCTTCCAGAGGCAAAATCAAGGACTGTGTCACCCTCTTTCGTGTATGTTTTTATCAGATATTTCAACAATGCGACTGGTTTTTGATTAACATGAATCGTTTTGCCCTCTGATTCCGCAGTTTTAAAATATTTCACACTTCGTGGGTATCTCGTTCCTTTGTTTTCATTTCTGAATGTAGGATTTGGTACCTTGTTTACTCCTGTCCAGTTACTTCCTCTCTTTGTACGATTCTCATAAGGCTCACCTTCCTCCATGATTGGATAATAAGGAGTTCTGCCGTTACAAAAGATACTGATTAGCTCATGCGCTTTTAGAGGTTGCTTTTTAGCAAGAAGGAAATTGCTTGCTTTTGACTTTTCCCATACCCAGTCATATTTAAATTCGGCTAAATTGCCACAGCGTAAAAGGCTGCTGAACGGTTCGCTGCCAAATAAAGCCGTAGGCGCATTATCCTTTCTCACTCTTCTAATCTCCTCCCACATTTTCGAGAATGGTATTATCTTATCCCATTGCGAGGCTGTAATTCCAAAAGGTGGGTCGCATAGAACTAAATCAATACTTGATTCTGGGAGAAGAGGCATTACTTCAAGGCAATCGGCTTTATATAGCGTAATGTCTTTTTCAAAAACGATCTTTTTCATTACATCTTTTATTAATGTCCATTTGCCTCTTGGTTATAGGCCAGATAGACTTGTTTGTACTTAAAGTTTCTTTCTCTGTTTGTACTTCTCCGAACATTCAGGACGAAACGCTTTTCCTGCGTTTTAAGATATTCCTTATCAATTTTGGTACATAGAAGTCATAATCTAACTTGTGGCATTATTTACCTCCTTCCTCTTTTACCGTCAATAATCCAGTCGCCCCGCATTGCGCCATCGTCCGAAAGCACCGTCAATAATTTCCCGTTTGGTACGTTCCCGGTAAATCTTCGATTTCCAGTAGCCGATACGTACCTGTATGTATCTCCATGTCTCGATGTATGCCCGGTTCAAGTGTTGCTCAATGCTGTCCAGCGACTTGTTCACGGACTCCAGTACCATAAGCAGGTCGCTGGTCGAGCAGGCCGCTGCGCCCGTGGCATACAGTACGAGGTCGCTCACCGACTTATAGAGGTGTTCGCCCTCGTTGGCGATGTCCCGTATTGCTTTTTCATTGATAGTCAGTATCAGTGCGTCTGACGGCTCGATGTTCCCATGTTTCAGGATTTTCTCATGGAAAGCCTCCAGCATGGTCTTATAGTCACCGATACGGTCACTTACCGAGCTGTAGGTATCCTTCACGTTCAGCACCGTCCGCAGGGATTGGTACATCACGTCGATGACATCAAAGGCACGGGTATAGCGGTCAAGGTCGATATTTACTTCCTTGTATTTGCCCGTCTCCTCACGGCTGTACTCATGCAGCAGTTGGTTGCTGTATTCCAGCGTGCTTCGGGCCAGCAACAGGCTGCGTTGTTTTTTGTGGTCATTTATGTACGCTTCCACCGACACGATATCGAATGTCCATTGGCCCTTGGCGACATCGGGTAGTAGCGCAAGCAACGTAATGGCTATCAGTATAGTGCGTTTCATGGCCGTACCTCCTTTCTGCCACTTCGGGATGTCCGTGCGTTTTCTACCCAGCGGTCATGGCACTCTTCCACGAGTGTCAGCCTACGACCCTCGTCCGTATCGAGTCCCGGTAGCACATCCTTCAGTACGTCGATGATGTTCCGCTTGTAGTGCATCATCTTCTCCAAGGATACGAGGTCGGCGTATATTTTCGTGATACGTGAATCCACTTCTCGTGCGATTTCGAGGCGGTCACTTGACCAAAGCAGGTGGTACACGTCGCTGTTCGGTACTTCTTCCATAGGTTCTGTACGGGCATACTCGGTAGTGATTTTACAGTTGGGATATTCCCGTGCGATTTCCGATATGCGATTATTCACGATTTTAGTCTTTTCCTCGTTCGGCAGGTTCGGATCGAGTGTCAGTACATCGGCAACGTGCGTGTCTGTGTATGCCGAAGTCAATTCCCAACTGATTTGGATAATGGCACGGTGAATCTTGATACCCAGAAAGTATTTCGGCTTCCGTGCGATAGAAATAGTCGCACGGAACGTAATGATACCATTGATGTTCGGCATCGTCGCCTTACGGACGAACGTATAGCCGCTCCATGTACCTCCGTCCTGCCAAGTGAGGCTATAGGCTGTCTTGCAATCCTGCATGATAGCCGGTAGGCGGTAGTAATCATCTGTCGGCACATCGTTCTCTGCTTCCGCTTCCTGCTTCGCATCTGCGTACTCCTTCTGTTTTTGTTGCCACTCGGCAAGTTCGCTTTTCAGTTCCTCGATACGTGTCCGGTTGGAGTTATATTGTTGCCGATAAGCTGCTGCGTCTTCCACGCTCGCCTCGGCAATTTTTTTCAGAAGGTCGGCGTTTTCCTTTTCCAAGGCACTAATCTGAGATTGAAGAACGGCGACTTGATTGTCCGCTTCCCGTATCAGTGCGTCCAGTTCTGAAAGATCCAGTTCGTTCTCCGTTACCGAGGTCTGCATGACGCACTCTTTGGAATGGGCGTCCAGTGAGCCGCCACACTTGCGACACTTGTATTGTGTCGAGCCTTGTCCCAGCGTCGCCCCGTCTGAACAGGTTACACTGATGGTCACGCTTTCGCATCCCTGCAATTTTGCAGCGTCCGTCGCCTGATAATAGTTCCGTGCATCGGATGCTATGTAATAGACATAGCCTTCCTCGTTGTCATTGAACTCCGAGAGGCGGGCATTGAGTTGCGCTTTGAACGTATTCAAATCCATCGAATAGGAGTCGAAGACATCCTCATAGACCACCTCCGTCCGATTCCAACTCTGTGTCACGTGTATCTCGTAGGCGTATGCCTTCTTTGTCTGTTTGTTACCCTTACTGATGATATAGGCCTGTTGTCGGGTATTGATAGTATAGGTGTAGCCATCGTTGCTATTGTTGAGCTGTTGTACTCGACTTCTTGACCATCCGGCATACCGTTCTGAATTGGCGAGGGCCTGCTCCCGTTGCGAAGCGTTCGGATAAAATCCCGGATCACTCGTGTTAAAGCGTGTCCATGCACCCCCGTTCAATATGCTGTTGTCGTCTGTCGGTGGGTAGTAGTCGCATAGAGAAATGCTTCCTTGATCACGCCGTGCGATATACCACCGTTGCGTGTAATAGTTCCCGACAGCATTGTCCATATAGTCGGTCATCCACGATGTGAGGTCGTAATTGCTGAAATTGAACAATGCGGCCACGCTATCCTGACCGCCCACCATGTCGATTAGCAGACTGCCGATGTCATGTTCCGCCTGCTCGAAGAGAGTACTGTAGTGTTCATACAGGTTGCCGATTTCATTGACTTTGCCACCCAACAGGTCATGGAACGCACTACTTTGCAGTAGAGCGTCACCGAGGTTCTCCATACCTGATGTTGCCAGCCCTACGCCCATGTTATAAAGGTTGTCAATGTCGCCCTTTAAGTTCTCAATCGTGAAATTGCCCGGCACTTTGGTAAAGTTGTCCAACATCCGTTGCCAATCGGTACCGCCCAGTTCTGCGAGGTTCAGCAAGGTGGCAATGTCGCGGTCAATTTCCAGAAAAGCGATGTCCGAGAACGACAGCGTGCTGTTTGTCACCACACTTTCGAACTGCATACACAGGCTCTTCGTATCGTCGCACACTTTCATCAGGTAGCTGCCCCAGTGGATTGCTGTTTGTGGTGAGCGCAGCATCAGCTTCGCCACCACCCATATTTTCGGCATGATTTTTTCTGCCACCATGTGGTAAATTCGACGATAGTAGTAATTTTCCGTGCTGCTGCACCAGATGCCAAGGTCGGACAGAGCCTTGTGTTCCAAAAATTTGGAAGAAAATATCCCTGCTGCCGCCACTTCTGCCGCCGTATAGTGTTTCAGAATATCATCCACCTGCTCGCGGTAGTAGCTTTCGGCTACTGCCTCCGTGCCGAATGCTGCGGCCATGGCCGCCACGGTACGAGCGTCATAGTTCACGCTGTAATATTGTGCGTGAACATGCTGTGTCAGGGCAGGCAATAGGATAACCCAAAAGATAAACAGCCGTTTCATCGTTTCAGACCTCTTTTATGTATTCCGGTTCCTTGTGATTGAAATACCACCGTTCAGATTCGATACAATTCTCCGTGACAAGTCGGCAGAACATATCATGTATGATGGTAGTATCCTTGATGGCCCTTTTGATCCGGGCTTCTTGGGAGCCGAACCATCTCAAAAAGAAAGGCTGGTTTAGATAAGTTTCGCGCACGGTCTGATAACGTAGCCATCCCAAGTCACTTAGTCTTTTTTCACTCATCGGACTACTGTTCAGTTCCCTGAATAGTTCTTCTCGAAACCTGTTTTCATCGAAGACAGGTTTGCTGTTACATAGCCTGTCGCACATATCGTAAAACTCCTTTTCTTTGGGGTTTTCTTCATAATACCGGTTCAAATACGCTTCCAGTTCTACATCGGACATACCCAACCGAAGGGAATACTCTGCCAACAACCGTTCGATGGCGGCTACTTTGTCCGGTGTCATGTCATCCATGCGGAGCAGGTTCTCCTTGGACAGCATACAAAACTCCCGGAGGGACAAAACAGTGAGTTCCGGATTGCTGACAGAGATTTGTTCGCGCGTCAAGCTGCTTTCAAACCCCATCATATTTATCCCGTAGCCCAGTGACAGGGTGATTAAAATCCTTTTCGTTTTCATTATGATGTTATTTTAGTGGTTAAGTTCAGTACACATCCCGCTTCATTAACTTTCTGCGCAAACGGCAATGCCTTGCCGATACCGCTGGTATTCCAGTCGCGGCAATATGCCTCGATAGCCTCTTGGTGGCTGCATTGTAACTCGCGCTTGTAAAGCTTCAGAGCCTCTTTCTCCGCTCGTTCGGTCGTGTAAGTCATGTAGCACTCGCGTGGTTCTTCCACGCCATAAACACCGCTGGTCGTGCCCCGACGGATAAACACCTCGCGGAAGAAGCTGCGTCCTTCCTTGTTTTCAAGGCGGTTAATGGTGAAAATTTTCTTACAGTCCACGTCCGTTAGGCCAAGAATCGTCTTGATGGTGTCGAAACGTTCCTTGAATTTGCTCTGGTCAAGCAGCATCACCACATCCGAGTTATTGATGATGGCCTCTTTCACGATTTCGCTGCCGATGATGTCTTGTATTTCCTGTGTCACCACGCCCACACTGGCCCAGAATTTACGCGCTGTTTTGTACATAAATTTAATGTACTCCGCCATCAGCGGGCTGGCGATGGCTTTCCATGCTTCCTCGATGACAAGGACTTTGCGGTTCTTCTTGATGCGCATTTTTTGCAAGAAAACATCCATGATAATCAGCGTGACCAAAGGAAAAAGCAGCGGGTCATCTTTTATGCTGTCGATTTCGAAGACCACGAACGTCTCGTCGAACAGCGAGCTGTCCATGTTCTCGTTCAGCGTTTTTTCGTGGTTGCCGCCCAAATAGAAGTCCTTCATCATATAGCGGTATGTCGAGAGGTCGATGCCCGTGATACGGTTCTCCTCACAGATATCCGGGATGCGCTGCACGGAATATTCATAGAAAGAGTTGAATGACAGTTCCTCCACTTTCAGTTCCTTGCGTCGGCCCTCTATCTCGTCAATGATACCCTCGATGCGGACCGCGCGTTCCCGTTCGCTTTCGTGCCGCTTCTCACTGCTGTTGCGGTCATCAATAACGAGGCTCTTACGCAAGTCCTCACGCTGTTGGGGTGTGAAGCCCTCGAAACCATTGAAGTAGGCGTCGTAATATTCCGTGATGACGTGCTCTATCAGACGGTCTTCCGTCTTTGTGACCGTTCCCTGCGTACCTTTCCAGATAAGCAAGACGAGGTTTTTCAAGAATCCCGTTTTTTCTACGTTCATCTCTTCCCGATTGATGCGGAACGGATTCATCGTGATGGGCCGTTCCTCGGTATAGCTGATATACTTGCCGCCGAAATACTCGCATAGCCCCTCGTATGAGTTACCCGTATCGACCATTACCACGTCCGTCCCCTGTTCATGCAACTGGCGCACGACGGAGTTCATGTGGAAACTCTTTCCGCTGCCCGAAGGCCCCAGGCAGAAAAAATTCGAGTTGTCGGTCAGCTTGTTCTTTCCCTCTTTTCCCGTGATGTCGATAGCTACCGGAACACCTTGACGGTCAGTATAATAAATTTTTATCGGCGTTTCCTCACTATGCTGCACCCGTTCCTTGTACATCAGGCATACCGCAGCGTCGGAGAGGGTCAGAAAACGGTCATATTCCTCGTTCAGGCTGTAACAGTTGCCCGGAAATGAACTGACGAACAGTTCCAGTTGGTTGTATGCACGCTTACTGATATGTATGCCCATGCGCCCAAAAGCGTTTTCCAAGTGATTCGTGCATTTTTGAAGGTCGGTGTCGGCAGGCACGCCCACCACCATGTTGAAGTGCGTGTACACGAGCAGTTTGCTTTCACGGGCTATTACGTCCTGTACCTGCTTGATGTCCTCTACGGCCATTTGGTTACTCGGATTGGGGATGCTTGCGTGCCGGTTCTTCTTTTTGTCGAGTAATGCCAGTTCACGCTTCTGACTGGGCAGGAAAATAATTTGGTTGTACACCACCGTTTCTGCGTTCGGAATATTATCCACCACCGAGACAAGATCCACTGGCATCTCGGTATTATTCACCTCGATATTGGTATAGGGACGTATCAGCGAGGGGAGTGCGGCGCAGTCCACGTCCACGAGGCTGTACACCTTACAGCGTTTATCACCCATAGATACCGTTTCGTCGTCAGACTTGACATTCGTCATCGAGACCGTACGGTCTTTGAAGTTCATCGCAAAGTAACGGTCCACATATTCGCTTGCCTCGGCTTTGTTCAGGAATTTCACTTGTACACCGCTGTCGCGTAGTAGGTCTCGAACCTTATAAATCTTCACGAGGAAATCGCGCCATTTCTTGCTATCGTAAGAGAAAAGACGGCTCTTCTTGGCTTCCTGTGTGATAGTCAGATAGCAAAGGCTGTCCGTGTACGGACGCCCATTAAAATAACGGAAGTACGATGCCGAAAGAAATTCTTGATTATGCTCCGGCTCGTTCGCGAACTGTTTTCTCACGAAGATGTCCTGTTTGTGTAAGGCATATCCTTCGCCCAGTGTTTGCGCAAGGGCAGAGAATAGATGCGTGAAATCGTAATAGCTGTCAATGTCTGCCGAATACTTCTGTACTGGATTTTCGATTTTCAAGACGGCGGAATATTCACCCGTCTTGGTGTACAGCACACCCACACCATCTGTATCTTCCACAGAGAAATAGATATTCTGAAAGATGTGCTTGCGCTTGCCGCCCGTACCGAACGTATAGACTGACAAGGCCATACCCGTACATAGGGCGATGAAAAATAAAATGATATATAGGGTCATTCCGATATTCGTTCATTAAATAGGGGCAGGTCTGCCTCGGCTGGAGGCGGACCCGCCCGCGTTCAACAATCAATCAGCCACACACATTGCCGTGATGGTTTTTCTTATAGTCATACTTTGTGCGAATAGGCATACACATACACTCCACGTTTTACATTTTTGCTGTGCAGCCCTTTTCGCTGTTTGAGGATGATAAGCACGATTCCCGCAGATAAGACAGTTGCCAATACGACCAGTCCGGCCACAAAGCCCATAAGACAGTAGGCGGCGATAAAGCCCACAATGGCTCCACCAGCCACGCCTGCCGCCCAATAGATGTAGCGGCCTTGTAATCCCATCAGCTCCAAAGGCCGTTGTAACCCCTTGAACAGCGGATAATCCGGATAACGTCCGTCATTAATCATTTCTTGACTGTTTATGCGTTAATTCCGAAGAACAGAGGTAATGCTTGGGCTGCCGCAATCAAGAAAAGGCACGCCCCAACTACCATCATAATCTTCTTCTTGACATCCTGTTCCTCGTTGTTCATGGCGATATACACCGAAATGGCTCCGATGATGGCCACGACACCAGCAATGGCATAGCAGAGTTTGACCATGACAGGAACGTATTTCACAATTTCCTCCGCTACGGTTGATAGAGCTGTCGTACCGGCCGAGTAATCGCCTGCCGTACTTTGAGCCATAGCAGGTATGCCTCCCAACAGGGCAATGATTAACATTCTTACTTTGGTGGAAACTTGCATGATAGTTTTCTTTGCCTTTCGGCACATTCTTTTAAATTTCTGAAACATATTTATTACATTTTTGTGGTACTCTTGTTTTTGAATTTATTTTACACTTCTATCAGCCACCTATATGCGGTAGCCGAAGAAAGCAGGGAACACGATTGAAGCTCCAATGATGAAGAGGCACGCACCGACAAGTGATACGATAGACTTCACCACGCCGTCCTCGCCTGTGTTCATTTTGATATAGATCTGGAGCGCGGCAACGACTACGAAAACCGAGGCGACAGCGTAGCAGATGTACAGCACGTACAGCATCATCGTCACCACGAAGTCGTGCATCGTTGCCAGTGCGTCTGCACCCCAACTGTAGTTTACGCTGCCACTTTTGGCGAATGCCGCATAAGGGACAAAGCACAGTGCACATAATATTTTTTTTGCTTTCGACATTTTACAATCGGTCTTTGAGAGGTTTCCATACCAGTTTCGGACGGTTGCCCGTCTTTCCTTTGGCAAGCATTGCTTTGTATAGTTCGTCTGCCGTGTATGCGTCCGACAGGTAGGTCTCGGTTTCTTCCATCTGTTCCTCCGCTTGGGCTTTCAGGCGTTTTAGCTTCTCCGCCACGGCTATCTCGCCATTATTGTCTGCGGTTTCCGTCTCCTGTGGTGCAGGCGAAGCGGTAGGGGCAACATCTGTTTCATATTTCTCATTACCCACATTGAATCCCGTATCGCTCTCCGTCACGTACACACTCTGTTCATCTTCTGGCGCACCGAGGTCAAATACCTCTTCTTCCGGCTTGCCATTTCCTTTTTTTCCATAAAGGTCCTGCACGATGATAACTGCATAATAGACGAGATAGACAACCGTCAGGACAATGGTGAAAATAAAATATGATTTCATATATTTTTGTATAATATGATTTTTATATTTGGTTGTGTGTGCAAAATAAGAATGGATAATTTGAAAGATAAAATTATTGATTATAAAACGTATCGTTTCAATATAATATTTTTTCAAAATCCAAAAATCATATTTCAAAATCATATTCAAATATGATTTTGGATAAGAAAACAGGAAAAGTCGGGATATAAAAAAAGCCCTCCGTGATGAAGGAGGGCTTAGGGAGCGGGTTGTTCATTGTTTCTTCCCACGTAAGTAGTCGTTCAGGTCTTTGTAACCGGCATAACAGTTTGATTCGTTATAGACGCATCTGCCATACATCCCGGCTATGGTTTCCACTGTCTTTTGTCCGGCAAGGTCATTGTCAAGGTAACAGTGAATATACGTGTATTTTTGCAAATACGTCAATGTCCTTTTCAGATTACTGACCGAGTTCATAACAAGGTAGTCACAGGGGGCATTAATGCAAATGGCACTATCGTCCGTCTGTTTTAGGGTTAGATAGGACAGAAAGTCCATGAATCCTTCAAATAGGCAGACACGGCTCTGTGCCTCACCACGCGATTGGGGTATCAAGGAAATGTCCTTGTTCTTGATACATCCTTTGTAATAAGGGTTTCGTACCTCGTATCCACCGGATATATTGCCAAAGGCCAGTGCAAAGTAACGTCTCTGGCGCAGTTCGTAATGGACTTCCTTGCAGAACATTCGTCCGATATCCGAATCAATCATACGTGAATGGAGATATGAGAGCAGTGCGTGGTGTCGCAGCGGCACGATAATCAAATTCTTCATGTCGGCTTCCACTGGTCGAGAGGTTGCGGGCAACGCCCGGGTTCTCGGCAGCGACACACCATTGACATACCGTTTGATGTATGCTAATGCTTCACTCACACTTTTAGTTCCGCAAAGGTACTTACCCAGTTCCACAAGGTCGCCTCCGGTAGCCTCGCCAAAATCATACCATTCATTCAGCCGGTCATTGACTTTGAACGATGGCGTCACCTCTTTCCTGAGAGGCGAAAGATACCAATATTGCTCTGATTTCATATACTGCGCACGGTGGCCGAGCTGGGCCAAAAAGTCCACGATACGCACTCGTTTTGCTTCGTCTATGGTCATATTAAATTTCTTTTCACTTGTTTTGTACAAAAGCGGTTTAGTTTAGTTTGCGTCCCTATATATATAAATACTAAATTAAACTGAATTATATAGGCCCGCGCCCGCTCTCATTCTTCATCGAAAAGCATGGTTTCTGCCTGTGTCATGTCATAATAAAAAAGTTTATCTCGTTTGATAACCAGTTTTAAGGTGTCAGTCAGATATTGCAGCAGTTTGACCATTACGTTTCTCCCACGCTTAAACCCGATTGCCTCGTAAGCAGTCATCATGGCTTGCAGCATATTTTCAAACCCACGGATGGGTTTGTCTCCAAATGCAGCGGAAAGGGCTTCACGGTGCTGTTCGATGCTTAGTTCCATAAAACCCGTCCGCTGTTTCGGTTTCTGATGTGGGGCATTCTCAAACAAATGCCCTTCTGCGAGAACCGGGAGCCCGCCCTCATTGACAGTGAAAGCAAAAGGTTTAAACTCTTTCTCACGGATGTGTAACGCATGAACTTCGCTGACGTTGGGACAATCGTTGTTTTTGCTGATGACCAGTACAGTCTCCGCCTTGTTGCTCATTTCCGTACCGATATGCCCGCGCACATTGTTATCTCCTTTATTCAAATGTAGCACACAGTGGATATGCAGGTCATACTTTGATGACCATTCCATCATCTTGTTAATGACTTCCACGGACTCACCGGTACTGTTTATGTCAAGCATCAGGTCACGGATACCGTCGATGATAACAAGTCCGTATCCTTTTCTTTGACGTAAGGCGTAGTCGATGACCCCAATGCGTATTGCCGGAGAGTATTCGCGCAAGCAAATAAAGTCGAGGTTTTCACTGTCGGTTGTAGTGGGCAGTCCGGCAAGCCGCAAGATGCGTTCCAGTACATTGTGACAATGGAAGCGGCTCTGCTCCGTGTCCACGTACAGAATCTTGCGTTTACCTTCCGGGAGGTGCGCCCGGTAGTTCAGCACTTGTTTCCCTGCCAGCGATGCAGCGACAATGGCCGAAACGTTAAATGTTTTTTTTGATTTCGCCTTGCCGGTTGATGCGCTGAAGTTGCCGAGCGTAGCAATGGTCGAGTTGTCTATCCAGATAATCTGTGGCGGCGTTTCATAGGTATCCGTCGCCCGAATCTGCGAGGCGGAGAGGATATCCGATAAGAAATCCTCCTCCGGCCTCATATCCACATTATATTCAGTTCTTCTTTCGTTTTCCATGGCGTCTTTGATTAAAGAAAGGTTGTGTGGCAGC
Organism: Bacteroides sp. FSHCM14E1; assembly: GCF_019633785.1. NCBI lineage: Bacteria > Pseudomonadati > Bacteroidota > Bacteroidia > Bacteroidales > Bacteroidaceae > Bacteroides > Bacteroides sp. FSHCM14E1. The sequence goes on from NZ_JADKYL010000006.1 coordinate 252,563, forward strand.
GGCCTCGTTTGCCATACGTGCTGCTTCATCTACGGTTGGTTCATAATTCTGCAAAAGCCATTCGTCCAGATCTTCTTTGGCGAAATATATCATTTTGCCACGTGGCTTGTAGTGCGGAATCTCCTTGCCTGATGTTAGCTTGTACAGCATACTCTCGGATATTCCGATATACATACAAGCCTCTTGGAAGGTAAACACCTGTTTGGTGGTATATATATTTTTTTCCAGCAATGCGATGCGTTCCAACAGACTTTCTATCGGATCTAATTTCTTTAGGATGGCTTCGACGCTTGTAAGCCGTTCACTCAGCCGTTCCATGAATGTCAATCTATTATTTTGCATAAATGAGTTATTATAAATTTAGACAATGAAGTATATCCTCCGTTATGTAGCGCGCTAACGGAGGTCAAAGATAGGGCAACCCAAAAGGTCAGCGTGAGTTTGTACCGTGATAGTAACCACGTATCACGGCAACTGTCACGCTTTTACCTTTCACATACTTCGCTTATTGGCACTTCTTACCACTCTCTCAGTTCATCAATGGCTCGTCTGATACCGTAACCTGTTGATGTCATGTTGTTACGCAAGGCAGACAGAGCGGATGAAAGGCTTGAAGCTGAAACGAATCCTTTTCCATCCTTGGTTTGCAAGAACCGCCCACTACTGAGAACGGACTGCCATTTGGCTTGGATAAACGAGTGCTCAAGGAGTGTATCAAACAGGATGGCCACATGGCGGATATTGTTTACACGAATACAGAATCCTTCTTTACAGGAAAGCAGGGCTTCCATATCTTCAACGTGTAGGGTAGAAACGCAAAACAGATGATAAGCATTGGCACAAGCTGTAATACCTATCATCTGTTTACGAGTGAGATTGCATCCAAAAGAAAGAGGATAAATTCTTGTCGGTCCATCTTTGCAGCACGTGACGGACTGTGATGGTGGCACAAACGTATCATACGTTCGTTTCAGTTCCATACACTTCTCGAACGAGAAGTCTGCTTCGGTAAAAAATGCTCGGATAAGATGGGAGCAATCGTTTAATAGCCCCTTGACGATATGAATGTTCATTTCATGGCAGTTCCGGCAGACCGCATGGTCACAGTCGATATACCGGTGGCTGTTTACGAAATCCTCCACGTAACGGTAGTACTGCTTATTGCCCGTCACGACATCACGGAGATACATTGTTTTTGCTTCAACGAGCAATGCGAATAATTCTTTCGCTACATCCTGTTCTGCAACAAAATGGTGCAGATGTTTTTTCCCTCCAAAAAGAGAGAGAGCCATTGTTAGGTCTTTTCATGATGAAATATTTTAAATTGGATTTATATGATATATTATAAGAGTGTTGCTCCCGAAAGAGAATCCTGTCGGAACAACACCCTTATAAGTGATTACATATCTGATGTTCATTGCATTGTCAATCGAATAAACCGTTGGTCAGATTTACTGCATCGTCTTTTTTCTTATTGACGATTTTGGCATACACTTGGGTCATCTTTACAGATGTATGACCGAGTAATTTAGATACAGTGTACAAATCGGCCCCCAATGTCAGCATCATTGTGGCGAACGTGTGGCGGGCGGTATGAAAGGTGAATCGCTTGGAAATTCCGGCGGCTTTGGCCCATGGTTTGATAAGCTGGTTGATACCAGAAGGCAAATCGAACACATGGTCGTCTGCTGTCTTGTCCCCACGTTCCGGCATCCACTTCAACGCTTCATTGGAGAGCGGAAGGTAAATCGGTTCTTTCGTCTTCTGCATGGCTACTGCCAAGCGGTATTGGCCGTTGTCAATAAACACATCTTTCCATTGCAATCCGATAATGTCACTGATACGTAGTCCACAGAAGCAGGAGAACAGGTAGGCACTTTTTACCCCTTCGTTCTGCATTGGTGTAGCGATTAATGATCTCACTTCTTCAATAGTCATATACGAACGCACACTTTCCGGCATCTTGGGCTTCTCCGATTTTTCCATTTCGTTGAATGGATTCTTTAAGATCCGTTTCGCACGGACAGCGGCATTTAACGCACCGTTGAAAATCTGGTAATAGGTATTACGCGTAGAAGCCGAGATGGGTTTTCCTTTGGGACGGTAGTTTGTCAGCATATAGTCGATATAGCCGTGGCAAAAAGTGAGGTCAATCTGATTTAATGTGAATCTTTCTCCTGCATACTCTTTCAAGATATCGGTAACAGATTTTATCTGGCCTATGTTTTTCTTACCACGTTTCTTCTGTTCCTCTTTATAGAGTTGCATCCAGTCCAGCAGATAAACCTTATCCTTGTGATTCATGATACCGGCTTCACCACTTGTCAACTCTATGATACGCTTCGATTTGATTGCATTTGCGGCAGCCATTGTCGTTTCGTTCTGTTGGCGGGCATTACGATCCGTTTCCGGAATAAGATACATTTTCAGATACTCGTATGTCCGCTTACCATTTCGGTATATATCCAGATACAAACTCTTGCTGCCATTGGCCAACTCCTTCGTCCGAAGACGAATCGGCTCCTTTACTTTTATTGGCTTTCTGGTCCTTGGCATATTTGTGTCCTTTTATTCGTTATTTCCTATCACAAAGGTACAAATAAAAAACGAAATCAAGAAACAAACAAGAAACAAAAATGCACCTAAAAAAAGCAAAGCAACAGAAAACGTAGAAAACAACTGAAAATAAAAACTCGTATATAAATTATTGATATATAGATGATTTATCTATATTTATTTGGAACTTGTTTTCATTTTATATATGTCTTTATGATTATTGGTAATAATTTGCTATATTTATTTATAATAGTAATGCTTGGTTGTTTATCTGAATATGATGTTATAAAGTGTAGCCCAAGCCTTATTATACCTTTAGTGTTTTCTTCACATTGTTGTTTTATGTCGTCTTTGATTGACTGGAGTTGGTCTATTGTCATATATTCCCATTTCTCAACAACTTTCTTTTCTCTAGTTTTGTTTGTCAAAAAAGCATCGAAACTATGTTTTACTTCAAGTATAATGGAGTAATCTTTATATATACACCAATAATCAATTCTACCAGATGAATCCTCTATTTCGTGACTCTTTAGAAAACAATTTCTTTTTGTTGGTAACTCTGCTAAAACGGCTCCATCACAAATCTTTGAAAGAGTCGGTAATATAATACTATCAAGTTGTCTTTCACCATAGATATAAGGAAAGTCTATAAGTTGATGCTTATGGTATTTTATAGATAATTTACCCATACCATTGAGTAAATCTGTGATGAAAGATTTACCAATGACGTAATATTCTTCTGAATTTTCTGATTTCATCAGAAGTATTTTAATTCCTTGCTGTAATTTTAGTTCTAAGTCCATTGTAGATGTTGATAATTTTTTAATGATATGTTATATATGTAATTGATACATCCTGAAGCAGGGTTGTATATAGTCTAATTGCAGCTCATATTATTAGTTAAATATTATTTTAAATAATATTTCATTTGTCAATTTGATTATTGTATGTAGTAAAAATTATTTTTCTTTTATTTGTTCTACTAATATTTTATGCGTTTCTTTTATATCGTTAATTTTACTTTTGCATCTTTTTATGTCTTTGTTCGATAAGTAGGTGCATTTATCTAATGTATTTTCAAGTTCTTCTAATAAATTGTTAGCATTCTCTTCTTCGTCTAATATTGTCTTAAAATCTATGTCTATATTTTCACTTAAATCTATTGAGTCAATAGCATCGTAATCATATTTTTCTCTCAATATTTTCATTTTTAGTCCAAATTCACAAATGTTTTTTGGTAGTTTTTTCCATGTTTTTCCATGCCCTCCTGCATCATAATTGTAATAATTGATATATAGTAAGCGTGCTAAATGATAATAACCATAATAAAGTCTTGAAATTATTTGTCCATGATACTGCTCTGGCTGGTTTAAAAGTATGATACATAGATTAAGTAGGTCATTAATTTTGGTTAGTAGAATATTATAACTGACTGGAGTAATAGGGTCTATAGCAGCACAAGATGACATGCCAAATATTATAAAAATAAAAAGGAATAGTTTCTTAAGATTTATTTTCGTTTTGTGGCTAATATTTGAGTGTGATAAGCTAGAATGATTTATGCTATGCATAGGGGGATATTTTTGTTTGTTGTGGTCGTTGAGTTGAAGTTGTTGTTCCATAATTATCTAAATGTTATTCACCTTTCTATATTTTTGATATGTATTTATTCTTTTACTATTTCTATAGATTTAGGTACTAAATCCATGAAAGAGTTCAGTCCGCAGTCTGCATAATCTTTTCCGGCAAAGAGTCGGATTATAGTTGTCGGTAGCCAGCTTTTGCCAGATTGCGGGTCTACTGCCATCCATCCGTATTGTTTAAGGTAACATTCGGCCCAGGCATGACATCCATAGAATTTTTGTTCAGGTATAAAAATAAAGCCGGCAACAAAACGGCAAGGAATTCCTTTCTTTCTCATAAGTGCCGTGAACAAATTGGTGTATTCGCTACAAGTACCTTTCTTTCTTTGGAGGATATGATTTACATCCAATGTTTTACAATCACCTTTTGAAATAGCCATGGCTAAAGAATCGTCAAAACTTATATAATGGGATACAAACTCTAAGCCTTTTTTAATAATTATCATTGTACTGTCTTCACCTTTGAATAAAGAGTCTGTTATGAGTTCGATAGCAGGAGAAGAATAGTCGATAAGTTTGGTTGGGTTCAGATAAGGAGCAACCTCTTCGTCATAGATGTCATTGGGGATATAAAGGGCCTTTTCTGCTGCTTTCCTTTTTAAGGTATCGTCATAAGCTTTGGATACTTTTACGGTGAAATGGTAGACACTGTCTGCCTTTTTAAAATCAGAAACCTCTTGTGGATAAGAATCTGTGACCGGAGAGTAATTTCTTGTCACCATTCGATAAGTTGTCTGAGCATGACACAGGAAAGAAAATGGCATCAGCGACAATAAAAAAAGAAATAGCAACTTTTGCATGTTTTTCATGATAATGAGTTATTAGGGAAATATTAAAATTATTATTCCGGTATCTCTACCTTTTCCCCAAGATGTTTGGGAGCTTTATCGGTAATGATATCCATAAAGACTTTTACTCTTGCCAGTAATTCTCGAAGGTTGGTTTTAAAGCCGGCATATGCACTCACGTCCTGAGCATTATATCCAATAACCTGAAGATGGTTTTGCTGAGCCAGAAAAATAGCCCGTTCATTGTGAAATTCTTGTGAAATCAGAGTGAAACGCTCCAGACCAAAAATTAAATGCGCTCTTATAACAGAGTCCAATGTTCTCAGACCGGCATAGTCTAATATGATTTGCTGTTCGGGAATACCTGTGGCAATTAATGCCTGCTTCATTTCTTCGGGTTCATTATAATCATTTCTCCGATTGTCACCGCTCACCAATATATATTTGATTTTTCCTGCGTTATATAATTCTGTGGCAGCTTTAATCCGATAGTCGAAATACAGATTGTTTTTCCCGTTTTTCAATTTGGGCGAGGTGCCCAATAACAGACCTACTTTATTATAGGGAATATCGGATACTGTTGAATAAAGATATGCTTCACTGTTTTTCTGAATAGTCCGATTACATACATAGATGGTAATTACAAGAACTGTCAGCAATAAAGGTGCTCCTATAAAGATAATCTTTTTCATTTTTTATATTCAGAGTTCTTTGCAAAGATAGGGATTTGGGTTGAAAGTTGACTTGAAAGCATAAAAAAAGGAGCAACGCCTTGCTCCAACCTTTGTTAACCTTAAATCTAATACTATGAAAAACACATTGCAAAGATACAGCTTTTTCAGATATTGGCAAGCGTTTTATTAGAAACGCCTGATTTTATAACATTTATTTTATTTCTTAATTGAATTTGTTAGGATAATTAAGAAAAAGATGGTTTCTCCGATATATTCTAACTACTTGTTATTCTATCAAAACCAAGGTGCTTTTTATCCTGGCCACTTCTCTTTCATTAAGTCTTCCATCTTGAGCAATTCGTCCCTGTATTGGGCAGCTTCAATGAATTCCAGCTTCTTAGCTGCTTCTTGCATCAGTTTACGGGTGCGTTCCATACTTTTCTCCAGCTGAGCTTTACTCATATACTGTACGACCGGGTCTGCGGCAATATTGGGTGAAGAGGGTTCCACGTATGCACGGGTTGTTTTTTGCGTTTCCTCCATTTCGTTACCGTTGCCGAATACAGCCAGGTTGCGTGCTTTCTTGATCTGCTGTGGAGTGATTCCATGCTCTTCATTGTATGCGAGTTGTTTTTCGCGGCGGCGGTTAGTTTCGTCAATGGTCAGTCGCATGCTGTCCGTGATCTTGTCGGCATACATAATTACCATTCCGTTTACGTTTCGGGCAGCTCGTCCGGCCGTTTGGGTTAATGAGCGGTGTGAACGGAGAAAACCTTCTTTATCTGCGTCGAGGATGGCCACCAGTGATACTTCCGGAAGGTCAAGTCCTTCACGTAATAAATTTACCCCGATCAATACGTCATATACACCTTGGCGAAGATCATCCATGATCTTGACGCGCTCTAAGGTATCCACATCGCTGTGGATATAGTTGCAACGTACATTATTATTTAATAGATATTCCGTTAATTCTTCAGCCATACGTTTAGTCAGAGTAGTTACGAGTACGCGCTCTTCCCGTTCGATACGGAGTTGGATCTCTTCCATCAAATCGTCTATTTGGTTTAGACTGGGGCGTACTTCGATAATAGGATCCAATAGACCGGTAGGGCGGATCACTTGCTCAACGACGATGCCTTCTGATTGCACCAGTTCGTAATCGGCGGGGGTAGCACTTACATAGATAACCTGTTTAGCCATTGATTCGAACTCTTCGAACTTTAACGGGCGATTGTCCATTGCGGCAGGCAGTCGGAAGCCATATTCCACCAAGTTAATTTTGCGGGCCCGGTCTCCTCCGTACATAGCACGTATTTGCGGAACACTTACATGACTTTCATCTATTACAATCAAGAAATCATCCGGAAAAAAATCTAACAGACAGTAAGGGCGTGTACCTGCTGCACGACCGTCAAAGTATCGTGAATAGTTTTCGATGCCGGAACAATGACCCAGTTCCCGTATCATTTCCATATCATATGTTACTCGCTCATAAAGGCGTTTCGCTTCATATTCTTTGCCGATAGATTCGAAATAGGCAACCTGTTTGGTGAGATCATCCTCTATTTCATGGATGGCGCGTAAGGTTGCTTCTTTGGTAGTCATAAACAGGTTGGCGGGATATATTTTATAAGCCTCAAAAGGTGCGATGGTTACTCCGGAAACCGGATCTACTTCTTCGATGCCGTCAATTTCATCCCCCCAAAAGGTAACCCGAAGTAAATTGTCCGAGTAGGCCAGATAAATGTCTACCGTGTCTCCTTTTACCCGGAAATTTCCACGATTGAGTTCGATGTCGTTACGCATATACAGACTATCTACCAATCGTCGGAGAAACACATTGCGGTTGATGGTTCGTCCTCTCTCTATTTCAATAACATTATCATAGAAATCCGATGGATTTCCCATACCATAGATGCAAGATACGGAAGATACCACCACCACATCTTTTCTTCCGGAAAGGAGAGCTGAAGTTGCAGCCAATCTGAGCTTGTCAATTTCATCATTGATAGCGAGGTCCTTTTCTATATATGTATCCGAACTCGGAAGGTAGGCTTCCGGCTGGTAATAATCGTAATAAGAGACGTAATATTCGACAGCGTTATTGGGGAAAAATCCTTTAAACTCACCATATAGCTGAGCTGCCAGCGTTTTGTTATGGCTCAGAATCAACGTAGGTTTATTGATATTGGCAATAACATTGGCAATGGTGAATGTCTTTCCGGAACCGGTTACACCCAGTAACGTTTGTGCCGGTATACCTTCAAGAACTCCTTCGGTCAGTTGTGCGATTGCTTCCGGCTGATCTCCGGTTGGCTTGTATGCGGATGTTAATTCAAAATTCATGTTTCTTTTTTCTTTCAGAAGACAATATTCGGCAAAATAGTTGAGATAAACAAATAGTTTTTCTCAAATTATCTTATAAACAGTTGCTCTTCAGATTGTATTATGCTACTCAAATAAACTCTTGGAAAATAATCAGGGATTATGTATCGTCAAGATTTTGAGTTTCCATGCTATGTATATTTTAAGTTTTTATCGGTTTGACACGACCTATTAAAAAATAAACTTTTAGCGGAGTTTTTGAGAAGTAGTGGTAACGATTTAGAATTGTATGAATTTCAGTGATTTGTAGTGCTGTGCTGGCAAATAATTCCTTTTCATATACATACGTACGGCACTAATTACAAAAAACAATCATGATAGATTGTTTTTTGTAATTAGTGCCGTGAAAACTTCCAGTGTTATTCTACCGGAGGTTTCCACGTTACTATAAGTCCAAATAGAAGAAATGAGAATCATCATACGGATAATCGTATTTGATCGGAAGTTCTTCTTTCTCGATTTTCTTAAATCCAGATTTTTCATAAAATGAGTGTGCCCTATCAGTGTTTTTGGGAGTGTCGAGGATGATTTTTGAGAAGCCGTGAACTTTTGCAAAGTCTAAGAAAACTGTGTATAATTGCTGTCCAAGATGATGTGGATTTCCTCTATAAGGCTTATACACAAAAAATTTTTTCAGTATACACAATCCATTTCCTTTGTTCATCAAGCCGATAGTTCCTACAACTTTTCCGTTTTCTTTTGCTACCCAAAAACATCCTCCATTGTCGATGTATTTTTCGCGTATGCAAAGTAGTTCCGGCTGATCTTCAACGCTAACCAATGGACGAGTTCCGTCATTTTGACAATGCAGTACTATAGCAATAATTTCATCTTTATCACGCTCTGAATATTTTTCAATTTCTATCATTTTATTTTTGTATTTAATTTAGAATAACTTCTTTTCGATTCAAATATTTTATTGATGTAGCAGGCATTCTGTCACTATTGTACATTTATAACAAGTGGTGTTACTTGTAAAATAATCCATAAATGAGATATATAAATTATACCTAAAAGATAATATAAACCTTTTTCATTGTCACAGATGGCCGAGCTAAGCACTACCTGCATTTGCCATAGTTGCAATATCCAATTAATTGCGTGCCATAATGAAAGATATTGTTTTCATACTTTTTACAATTTCCAGCAACTGATTTTCTTCCAATCCTGCAAATATCTCTTTGACGGATTGGTTTGCTGCTATATCTAAGGTGTGATAAACTTTTATTCCATTGTTTGTAAGACTTATTAACTCTGCACGGCTGTCTTTTATTGTTTTTTCCCGATATATATAACCTTTCATTTCCAGTTTTTTCAATATACGGGATAATAATCCTTTATCCATATTAAGTGCTATGGATATGGCTTTTGCATTCCGATTAGGATATAAATAAACATCTTGGATAACACGGATTTCAGGAAGCCCCAATTCGCTCCCTAAATAGGTTTTGTTCAGGATACCTAAATTTTTGGTATAAAACCTATTAAAAGCTCTGATATAATCTATATGCTCTTGTTTCATGGTGCAAATGTAAATAGAATAGTTGACTTAGTCAACAATGCGTGCAAAAATAAATGCTTATGTGATCATAAAATGTTTGAGTGTTTTTATTTTTCTTCATGAAAATATAATGGTTATAGTTTCATTCCATTGCTTTCCTGTCGCGATTGGATGGCTTGCCTAAAGTTCTGCCTTACTTTGTCGAACTGTTCTATCTTTGTTAAGGTTCAACTACCAGGCAGTTATAAAACCGGCAGATATATTTTTGCGTGCAAATATGGATGATTTTTTTCTGTTTATGCTTGTATAAAAAACAAATTAATTCTCATATTTAATAAACTGATAAGGATTTGTGCAAATTCTACTCTTGAAGAGAGTTGTCGGTTTTATTTGAGTTTGTTTTCACGACTATTAATCAATTTACTTTTGAACTCTTTGTGAAAGTCTGCTTTGTATAGGTATTCTGTTAATCCAAAAGTGTTTATTTATAGGGTTGGCAGTTGCTATTCTAAGTAGAGATACTATCTTTATCAGTTGGGTGTGAACTTTGTTATTATAATAATGTGTAATGCTCCGGGGTGAAAGATTAGGAGCTTTTGTGTATTTATTCCCCAAGATGTGTGGCTATTCTCCATTTGTTCCCCAGTCTTCCTTATATTGCTTTGTGCTTAACTTGCTGTTTGATAGATGTTTTGTATCCTGTCCGTATTCTGGCATGCCTTTTGTTTTTTATTTGGCATAAGAGTTAGTTTTAATTATTCACACTAAAAGATTACAATTATGAAAAAGGTATTAGTAGCGTTAGCAATGATTATGGGATTGGGAACTTCAGTGGCATTCGCTGGTGTATCGGGTGATACTTTAGCAGTAGAGCAGACCATGCAGACGCCCCAAGATGAATTTACAAAAATTGATGTTAAGGATGTTCCTGCCGTAGTTATCAATGCCTTGGCCAAAGATTATGAAGGTGCTGCATTAAAAAACGCTTTTGTAGCTGAAAAAGAAACTGGCAAGGTTTATAAAGTTGTATTGACTGTAACTAAAGAAGATCAATCTACAGAGGATGTTACTGTTCTTTTGAATGAAAAAGGCGAAATAGTGAAAGAATAAGGTAATTGGATTAGGGATTTCTATTTGACCTTTATTATGGTAGCTCCGGTTCTTAGGGACCGGAGTTTTTTTCGGTGATAAAGTAAGATTCTAATTGACTTCTCTTATTATGCTCTTACTCTTTTCCTGCTCTGAAGTTTGGTGGTTTATGATTTTAATGATTAATTTTCTTGATAAACAAATAGATTTTTAAAATAAATCCTTTACTTTGCACAACATAACTAACAAAATACAACGAAAGACATGATTTGGAATGAGAGCATCGAATGCATGGAACGCGATAATTTGCGTAAAATCCAGAGCATTAGACTAAAGAAAATAGTAGAATACGTTTATCACAATACGCCGTTCTATCGTAGGAAAATGCAAGAATTAGGTATCACTCCTGATGATATCAACGGAATAGAAGACATCTCCAAACTACCATTTACCACTAAATTAGATTTACGCGACAATTATCCATTCGGACTGTGTGCCGTGCCTATGAGTCAGATTGTACGTATCCATGCATCATCGGGTACTACCGGCAAACCGACTGTAGTAGGGTATACCCGTAAAGACTTATCGTCCTGGGCAGAGTGTTTGTCCCGTGCCTTTACGGCCTATGGAGCAAGCCGTTCGGATATATTTCAGGTATCATATGGCTACGGTCTGTTTACAGGTGGGCTGGGAGCACATGCCGGTGCCGAAAATATCGGGGCTTCAGTTATTCCCATGTCGAGTGGTAATACGGAGAAACAGATTACTTTGATGCATGATTTCGGATCAACCGTCCTATGTTGTACACCGTCTTATGCCCTTTATCTGGCTGATGCGATTAATGATTCCGGTTTCCCGCGTGAAGAGTTTAAGCTGAAAGCAGGCGCCTTCGGTGCGGAACCCTGGACAGAAAGCATGCGTAAAGACATCGAGGCAAAATTAGGGATTAAGGCTTATGATATATATGGATTAAGTGAAATTGCAGGTCCCGGCGTCGGATATGAATGTGAGTGTCAAAACGGTACCCACTTGAATGAAGATCATTTCTTCCCTGAAATAATAGATCCGCATACATTACAGCCTGTAGAGCCCGGGCAAACCGGTGAATTGGTTTTCACCCATCTGACTAAAGAGGGTATGCCTCTATTGCGTTACAGGACGAAAGATCTGACCGCATTGCATTATGAAAAATGCTCTTGTGGACGTACTTTGGTACGTATGGATCGTATTCTGGGACGCAGCGATGATATGCTTATTATCCGTGGAGTCAACGTATTCCCCACACAGATTGAATCTGTTATTTTGGAAATGGTAGAGTTTGAGCCGCATTACCTGCTGACTATCGACCGTAAGAATAATACGGATACTATGGAACTGAAAGTTGAAGTTCGTCCGGACTATTATTCGGATGAAATAAATAAGATGCTGGCTTTAAAGAAAAAGCTGACAGCACGTTTGCAGAGTGTGTTAGGTTTGGGAGTAGATGTGAAGTTGGTGGAACCTCGCAGCATCGAGCGTAGTGTGGGTAAAGCGAAGCGTGTAATTGATAATAGAAAACTATAACGAATATAAATATAAAGTCATTTATTATGGTAGCAAAACAACTTTCCATTTTTTTGGAAAATAAATCAGGTCGACTGACAGAGGTGACTGAAGTATTGGCAAAGGAAGGTATTAATCTTTCGGCTCTTTGCATTGCCGAGAACGCCGATTTTGGTATTCTCCGCGGAATTGTATCCGATCCGGATAAGGCTTACAAAGCTTTAAAAGATAACCATTTCGCAGTCAATGTGACGGAGGTGGTAGGTATTAACTGCCCTAACGTGCCTGGTGCGTTGGCTAAAGTATTACAATATCTTTCCAATGAAGGGGTTTTCATTGAATATATGTATTCATTTGCCAATAATAATTCTGCAAATGTGATTATCCGTCCCAACGATATGGAAAATTGTATCCGGGTGTTAACAGAGAAGAAAGTTGACTTGCTGGCGGCAAGCGACCTGTATAAACTGTAAAACCTGTGAGTAGTGATGGGTGGTTAGTGAATGACTGTTGCATTGTTTATAAATTAACCATCCATCATCGCTTATTCACTATTCGTAACTAAACTCTATTCTTCCATTCTTTTTTATCTTAAAAAACATTGATTAATTGGTTTATTCAGCGCGAATCTTTAACTTTGCGCATTATTTAAATACAGAATGAAGAAGAACATCATTATAACGCTGCTTGCAGCTACTGTTTTATCCTCGTGTGGAGAGTACAATAAGTTGCTAAAAAGCACCGATTACGAATACAAGTATGAGGCCGCTAAGAACTACTTCGCTAAAGGTCAGTATAATCGATCGGCTACATTGCTGAACGAGTTGATAACTATCTTGAAAGGTACGGATAAAGCAGAAGAATCATTATACATGCTGGCTATGAGTTATTATAATCAGAAAGATTATTCTACTGCGGCCCAGTCATTTATCACTTACTTCAATACATATCCGCGTGGTCAGTTCTCAGAGTTGGCCCGCTTCCATGCCGGTAAAGCTCTGTATTTGGATACTCCTGAACCCCGTTTGGATCAATCAAGTACTTATCAGGCTATCCAGCAGTTGCAGATGTTTCTGGAATATTATCCCCAGAGCAGCAGAAAACAGGAGGCACAAAATATGATTTTTGCTTTGCAGGACAAGTTGGTTTTGAAAGAACTTCTGTCTGCCAGATTATATTATAATCTTGGTAATTATCTGGGCAATAACTTCATGTCTTGTGTGATCACTGCCCAGAATGCTTTAAAGGACTATCCTTATACTGATTATCGTGAAGAACTATCTATATTGATTCTCCGGGCCAAGTATGAAATGGCGGTGAATAGTGTGGAAGACAAGAAGATGGATCGTTACCGTGAAACGGTAGACGAATATTATGCTTTCAAGAATGAATTTCCGGAAAGTAAATATCTGAAGGAAGCCGAAAGGATATTCAAAGATTCTCAAAAAGTAATTAAAGACTAAATTATAAATAGATTTATGGATTACAAGAAAACAAATGCTCCGACGAATACCATTACCCGTGATATGATGGACTTATGTGCCGATACCGGTAATGTTTATGAAACAGTAGCTATCATTGGTAAGCGTGCCAATCAGATCAGTGTGGAAATAAAGAACGACCTTTCCAAGAAACTTGCGGAGTTTGCTTCCTACAACGATAATTTGGAGGAGGTATTTGAAAATAGAGAGCAGATCGAAATTTCACGTTACTACGAGAAATTGCCGAAACCCGATTTGATTGCTGCGCAAGAGTATGTAGAAGGAAAGATCTATTATAGAAACCCGGCAAAGGAAAAAGAAAAATTACAGTAATTTTCTTCGTCGGTTGAAGAGTTAACAGTCAAGTAGTAAGTAGGAGTCTATTCTTCTATCTCTTATTGCTTGACTTTTTTATTCCGGATTAAACACAACTTTAAAAACTATGATTCAACGAATTCAAACGATTTATCTTTTGCTTGTTACTGCATTACTGATAACAAGTATGTGTCTGCCTGTCGGCAGCTTTATGGGTGCTGATGCTGCCATGTATACTTTCAAACCATTGGGGGTGGAACAGAACGGAATGTTTTATTCTACTTGGGGAGTATTTGGTATATTGTTGCTTAGTGCAATCATCGCATTTGCCACAATCTTTCTTTTCAAGAACCGTATGTTGCAGATTCGCATGTCGATATTCAATAGCATTTTGTTGATTGGTTATTATCTTACCTTTCTTGCTTTTATGTTTGTCCTGAAGAAAGATCTGAATGCTGCTTTTCAGATTTCATGGGCGTTGTGCCTGCCGTTGATTTCGATTATTCTCAACTATTTGGCTATTCGTGCGATAGGACGGGATGAAGTGATGGTAAAGGCTGCCGACCGTCTCCGATAAAAAAGATTCACCACAAAGGATACAGGATGTCTCTATGGACACCATATCCTTTGTGGTGAATTCATTTATACGCTTTTACTTCTTTATGTCAAATAAATAAGTGATTTTTGCTGTAATGGTACTATTGGCCGAACGTGCAAAATAGTCTTTTTTGGTGCTGTTATAAAAATCGGCCAGTCCAAAATAATATCTTCCTTCTAAAAGAAAATTTCCGGCCTTAGTCCTGACTTCGATTCCGCCGCCACCTGCAATTCCATAGTCGAATTTATTTTCTATCCGTTTTCCATATTGTTCGTTGGGTGCCCGATTGGCTGTTTTCCAACTACCTTCTCTTTTTTCGTTTTCGCTTAACAAGAAACCTATTTGCGGTCCCAGGTTGATGAAGAACTGTGCTCCTCTGTCTTTGCCGAAAGCCAAATGGGCAAGAAAAGGTATTTCAAGGTAGTTCAGGGTACGGACATAAGAGTCTTCTGAAGAAAAGCCTTGCTCGGGGTCGAATTTTTCGTCCCATCCCCGTTGCGAGAAGTTAAGTTCCAATTGTGCTCCACAAATCATAGCGAAGTATTTTTCGGAAATATAACGTGCTGTTACTCCTCCGGTAATTCCTAATAATCCGTTTTGCTTAATGGTAGGTTGGAAAGAAACGGTACTGTAATTTGCACCTCCATTAATTCCGATGGCAAAATTATGTCGTTGTTCGCCTATCTGGGCATTTGCTGGCAGTACAATTCCTGCCAGCAAAGCAGTTCCCAGTAGGATTGATTTCAGTTGATTCTTTTTCATTCGAAGTCAAGTTTAATCAATTCAAAGTTCTTTGTGAAATGGACAAAGAATACTTTCTTGTTTACAAATCCTCCCCAGTTATTGACACGTTGGAATTTAAATCCGGTTTGGATAGGAGTTAAATCCATCAGAGGGAGATTTTTTTCCAGTTCGGAACCGTATTTGGACAGTCCTTTGAGGAAGAAGTATCCTGTGTCAAAACCCAGCATGCCGTATTTCGGGTACCGTTCTTCCATCTCTTTGCTGTACCATTTGCGATAAGCATGAGTGAAGTTGATTGCAGCAGGTAGCAGATTATTCGTGTAGAATGACGAATAGAAATAGGTGTCCAGCTCAAAGAAACTTTCCAGATGATCCTTTGTATAAGTTTGCCATTCAGGATAACCGAATAGATGAATACGCGCTTCCGGGTTATCTCTTACAAGTAATGTCAATTGGGGAATGATTTTCAAAAGCGTCAAATCGTTACCGGAGGTGGGGATGAAGAAGTTCTCTTTGTCGTTACGCAAAGTTGCTTTCAGCGTTTCCACCGGGGCGTTTTCCTTTAATGTTTTCACCGGAATCCCTTTGCTTCCCAGTTCCTGTTTTAAGCCTTTGATAAATTCAACTTTATCTTTATCCACAACCGAAGATTCCAAAAGAATCACGTTAGCATTCGGGAATTGACGTGTGAAGTGCTCGTAGACTTCGGAGTACAGATAAGACTGTGGAGTATTGATTTGATAAATAAACGGGTTGCTGAATACTTCGCCTTCTTTTGAAGAGAAAGGGACAACCAGGCGAATATCATTTTTCTTCGCGAAAGCTGCTAACGGTTTAATATGCTGTTGCTGTGCCGGACCAAAAATGACATTCATATTCTTCATCTCACTTTTTGCCAGAATGTTGTTCAATGATGAACTTTCTTTATTGCAATCGTAGACGTATAGATCGATTGAAGTGCCGGTACGTTTCAGACTGTCGACTGCCATCAGGAAGCCTTCATAATATTCTACCATTCTTTTGTCGTCAAAGGGTAACAAGAGAGCCGCTTTGATGGTAGAAATGCTTTTGGGTGTTTCTTTGTTTTCACGGAACAATTCGCTGTTGCTTGGCGGTGTGATATTGGTGTCTGTCTGGGGAGTAGTGACTGCCGATTTCTCTGACGGATAGGGGATACAAAGGAATTGTCCCTTCTTCATACCGTTCTTCAACTCCGGATTGGCTGCAATCAGTTCCTGTTCAGAAATGCCATATTCACGGCTGACGCTGAAAATAGTCTCTCTGCGTTTCACTTTGTGCATGTCTCTGCAACGGGGCTTTACAGCCGGTTGGATAATGGGTTGTTCGGGAGTTGTGACTACTGCTTCTACTGTAGAGTCGATGGCTTCTGCAGCGGAAGGGATACGGATAACCTGTCCGATACGGAAGTTCTCTGCACTTAATCCCGGATTGGCGTCACAAATGGCTTTTGCAGAAACTTTATAGGTGGTTGTCAACCGATAAAGGGTTTCTCCCGGTTGAATGGTATGGAACATTTCACTTTTCTGGGCGGTTTTGTTCTGTGGGATTTTGATGGCTTGTCCTGCATAGATTTTGTCCTCACAACCGGGGTTCAGGCGAATAATATCTGCTTTGCTGACTCCATACATACTTGAGATGGAATATAAGCTTTGCCCCTTTTCAATAGTGTGAAGGAAGTAGGATTGGTTCTCTTGTGCCAATGTGCTTAAATAGGAAACACTTATAAAAGACAGGAGAAAGAAGATTCGTTTGATTGATTTCATCAATTTATTAATCTTAATTTGTAATTTTTACTATTCAATTCTCAATTGATTACGGCAAAGGTACGAATAATGTCATAGATTCACATAATATATTGAGTTAAGAAAATAATATTGTGTTTTTTAAAACTATATTTCGGGCGGAAACATTAATTTTGCAACTCAATAAAAGTTAGAGTATGCAGGAAACAGAATATATAAATGTGTACGGTGCGCGCGTACACAATCTGAAAGACATTGATGCGGAAATACCACGTGACAGCCTGACTGTGATTACCGGACTGAGTGGAAGCGGGAAATCATCTCTTGCTTTCGATACAATATTTGCAGAGGGCCAGCGCCGCTATATTGAAACCTTTTCGGCTTATGCCCGCAACTTTTTGGGCAATCTGGAGCGTCCGGATGTAGATAAGATTACAGGGTTGAGTCCGGTTATTTCCATAGAACAAAAGACTACGAATAAAAATCCCCGTTCCACGGTCGGCACTACTACAGAGATTTACGATTATCTCCGTCTGCTTTATGCCCGTGCCGGAATAGCCTATTCTTATCTCTCGGGAGAAAAGATGGTGAAATACACTGAGGAACAGATACTGGAACTGATCCTGAAAGATTATAAAGGAAAGAAAATTTATATGCTGGCACCTTTGGTGCGTTCACGTAAGGGACATTACAAAGAACTCTTCGAGCAGATTCGCAAAAAGGGATATTTGTATGTCCGTATAGATGGAGAAGTACGCGAAATCACCCACGGACTGAAACTGGATCGTTATAAAAACCACGACATCGAAGTCGTTGTGGATAAGCTTATCGTGGAAGATAAGGATGACAAGAGGTTGAAACAGAGTGTCGCTACTGCTATGCGGCAGGGCGACGGATTATTGATGATTCTTGATGCACAGACAGAGAGTATCCGTCACTACAGTAAACGCCTGATGTGCCCTGTCACGGGACTGTCGTATCGTGAACCGGCTCCGCACAACTTTTCGTTCAATTCTCCGCAGGGAGCTTGTCCGCGTTGTAAGGGATTGGGGGTAGTCAGTCAGATTGATGTAGATAAGGTGATTCCTGATAAAGAGTTGTCTATATATGAAGGGGCGATAGCTCCTTTAGGTAAATATAAGAATGCAATGATTTTCTGGCAGATCGGTGCTTTGCTGGAGAAATATGATGCGTCATTGAAGACTCCCGTAAAAGATTTGCCAAATGATGCAATCGACGAGATTCTGTATGGCTCGGACGAACGTATCAAGATAAAAAGCTCTTTGATAGGTACTTCTTCCGATTATTTTGTGACGTATGAAGGTGTTGTCAAGTATATCCAGATGTTGCAGGAGAAAGATGCTTCGGCCACTGCACAGAAATGGGCGGAACAATTTGCCAAAACCACAGTTTGCCCTGAATGTAAGGGAGCGAAACTGAATAAGGAAGCACTCCACTTCCGTATCCATGATAAAAATATCAATGAACTTTCAAATATGGACATCAATGAGTTGTATGACTGGTTGATGAAAGTGGACGAATTTCTGACGGATAAGCAGAAAATGATTGCCGCAGAGATTTTGAAGGAGATACGTACCCGCTTAAAATTCCTGTTGGATGTAGGATTGGATTATCTGTCTTTAAACCGTAGTTCCGTCAGTCTGTCGGGTGGGGAGAGTCAGCGTATCCGTCTGGCCACACAAATTGGTTCTCAACTGGTCAATGTGCTTTATATTCTTGACGAGCCGAGCATCGGGCTGCACCAACGTGATAACCTGCGGTTAATCAACTCCTTGAAAGAACTGCGTGATATGGGTAACTCTGTGATCGTGGTAGAGCATGATAAAGATATGATGCTGGCTGCCGACTATGTGATTGACATGGGGCCTAAAGCCGGACGACTGGGGGGAGAAGTTGTTTTTGCCGGAACTCCGCAAAAGATGTTGAAGACCAGTACGCTTACTTCACAGTATCTCAACGGACAAACTGCCATCGAAGTGCCTTCCAAGCGGCGTCCCGGTAATGGAAAATCTTTATGGTTGCGTGGCGCTAAAGGGAATAATCTGAAGAATGTAGATGTCGAATTTCCGTTAGGCAAACTGATTTGTGTTACGGGAGTATCCGGTAGTGGTAAGTCTACGTTGATAAATGAAACTTTGCAACCGATACTTTCGCAGAAGTTCTATCGTTCTTTGCAGGATCCTTTGGAATACGATTCTATTGAAGGATTGGAGAACATAGATAAGGTTGTCAATGTGGACCAGTCTCCGTTGGGGCGTACTCCGCGTTCCAATCCTGCCACTTATACCGGTGTCTTTTCAGATATCCGCAGTCTTTTTGTCGGATTGCCGGAAGCTAAGATTCGTGGCTATAAACCCGGTCGTTTTTCTTTCAATGTCTCCGGAGGACGTTGTGAGGCATGTTCCGGGAATGGCTACAAGACAATCGAAATGAATTTCCTGCCCGATGTATATGTTCCATGTGAAGTTTGTCATGGCAAACGTTATAACCGCGAAACTCTGGAAGTGCGTTTCAAGGGAAAATCCATTGCCGATGTGCTCGATATGACCATTAACCGTGCGGTAGAGTTCTTTGAAAATGTTCCTCAGATTCTGAACAAAATTAAGACTATCCAGGATGTTGGATTGGGATACATTAAATTAGGGCAATCATCAACCACCCTTTCGGGAGGTGAAAGCCAGCGCGTAAAATTGGCAACGGAGCTTTCGAAACGAGATACGGGAAAGACTTTGTATATTCTTGATGAACCGACTACCGGTCTGCATTTTGAGGATATCCGTGTGCTGATGGGAGTATTAAATAAATTGGTGGATAAAGGTAATACTGTGATCGTCATTGAGCATAATCTGGATGTGATAAAGATGGCGGATTACATTATCGACATGGGCCCCGAAGGCGGTAAAGGGGGAGGGGAACTTCTCAGTTTCGGGACACCGGAAGAGGTTGCGAAGAGTACAAAAGGATATACCCCGAAGTTTCTTCGCGAAGAACTGAGAATCGATTGATAATTTGTATATACGATATTAACTTGTTAAATAATAAAGAGTTAATATCGTATTTGTACAAAGTTAACTTCCTGCAACTACGAAGTTAACTTTGTAGAGTTACGTTATTAACTTACTAATAGCAGCTTTTTTCTATGGCTGCTCCAATATACATATATCTATGAAAATCAATAAGACCAATGCTGCCCGTCTGTTGGATAAGGCCAAAATTTCCTATGAACTTATCCCTTACGAGGTAGACGAAAATGATTTGAGTGCTGTGCATGTAGCGGCCAGTTTGGGAGAGAATATTGATCAGGTTTTTAAAACTCTTGTGCTTCATGGCGATAAAACGGGATACTTCGTTTGCGTGATTCCCGGAGACAAAGAGGTAAATCTGAAGCTTGCCGCAAAGGTGTCCGGTAATAAGAGTTGTGATATGATTCCTATGAAAGAGCTTCTTTCCGTCACCGGATATATCCGCGGTGCCTGTTCGCCTGTCGGAATGAAAAAACATTTTCCCACCTATATCCATGAAACCTGTCTGGAGTTTCCGTATATTTATGTAAGTGCGGGGCAACGCGGATTACAGATAAAAATTGATCCTAAAGAGCTAATAAACGAGGTTCGGGCGGAAGTTTGTGTATTATATACTGTTTAATTTCAGTAAAAAGTATATATTTGCAGAAAATATCTATTTAATAATCTAATATTCTAATTTTATGTTTGAAGGACAACCTAAGGGTTTGTATGCTCTGGCACTTGCCAACACAGGCGAGCGATTCGGTTACTATACCATGCTTGCGATTTTTACTTTGTTTCTACAAGCAAAGTTTGGTTACACTGCTGCTGAAACTTCTACCATTTTCGGATGCTTTTTGGCTGCTGTTTATTTTATTCCGTTCTTTGGTGGTATTCTTGCCGATAAGTTTGGTTATGGCAAAATGGTGACAATGGGTATTGTAGTCATGTTTATCGGCTACGCACTGCTTGCCATCCCGACTTCCAACGATTCCGGCAAAGTAATGATGTTTGGTGCACTGGCTCTGATTGCTTGCGGTACCGGACTTTTTAAAGGTAATTTGCAGGTAATGGTGGGTAATTTGTATGATGCCCCCGAATATAGCTCCAAACGTGACACGGCGTTCAGTATATTCTATATGGCTATCAATATCGGTGCGATGTACGCTCCGACAGCTGCTACAAAGGTAACCAACTATATGTTGGGCAAGGCAGGGCTTTCGTATGTTCCTCAGATTCCTTCATTGGCACATCAATATCTTGACGGTACAATCACTCCTGCTAACCAGGCTACTTTGGAATCATTGCAGGCTGCACAGAACTTTACCGGCGACATTGCCACATTCTGTACTACTTATATCGATAAGCTTTCTGAAGCATATAACTATGGATTTGGTGTGGCATGTGTATCATTGATTATTTCGATGTTGATTTACGTCGCTTTCCGCTCTACATTTAAACATGCCGACTACAACTCTAAACAAGCTAAACCGGCTAACGTAGTTGAGGAGAAGTTGACTCCGGAACAAACCAAACAGCGCATCGTGGCTTTGTTGCTTGTATTTGCCGTAGTTATTTTCTTCTGGATGGCTTTCCACCAGAACGGACTGACACTGACATTCTTTGCACGTGATTATACCGCACAAGAGGTGACCGGACTCGACCGTTTGGGCTTCAATATCGTGAACCTCACCTTCTTGTTGATTGTTATTTACGGACTTTTTTCACTGTTCCAGGGAAAGACCGGCAAATCAAAAATGATTGCCGGTATAGTAGTTGCTGCCGCACTTCTCTGTCTGGGATGGAGCTATAGCTCTATGGATCCTACTGTTAATATTCTGCCTCAGATCTTCCAGCAATTCAATCCGTTCTTCGTGATTGCCTTGACTCCGGTTTCACTGGCGGTGTTTGGATATCTTGCCAGAAAAGGGAAAGAACCTTCTGCTCCGCGTAAAATCGGTATCGGTATGATGATTGCCGTATGCGGTTTCTTGATAATGGCCATTGGGTCTATCGGGTTGCCTACTCCGGATGCTCTGGCAGCCAGTGGCATCGAGAAAGACGCACTGGTTTCTCCAAACTGGTTGATCTCTACTTATCTGGTGCTTACTTTCGCCGAGTTGTTCCTCTCTCCGATGGGTATTTCGTTTGTTTCGAAAGTAGCTCCTCCTAAATACAAAGGTATGATGATGGGTGGATGGTTTGCCGCAACTGCCATTGGTAACTACCTCGTTGCCATCATTGGTTATCTGTGGGGTGGCATGCAGTTGTGGATGGTATGGAGTGTACTTATCGTATGCTGTCTGCTGGCCGCTCTGTTCATCTTCTCTATCATGAAGAAACTTGAAAAAGTAGCATAACCTTCGGGTTGTATCTATACACCAAACGCCCCGTTACATTATTTGTTATTACGATAACAATATATGTAATGGGGCGTTTCTTATATTGGCATTTTCTTTACATGCGCATCAGAGTTCCAATCCCATGATATAGTCATTCATATAATATCCGTTTCCGATGTGAAAATCACCTTCACGTAGTTTTTTCATCCCTTTATGTTCATAAAAGTGCAATGCCTTGTTATTCCGGTTGACATTTAATTCCATCAGACAGGGAGACGGATGAATCTCTTTGATGTATTGTACTGCATGGTCAAATAGTTTGCTTCCCAGGTGTGCTCCCTGAAAAGAGGGAAGGACATATATTTTCTGGAGATGAAACACATCATCTCCTTGAGGCTGTACTGATACATAGCCGCAAGGTTCATCTTCCTGGTAAGCGATGAAGTATACGTGTCCTTCTTTTTCCATTTGTTTGCGGATATTCAGGGGCGCGTACATCCATTCCATCATGTAGTCAAGTTGATCGGGCGAAAGTATTTCTTTGTAAGTAGTCGGAAATACCTGTTTCGCCAGTTTGTTAATCAGTATGCAATCATCTGAAGTGGCTTTTCGGATAGTAAACATGTTTGTTGTATTTTTCGGTTTATGTCGCAAATATAGTGATAATTTGCTTTTATAATAAGGTGGAGGTATCTTAATAAGTTAATTAGTATGAATTTAAGGTACTTTGCATTGCATAGTACTAAAGTTATGCATATATTTGTCGCATCAAAAAGGTAAAGCTTATGAATGTAGATAATGTAAAGTCGCAAATGCGAAAAGGCATGCTGGAATATTGCATCATGCTGCTGTTGCATAAAGAGCCGGCTTACGCTTCGGATATCATCCAGAAGTTGAAAGAGGCAAAGCTGATTGTGGTGGAGGGCACATTGTATCCATTGTTGACCCGATTGAAAAACGATGATTTACTTAGTTACGAATGGGTGGAATCTACACAGGGACCGCCACGGAAGTATTATAAGCTGACAGAGAAAGGCGAGTTGTTCCTTGGCGAACTGGAACTTTCGTGGAGGGAGCTGAACGAAACTGTGAATCATATTGCTAATAGAGAATCCATTTAAAAAGAAATAAAGATGAAAAAAACATTAACCGTAAATTTAGGTGGAACCGTTTTTCATATCGACGAGGATGCCTACCGGTTGCTCGATAATTATTTGTGCAACCTAAAACTTCACTTCCGCAAACAAGAAGGAGCAGAGGAGATTGTGAACGATATAGAGAATCGCATCTCCGAACTATTTGCCGAGAAGTTGGCTGCCGGATCGCAAGTGATTACGATTGCCGACGTAGAAGAAGTGATTGCCCGGATGGGAAAACCCGAAGATTTTGGTGAGGAGAGTGAGGAAGACGAACCTCAAAAGACAGCCGGACATACAGGGGCACAATCCGGCACAACCATTCATCGCCGTTTTTACCGTAATCCGGATGATAAAATATTGGGAGGGGTGATTAGCGGGCTGGCTGCATATCTGAACTGGGATGTAACGCTGTTGCGACTGATTATGTTCGTTGTGCTGATCTGTGGATATGGAGTGTTGATTCCTATATACATCATCTGTTGGCTGATTATTCCCGAGGCCCGTACGGCAGCCGAGAAGTTGAGTATGCGCGGTGAGGATATCACCATAGAGAATATCGGTAAGACGGTGACTGATGGGTTTGAAAGGGTAGCCAACGGGGTGAACAATTATGTAAATTCAGGTAAGCCCCGCAGTTTTCTGCAGAAGGTGGGCGATGCGTTGGTATCGATAGCGGGTTTCTTTCTGAAAGCCTGTCTGGTGGTGCTCGCCATTATATGCAGTCCGGTGCTTTTTGTGCTTGCCATTGTTTTTGTTGCTCTGGTGATTGCTGCCATTGCAGTAGCCATTGGTGGTGGAGCTGCTCTCTATCATATGCTGCCAGCAGTCGATTGGTCACCGCTGATCTCCACTTCGCCGATGATGACCATTGTAGGAAGTATTGCAGGAGTAGCATTGGTGGGCATACCTTTGGCGGGGATCATTTATGCTATTCTCCGACAGATATTTGATTGGCCGGCTATGGTGTCCGGACTGAAATGGTCTTTATTGATACTGTGGGTGCTGGCAGCCGTAATCTTTGTTATCAACCTGTCTTATTTGGGATGGCCTTATCCTTTCCTTTTGGTCGGATGACCTGTCCATGAATAGATTGACATGTGTAGAAATACCTTCCGTTGTGTGTCCGGAAGGTATTTTTTTTTGTAGATAATATGCGTTTTATTTCAAAATCGGGGATTCGGGTATGAGTATCCGTAAATCATATACAACCGCTCCTTTTTATTCCGGTAATTTTGCAATTAAATATATCGGCTATCGGATTGGTATCGCGACATAGGATGTAGCCAAAGATGTATGAGTAAAATTATAACGACAATAATATGACTATCGAAAGTTTTAAAGAGTATGTAAAGTCACGTAAGCCTCTCAACACAGAAGAAATCCACTGTTTTATGGATGATATGAGTAACGAGGCAAGGCGTTTTACATTCAGGCTGAATGCTTCTTACCATACGCCGGCCGAAGTGCGAAATTTATTATCCGAGCTTTTTGGAAGTCCGGTTCCGCCTACACTTTGCGTATTTCCTCCGTTCTATACTGATTTTGGGAAGAATATAGTGATAGGTGATGATGTATTCATAAATGCCTGTTGCCACTTTCAGGATCACGGTGGCATAACCATTGGCGACAGTTGCCAAATCGGACATAATGTAGTGTTTGCCACTCTTAATCACGGGCTTGCTCCTGAAGACCGCGGAACAACGTATCCTGCTCCGATTGTTTTAGGAAAAAATGTCTGGGTAGGGGCAAATGCCACAATTCTTCCGGGTGTGATGATTGGTGACAATGCCGTTATTGCGGCGGGAGCGGTGGTCACAAAAGATGTGCCGCCGAATGTCATTGTCGGAGGAGTTCCGGCGAAATTCATCAAATCAATAGTCCCTGAATAGAGCTGAAGATGAAGAGTTGCTAAATTCGGAGTATAACTGCCGTATATTTGACAGTACTCCTGTATGGTTTGAGCTTTAGCAAAGGATGGTGGCAGGCAACGATCGACGGCTTGCATTGCAGCAATCGTAAACGTATGAGAAAAGTAATAAAATAACTTATTAAAATATTGAATAATATGAGAACAAAATCTGTTTTACTAACGCTTTTAGCAATCTTATTTATGAATTTACACGCAGCGGCACAAAATCCCATAAAGCAGGGGCACAATGGTAAACGAATTTTAGTTGCCTACTTTTCGGCAACCGGTACTACGGCGGAAGCTGCAAAGAAACTGGCTCAGGTTACGGGTGGTGAACTGTATGCCATCACTCCTGCAAAACCTTATACGAATGCCGATCTTGACTGGCATAACAAACAATCGCGCAGCTCGGTGGAGATGAACGATCTGAAATCACGTCCGGTCCTTAAGAATAAAAAAGAAAACATAGCCGATTATGAAGTGATCTTTATCGGCTATCCCATCTGGTGGAATCTTGCACCTCGGGTTGTGAACACTTTCATTGAAAGTCATGATCTTAAAAATAAGATCATCATACCTTTTGCCACTTCGGGAGGAAGCAGTATTACAGGTAGTGTGACAGCATTGAAAAAAGACTATCACAATTTGAAATGGAAAGAGGGAAGATTACTTAATCGTGCCAATGAAAAATCCATTCGTGAGTGGGTCGATAAGTTAGGGTACTGACTGTCTGGAACCAAAAACAATGATAACGTATTTATTTATCGGTAGCATTGGCTTGTAGAGAGCGATGCTGGTCGTACTCGCCATACTGCATACGGATGACGCTTGCGAAGATTACCCCTCACGTTACAATCCTGTTTGACGTGAGGGTGATCTTTTTAAGTTAAAAAAATGTCTTATTCTGCGACTATACACAAATCTTTTGTTATTTTTGTTTGTTACACAACGAAAAAAGTATATAAGTGTATGGGCGAGCATATATGTTTCAGAAGAAATGAAAGACTGGCAACGGTAAACCCGCATTGGCGGGGTAATCCTGTGGTGAGAGGAAAGTTTGTCAATCGCCAGCATCGTTTTCGTCCCGGGATGGGAAGTGTCTTGAAATGGCGCCTTTCTCCCAATCCGCAGCGGAAAGAGAAGAAGAGTGTGAAGTGGAATCCCCGGATGAGTTATCTGCGTTCATTGGAAGGGGTGGTCGGTAATTCGCTGATATGGCTGGGGCATAACTCCTTCTTCCTTCAATTGGCAGGAAAACGTGTCATGTTCGATCCTGTTTTTGGAGATATCCCTTTTGTCAAACGTCAGAGTGATTTTCCGGCAAACCCCGATATTTTTACCGATATAGATTACCTGCTTATCAGTCACGACCATTTCGACCATTTGGATAAGCAAAGTGTAGCCCGGCTGGTGAAGAACAATCCCCGGATGAAACTTTTCTGTGGGTTGGGTACCGGTGAATTGATAAAGAGTTGGTTTCCGGAGCTTGAGGTAACGGAGGCCGGATGGTACCAACAGATAGAAGATGACAGGTTGAAGATTACTTTTCTTCCTGCCCAGCATTGGAGCAAGCGTTCGGTGCGTGACGGAGGACGAAGGCTGTGGGGAGCGTTTATGGTACAGGGTGACGGCATCTCCATCTATTACAGTGGCGATACCGGATATTCCAGGCATTTCCGTGAGATACCCGAGCTATTCGGGACACCCGATTATGCTTTGGTGGGTATCGGTGCTTATAAGCCGCGTTGGTTTATGCAGCCCAATCACATTTCACCTTACGATGCACTGACAGCGTCCACCGATATGAAAGCAGCTCTTACCATCCCGATGCATTATGGTACGTTCGACTTGTCGGACGAACCTCTGCATGACCCTCCGCAGGTTTTTACTGCCGAAGCAAAGAAACGTAGGATAGACGTGTATATTCCGGTACTTGGAGAGATTGTCAAGTTGAAGCGGATGTAAGCTTTCCGAAGGAGTAAACGGACACTCTGTTCTGCTAAAATAAAGGCTCTGTTCCGTCGGAACAGAGCCTTTATTTTAGCAGAACAGAGCCTTTATTTGGAATCTGTAGTGTTTGGTTTCAACCATTTGTCCAGCCATTCGAAGAAAGTGCGTTGCCACAACACACCGTTTTGCGGTTTCAACACCCAGTGGTTCTCGTCCGGATAAATAAGCAGTTCAGCTGGTACGCCACGCATTACGGCAGCGTCGAACGCAGCCATGGCCTGATTGGCAAGGATACGGTAATCCTTCTCACCGTGGATGCAAAGAATCGGGGTATCCCATTTTTCGACGAACAAGTGCGGAGAGTTCGCAAAAGTGCGCTGGGCAACCGGATTCTGCTTTTCCCAGTATGCGCCTCCCATATCCCAATTGGCAAACCATTTCTCTTCTGTCTCCAGGTATTGCATCTCCATGTTGAAGATACCATCGTGGGCAATGAAGGCTTTGAAACGTTTGTTGTGATGTCCTGCCAGCCAGTAGACGGAGAATCCTCCGAAGCTGGCACCCACACAGCCCAGGTGGTCTTTGTCAACGAAAGGTTCTTTTGCCATTTCGTCGATTGCCGTGAAATAATCCTTCATGCATTGGCCACCGTAATCTCCGCTGATAGCTTCGTTCCATTCCACTCCGAAACCGGGAAGTCCGCGGCGGTTCGGTGCTACAACGATATAGCCGTTGGCAGCCATAATCTGCATGTTCCAGCGATAACTCCAGAATTGGCTTACCGGGCTCTGTGGACCGCCTTCGCAGAAGAGCAGTGTCGGATATTTCTTATTCGGATCGAACTGGGGCGGATAGATGACCCATGTCAGCATTTCTTTGCCATCTGTCGTTTTCATCCAGCGTCCTTCAACTTTGCCCATCTCTATCTGATCGTAGATCTGCTTGTTCTCTTGAGTCAGTTGTGTCGTCTGCCCATCCAAGGAAACGGCATAAATTTCATCTCCCATGCTCATAGAGTGACGTTTGGCAATCAGTTTATCACCGAAGAGGGCAACGCCTTCATAGTCGTACATACCCGAAGTGACAGGACGTACAGAATCATTGGTCAGATCGAGTGAGTAGATTTGAGTTTCACCATGCCATACACCGGTGAAATAGATCGTCTTGGCATCCTGGCTCCATACGAATGCATCTACATTCGAATCGAACGCTTTGCTGGCAAAACGTTTTTCTCCGGTTTCCAGATTCATGATGAAGAGACGGTTCTGGTCTGCTTCGTAACCATCACGCTCCATACTTTGCCAGGCGATGCTCTTTCCATCCGGAGAATATTGCGGATTAGTATCATAACCCATCATACCTTCGGTGATATTTATTGTTTTCTTGGTATTGAGGTCGTATACATAGATATCCGAGTTGGTAGAAATGGCATAAGCCAGTCCCGTTTTCTTTCGACAGGTATAAGCCACTTTATCCGAGGTCGTGTTCCATGCCAGTTGTTCGATACCTCCCCATGGTTTCATCGGACTTTCGTAAGGCTCACCTTCCAGCACGTCTACGATGTTGGTTACCGACTTGCCATCGAAATCGGCGATAAAGGGGTGGGGGGCAGTTGTCACCCATTCATCCCAATGTTTGTACATCAGGTCGGTGATGATGATGCCGGTTGCTTTGTCCAGGTCAGGATATTTGTCAGCCGTGCTTTTAACAGTCTTTACTTGGGCGATGAACAGTATCTTCTTGCCGTCCGGCGAGATGGAATATCCTTCGATATTTCCGTCATAATTGGAAATCTGTTTGCGTCCGCTACCGTCGGGGTTCATTTCGTACAGTTGGCTGCTGCCGTTGTCGTTGCTCAGGAAAAGCAGTTTGCTTCCGTCCGTTGCCCAAGTCACTTCATTTTCCTGAAAAGGAGTGTGAGTGATTTGCCGGTTGTCGGTTCCGTCTGCGTTCATCACAAAAACTTCCCGGTTGCTTTTGTTTTCGGGTACACTGTAGTAAGCCACTGTATAGGCTATCTGTTTTCCATCGGGCGATACAGAGAGTCCGCCGATACGTCCCATTGCCCAGAGTGCTTCGGGAGTCATCCGCTTCCCCTCGATTTTGATATCGGATTTTCCGATCAGCGCCTGGTCCGTTTTGCCTGCATCCTTGGTTCCGCCACAGGATGCTAACATCATTGTTGCCGACATAATAAATAGGTTTACTTGTCTCATAAGTTTTTAATAATTGATTATTTGAGTTGCGAAGATAAGCAAAAATCAGGTCAAATCTGCTTTTTTTGCCAGTTTCCTTTCTTTATATAGATGTACGACAGAGTCAGGATACAGATTCCGTATAAATGCTCTGTAGTCCAGCAGAAGGCTACGTCTACTCTCAGATAGAGGATGACATACGTGATATAAGCCAGATAGACAGCCAGCACGCAGAGTTCTAATCCCAGTGCCGTACGTGTATTGCCCGTTCCGGATACCGCCTGGAAATAAACATTGGCCGGGACCAATATCAGATAGGCGGAACATAATACCCATAACGAGGGGATGGAAGCCTCTTTCAGATCCGGTATATCTGTATAGATACTTAACACCAGATCAGGGAAGAGGGCGAAGAACAGTACCAGAGGTAATACAAAAACATAGCCGATGCGTACATGCTGCCGGATAGTTCCGGGTACGCTTTTAATCTCTCCTGCGCCTATCAGGTTGCTCACCAGGGAGCCGCATGTGGTGGCAAATGCCATCGCAACCATAAATGGAATACCCGATACGTTGCGGATAATGTTCGTAATGGCCAGTGCGCGTTCGCCCAGATGTTCCACAAAAAGGAAGAACATGAACCAGGTGGATAGTGAGAAGAAATTTTGGATCATAGTCCAAAAAGATACGTTTAATATTCGTTTTAATGTTTCCGGTTGGAAACTGGGAAGCTGGTTCAGTGCATACTTCTTACAGTCTATCCGCTTCCAGGTATAGACGATGAAAAAGATGACCGATACCATTTCGGCCAGTGACGACCCGATAGCAGCTCCGGCAATACCTAATGCGGGGAAGCCGAACTTACCGAATATCAGGATATAGTTGAATACTATGTTGGACAATACCATTACGATTGAATTCAATGTCAGGGTCTTGGTCTGTGTGGTACCTACAAAAAATGCCCGGAACATCACGCCGACGAAAGAGAAAAAGAAACCAAAAACTCTCCAGTTGATGTAGCTGATGGACGCGTCATAAATGTGCTGCGAACTGATAACCAGTTTCAGCAAATGAGGAGAGAAGCATAAAGAAAGGGTAAATGCCACTATTGCCAATGCCAGCAAAAAATAGACCCCCTGATAGAATATCGGTCCGATGGTGCGGTATTGTTGCTCGCCGTTTCGCCGGGCTATCAGGATTTGTGCTCCGATGCTGAATCCGAACGCCATCATGAAAATGGCCAGATAATATACGCCTGCGATGGCCGAGGCCCCCAGTTCTATTTCGCCTACCCGTCCCAGGAAGGCAGTGTCTGTCATACCTATTAATTGTTCCATGATCAGGCTGATCAGGATAGGGTAGGCTATGAGCCATATCTCTTTGTATGTGTATTTGGTAGTCATGTTTTTATATATTCTATAAAGGGGAAAAAAAGCCGGACAAACATATACTGCTTGCCCGGCTCTTCGGTCTTTAAGCTAATTTTTATTTCTTATCGCTTATTCTGCTTATTAGCCCGTTCTTTTGCCATCTGTTCCTGCTGTTTCTGCATGGCTTCCAAACGTGCGGAAAATCCGGTCTTCTTCATTTGCTTCGGATCTTTTTTCTTTGCTTCCAGATCGGCGAGCAACTTGTCTTCGTCAGTTGTCCGGCGCAGTATGATCATGGTTACCACACTGATCAAAGTCGAAATGAAGTAGTAATAGTTCAATCCCGAAGGATAGTCGTTCAAAACGAAGAGGAACATAATCGGCATCAGATACATCATCCACTTCATTGCTGCCATTTGCGGCTGGGCACCTGTATCCTGCTGCTGCATCGTGTACTTCGTGTTCAGGATATTGGTAATGGTCATCAGCAGGCAGAACAAGCTGAGGTGATTACCCAAGAACGGAATATGGAACGGGAAAGTGATGAATGCGTCGTAGGTCGATAAGTCGTCCGCCCAAAGGAAACTCTGCTGGCGGAGTTCGATAGCGCTCGGCACAAACATGAACAATGCCATCAGGATAGGGAATTGAACAAGCATCGGCAAACAGCCGCCCATCGGGCTTACACCGTATTGACTGTATAGTCCCATTACCTCTTGCTGTTTCTTCATCGCATCTTCCTGCTTGGGATATTTCTTATTGATCTCGTCAATTTTTGGTTTCAGTACACGCATCTTGGCCGATGACATATAAGTCTTCCAGGTTGCCGGAAAAACCACAACTTTCACCATAATTGTCAATAGCAACAGTACGACACCCATGCCTAATCCCCAACCTGACAACCAGTCGAACACGTTGATGGTGATCCATTTGTTGATCCATCGAATCAACGGCCAACCCAGATATACCAGGTTGTTGAGTTCCCATTTCTCTTCACGTCCCTTGTCCAATGCGGTCAGTGTTTTATAGTGGTTTGGGCCGAAGTAGAAATACATGTCGGTCGGTTGCTTACCGGTAGGATCGAAGAACGTACTCATTTCAGCCGAGTAGTCTTTGATGTAGCCACTTCCCTGTTTCTCCATTTTCGATCTGACCGTAGTCTTTTCGAAATCCTGTTCTGCAATGAATACAGAAGAGAAGAACTGGTTTTTGAAAGCAATCCAGTCCAGACGCTCCGGTACTGACTTTTCATCGTCTTTACTTGCCGAAAGGTTGTCCACATCATCACCTGTATATTTGTAGGTGAGGTCTGCCAAACGGTTCTCGTAAGTATATCCTTTCTCGATCTGGCGGGCACGTTGTGACCACGAGATGTCCACATAGTTTGTAGTAGCAGCCAATTTGCCTTCCATACCTGTTGCTTTAATCACAAAGCTCATCAGATAATTATCCGGTTTCAGTGTATAAATAAAGTCGATATAGCTGGCACTGTCGGCGGCCAGACGCATCGTAACACTGCTGTCTGTTTTATTGACTGCTTCGAAATAGAAGTCTTTTGTCTGGAGGGCACCCTTCTTATTGTAGAAGTTGAAGTTCATGGAAGCATCGCTGCCGTTGAACAACACAACCGGTTTCTTATCTTGTCCCATGTAGTTTTTCAACAGGGCAGAGTAAACGCGGCCGCCTTTGTTATCCAGAGTGATTTCTACCAAATTGTTCTGGATAGTAGTAAACGCCTCTTTACCTTGGGTGGCATTGAAGAAGAGAGATGCCGAATCGGCGGCTGTTTCCTCTTTTTCGTTAGCCAGTGCAGCTTCGGTTTTGGCTTTCAGTGCTTCTTCTTGCTGCTGTACCACGGCTATAGAGTCATAATACCGCTTCTGGGCGGCTATTTGCTCCTCGCTGGGACGGCTCAGAAAACTGAATCCTACCAGTAATATACCTATTAAAACGAGGCCTGTGATGGTGTTTTTATCCATTCTCTTGTTTTAGTGATTAATGATTAATAATCTATACGATAGTGATTTTACTTATCGATTGCAGCCTTAATGAACGATACGAACAACGGATGCGGGTGTAGCACCGTACTGCTGTATTCCGGATGGAACTGCGTTCCGATGTACCATTTCAATGTAGGGATCTCTACAATCTCTACCAGGTCCGATTCCGGATTGATACCTACACATTTCATGCCGGCCTCTTCGAATTGCTTGCGATAGTCGTTGTTGAATTCGTAACGGTGGCGATGACGCTCCTGAATATGTTCTTGTTTATAAGCTTCGTATACTTTAGAGTCTTTTTTCAAGACGCATTCGTAAGCACCCAGACGCATTGTACCTCCCATATTGGTGATGGCCTTCTGCTCTTCCATGATGTCGATAACGTTATGTTTGGTCTTTTCGTCCATTTCAATAGAATTGGCATCGGCATAACCCAGTACGTTGCGGGCAAATTCGATGGCCATGCATTGCATACCCAGACAGATACCAAAAGTCGGAATGTTATGTTCGCGGGTGTACTTGGCAGCTACGAACTTACCTTCGATACCACGTGAACCGAATCCCGGACAGATAACTACTCCGTCTACATGTCCCAGCTGTTCGTCCACATTGTCCGGAGTGAGGTGTTCGGATGATACATATTCTATTTTAACTTTACGGTCATTATAAGTGGCAGCCTGTGACAGTGATTCCAGGATAGACTTATACGCATCCTGCAGTTCAACGTATTTACCTACCATTGCAATAGTCACCGTTTCGGTAGCATTGGCACGACGGTTCAAGAAGTCTTTCCAAGGTCCCAACGGCGGACGTTCGCCCACAGGTAAGCCCATTTTCTGAAGTATGGTTTCGTCCAAGCCTTGTTCCTGCATCAACAGGGGTACTTCATATATAGTTGAAGCATCGATTGACTGAACGACCGCATTCTCGGCAACATTACAGAACAATGCCACTTTCTTACGCAGGTTGGCGTTCAGGTCATGTTCGGTACGAAGCACCAGAATATCCGGTTGCACTCCGAGTGACTGCAATTCTTTTACAGAGTGTTGGGTCGGTTTGGTTTTCAGTTCTTGAGCGGCAGACAGGAAAGGTACATAAGTTAAATGCACGCACAACGCATTCTGTCCCAACTCCCATTTCAACTGACGGATACTTTCCAGATAAGGCAAGGACTCGATGTCACCTACCGTGCCTCCGATTTCTGTAATTACAAAGTCGAACTTATACTTGTTGCCCAGCAACTTGACGTTACGCTTGATTTCATCCGTGATGTGGGGAATGACTTGAATGGTTTTTCCCAGATAGTCTCCACGGCGTTCTTTATCAATGACACTCTTATAGATACGGCCTGTAGTGATATTGTTGGCCTTTGTAGTCTGGATGCCCAGGAAACGTTCGTAGTGTCCTAAGTCAAGGTCGGCTTCATGGCCGTCTACAGTCACGTAGCATTCTCCGTGTTCATAAGGGTTCAATGTTCCCGGGTCAATGTTGATGTACGGGTCAAACTTTTGGATAGTTACTTTATAACCTCTTGCTTGCAGCAATTTACCGATGGAAGATGAAATGATACCTTTTCCTAAAGAAGAGGCAACACCACCGGTTACGAAAATATACTTTGTTTCTCCCACAGCTATAACTGTTTTAATAATTTGTTTCTAAATCGTTTGATTTGAATCTTAAAAACCGCAAAATTACAAAAAAATGGGGAAGAACAGATGCTTTCTACAAAACAAATTTATTAAAAAATGCAATTCCGGGTTCCGAAATGTTTGGACGACAAAAAGTTGTATGCCTCTAACGGATGAATGGGGCTTTATCCGTGTGGTGGCATAAGTAGCATAAACCTGTCTACAGGATAAATCCGTGTAGCTCATGCATGCCATACAAATTCCGGTAAAACAGATCGGTTGTTTCATCGATCCGTTTGATCGGTTATTCCTATTAAAAATGAGCGAATTTTATGTAATCTAAACTATTTAATGTAAATTTGCCCTCAAATTTGTTATAAAAATGAAGACTAGTCACATCTCAACATTAGCATTTGCAATCCTGTTTTCTTCGTCAGTGATGGCGCAGAAGACGATAAAACCGGTTTCCGAGACAGTGCAAAATGAAGTGAAAGCTGATACACTTTCCGAGGTGCTTCAGCAGTACCTTCTCCTGAAACTGAATCTGGATGGTCCGAAGCCCAAGATGGATACAGTGTCCATCTTATATAATAATTATATAGGAGAGTTGGAATACCTCAATGATCCTTCAGTACCTATGCGTTATGTGAAAACAGATCCGGATTACTACCGCCTGTTTGTTCCGCTAACTTATTATTATTCGCCTATTGCGGAATATTCTACTATGCGCTGGAAATTTAAAGAGCCTTTTACTGCACCTTCTCTTAATGAGCAGTTATCACCGTGTGACACTTTGCAGTTTACCAAAATCAAGAGATCGGCCCGGCTGGTAGATGCTGCTTTGATGGATTTATACCTGAACCATCCCAATTTGGTTGTTACTACCGAAGATCATATAATGAGCCGTAAATTGTATCATGGCAATAAAAAGATTGAAATTCCGAAGACGGAAGTGAAAAGCCTGTTCCGTGCAGATAAGGTAGAAGAGAATGTAGGTGAAGCAGAAATGGTAATTTCGAAACCTAACTGGTGGGTGACGGGAGGTAACGGTTCGCTTCAAATTACTCAGAACTATATATCGGACAACTGGTATAAAGGTGGTGAGAGTAACAATGCTGTAATGGCTAATTTACAGTTGTTTGCCAATTACAATGACCGTGAGAAAGTGCAGTTTGAGAATCTGTTGGAGGCTAAATTAGGATTCAACTCTTCTCCATCGGATGAATATCATAAGTATCTGGTCAATACCGACCAGTTGCGCTTGTATTCCAAATTAGGTATCCAGGCTGCACATAATTGGTACTATACTATCACCGGTGAGTTTAAGACTCAGTTTGTTAAAGGTTATAAGGCTAACAGTGAAGAACTGGTTGCTGCTTTCCTTGCTCCTGCCGATGTGATTGTCAGTGTCGGTATGGATTATAAGCTGAAAAAGAAAAAATTCAACCTTTCCGTATTCATGTCTCCATTGACCTATAACCTTCGTTATATTGGTAACAAAAATGTGGACGAAACCAAGTTCGGACTGGATAAAGGTAAATGTTCAAAGAATGACTTTGGTGCACAGGTACAACCTACCATTTCATGGACCATTATTCCGTCCATTGTAGTCGATTCCCGTCTGAACTATCTGACTAACTATAAATGGGTACGCATTGAGTGGGAAAATACTTTCAATTTTGTATTGAACCGTTATCTTTCTACTAAGCTTTTTGTGCATGCACGCTTTGATGACAGTGCAAAGCCGACCACCGGTAGCAGTTATTTCCAGTTGAAAGAGTTGCTCAGTTTTGGTCTGAACTATAAATGGTAAAGGAATAGTTGACACAAAGATAAATATGGGGCCGGCTGGAGTTTTCAGTCGGCTCTGTTGTTTCCGGTAGTGCAAATTTCATCGCTGTAATTAAAATGTTATACTTAAAGAAAGCGCCTTATGATTAAACAAGATTATCTGATACGAATGATTCAGGAAATCATTTCATTAATTGTTAATATGATTTTGAATAAAAAGAAGTTTCGTAAGGATGAATGGACAGAGTACGACTGTCTTACACGACAGATTTTAGGACTTCCTCAGGAGCAGTTGCAGAGTATGAATCCGGATGAACTGATTGACCATTATGAAGGAGATCCTAACCGGATGGGAAAGATAGAACTGGCTGCCATGACCCTGCTGAAGATTTCGGATGAGATGGAGTCTAATATTTTGCAAAAGTCTAAACTGCGCCAGGACGGGCTCACTTTACTGAAGTATGTTCAGAAAGAAAGCAGCACTTTTTCCATTCAACGGACAGATTTGATTCGGATGATTGAGATAAATGAATGTTTGAAGATGTAAAATAAGGAAATGAACAGAAAGTGATAAAAGAATCGGTTTCTGTTTCTAATTTATTTTAAAATATCGGAGGATGATAACAATTTAGCAGTAAAGCAGGCAAAAAGCCTGCTTTTTCTGTTTCTACTCCTGATTAATGGAGTAAAAAAATACTTCAAAAAGAACTCTTATTGCGCTATAAAAAACATTCAAATACTTCGTAGTTCTCAAACTTATGCTTAAATTTGCCGCAATTTGTAATGTGCAGTTTGCAAAATGACTAATATAATAACTCATCAAGGTATTGTGGAAAACATAAGTGGTTCTCAGGTTTCTGTGAGGATCATCCAAACATCGGCCTGCTCAACTTGCAGTGTCAAGGGACATTGCTCTTCGGCAGATAGCAAAGAGAAGGTAATTGAGATTACCGACACTTCATCTGTATGGAAGGTAGGTGACGAGGTGACAATTATTGGTGCTACTTCCATGGGTATGCAGGCTGTATTTCTGGCCTTTGTTATTCCTCTCTTTCTTTTAATTCTCGGCCTTTTCGTTTTCAAGACAGTTCTTCATAGTGAACTATATGGAGCGCTTGCTGCTTTAGCGGTGCTTGTTCCTTATTATTATATAATATGGCTGAACAGAACTCGGTTGAAACAAAAATTTTCTTTTACTATAAAACCAATAAATAACTAAAAATTATGAATTTGATTCTGATTGCAGTGATTTCTTTGGGAGCTATTGCGCTTGTACTGGCTGCGATATTGTATGTTGCTTCCAAGAAATTTGCCGTGTACGAAGACCCACGAATTGCCCAGGTATCCGAAGTGTTGCCTCAGGCTAACTGCGGTGGATGTGGTTATCCGGGTTGCAGCGGATTTGCTGATGCTTGCGTCAAAGCCGGTTCGCTGGAAGGTAAGTTTTGTCCGGTAGGCGGACAACCTGTGATGTCGCAGGTTGCTTCGATCCTCGGGCTGGACGCCGGAACTGCAGAACCGATGGTGGCAGTGGTTAGATGTAACGGAACCTGCACGAACCGTCCGCGTACAAATATGTATGACGGTGCAAAGAGTTGTGCTATTGCCGCTTCGCTTTATGGTGGAGAAACCGGCTGTAGCTATGGGTGTCTGGGATGTGGCGATTGTGTGGCTGCTTGCCAGTTTGATGCTATTCACATGAATCCCGAAACAGGACTTCCTGAAGTGGATGAAGAAAAGTGTACAGCCTGTGGTGCTTGCGTCAAAGCTTGTCCGAAAGCGATAATCGAACTTCGTGCTAAGGGCAAAAAATCCCGCCGCGTATATGTATCTTGTGTCAATAAAGACAAGGGGGCTGTTGCGCGTAAAGCTTGTACGGTAAGTTGCATCGGTTGTGGTAAGTGTGTCAAGACTTGTCCGTTTGAAGCAATCACACTTGAGAACAATCTTGCTTACATTGACTACAACAAATGTAAGTCTTGTCGTAAGTGTGTTGAAGTTTGTCCCCAGAACACTATCATCGAGTTGAATTTCCCTCCGCGCAAACCCAAAGAGGAAGCACCTGTTGCCGAAGCTGCTAAAACAGCTGAAGCTTAAGAAAACGAGTAATAAACAGATAAAATACAGAATTGTATGTTGAAGACATTTTCAATTGGTGGTGTTCATCCACACGAAAATAAACTGTCAGCACATCAACCCATTATTACGGCGGAAGTTCCGGCAAAAGCTGTGATACTTTTGGGGCAGCATATCGGTGCACCTGCTAAGCCTATTGTGGCAAAAGGTGATGTGGTGAAGGTGGGCACTAAAATAGCCGAAGCCAATGGCTTTGTTTCGGCTGCCATTCACTCTTCTGTCAGTGGCAAAGTCGCTAAGGTTGATTCAATCGTCGATGCGAGTGGTTATGCCAAACCTGCTATTTTTATAGATGTAGACGGGGACGAATGGGAAGAATCTATCGATCGCAGCCCTGAACTGGTGAAAGAGTGCGAATTGACTTCGGAAGAGATTGTGAAGAAGATAGCCGATGCCGGTATTGTTGGTTTGGGAGGAGCTTGTTTCCCCACTCAGGTTAAACTCTGTCCGCCTCCTTCATTTAAAGCAGAATGTGTTATTATAAACGCTGTAGAGTGTGAGCCTTATTTAACCGCCGACCATCAGTTGATGTTGGAGCATGCCGAAGAGGTAATGGTAGGAGTTTCCATTCTGATGAAAGCCGTAAAGGTAAATAAGGCATTTATCGGTATTGAAAACAATAAACCCGATGCTATTGAGTTGATGACAAAAGTTGCATCCAGTTATGCTGGTATCGAGGTTGTACCTTTGAAGGTGAAATATCCGCAAGGAGGTGAGAAGCAGCTGATCGATGCTATAACCAAACGTCAGGTTGCGAGTGGTGCACTACCCATCTCTACAGGAGCGGTTGTTCAGAATGTAGGTACAGCATTTGCAGTATACCAGGCTGTGCAGAAAAATAAGCCTTTGTTTGAACGTGTGATTACGGTGACCGGTAAATCGGTTGCTAAACCTTCCAACTTCCTGGCACGTATCGGAACTCCGATGCAACAACTGATTGATGCCTGTGGCGGTTTGCCCGAAGACACCGGAAAGGTAATTGGAGGCGGCCCGATGATGGGTAAAGCATTGGTTAATACCGATGTTCCTACTGCTAAGGGAAGTTCCGGAATTTTGATTATGAACCGGAAAGAGGCTAAACGCGGAGAAATACAAAATTGCATCCGTTGTGCGAAGTGTGTAAGTGCCTGTCCGATGGGACTGGAACCATATCTGCTTTCCGCTTTGGCCGAGAACACAGAATTTGAAAGAATGGAATCAGAAAGAATCATGGATTGTATCGAGTGCGGTTCTTGCCAATTCACTTGTCCTGCCAATCGTCCGTTACTCGACTATTGTCGTTTGGGTAAAGGAAAAGTTGGTGCCATGATTCGTGCACGTCAAGCTAAAAAATAATAAGTATGGAAAATAAATTAATCGTATCATTATCGCCTCACGTTCATGGTGGAGACAGTGTACAGAAAAATATGTACGGTGTGTTGATCGCACTGATTCCTGCCTTCATCGTTTCGCTCGTATATTTCGGACTGGGTGCGTTGATTGTCACAGCGACTTCTGTGATAGCCTGTCTGTTTTTTGAATGGGCAATCGGTAAGTTCTTGCTGAAGAAAGAAACCACTACTATTTGTGATGGGTCTGCTATCATCACAGGGGTGTTGCTGGCATTCAATCTTCCGTCGAACCTGCCTATTTGGATCATTATTTTAGGTGCTTTATTCGCTATTGGTGTCGGTAAGATGTCATTTGGCGGATTGGGAAATAATCCGTTTAACCCGGCATTGGCAGGACGTGTGTTTCTGTTGTTATCATTCCCTGTGCAAATGACTTCGTGGCCGGTGGTTGGTCAGTTGACTGCCTATACTGATGCTACTACCGCTGCTACTCCGTTAGCCTTGATGAAACAAGCCGTTCATGGTGATGCCTCAGCTTTTAGCCAACTTCCTGATGCCTGGAATTTGTT
Organism: Bacteroides sp. FSHCM14E1; assembly: GCF_019633785.1. Lineage (NCBI taxonomy): Bacteria > Pseudomonadati > Bacteroidota > Bacteroidia > Bacteroidales > Bacteroidaceae > Bacteroides > Bacteroides sp. FSHCM14E1. The sequence goes on from NZ_JADKYL010000006.1 coordinate 293,028, forward strand.
CATTGGCAATAATGGCGGATGTTTGGGCGAGGTGAGTGCAGCTGCTTTGATTTTGGGCCTCCTCTATATGTTATGGAAGAGAATCATTACATGGCATATTCCGGTATCTATTCTGGCCACTGTATTTGTATTCTCAGGCATTATGTACCTGGCCAATCCGGAAGCTTATGCTTCTCCGGTAATCCAGTTGCTTTCGGGAGGTCTGATGCTGGGTGCCATTTTTATGGCGACTGATTATGTGACTTCTCCGATGAGTAAAAAAGGTATGCTGATTTATGGTGTTTGCATCGGTTTGCTGACAGTTGTTATCCGTTTATTCGGTGCATATCCGGAAGGTATGTCATTTGCTATTCTGATTATGAATGCATTCACTCCGCTAATCAATACATATTGTAAACCAAAACGCTTTGGGGAGGTAGCGAAGAAGAAATGAAAAAGTTAGAATCATCATTGAAAAATATGTTGCTGGTACTCACGGGAGTAACAGCTATTTCGGTAGCTCTGCTGGCTTATGTGAATGAGTTGACCAAAGGGCCTATTGCAGAAGCAAATGCAAAAACACTGAATGAGGCTTTAAAAGAAGTCTTACCCGAATTCACGAATAATCCGGTTGCAGAGTGTGATACTATGTTTAGTGAGAAAGACGGTAAGAAGGTTGTTGACTTTATTATTTATCCGGCTAAAAACGGAGAACAATGGGTCGGGACGGCGGTTGAAGCTAAATCGATGGGATTTGGCGGAGAGCTGAAAGTACTGGTTGGTTTTGATGCCGAAGGCAAAATCTATAACTATTCATTGTTGTCACATGCCGAGACTCCCGGGCTTGGTTCAAAAGCGGCCGATTGGTTTAAGGAAGGCAATAAAGGTAGTATTAAAGGAATGAATCCGGGTGAGCAACCGTTAACGGTAAGTAAGGATGGTGGACAGGTAGATGCTATTACCGCTTCTACAATCACTTCACGCGCTTTCTTGAATGCCGTGAACGCTGCGTATGGTGCTTATAAAGGCAATGGCGATACTAACGGGACAACCGGTGCTTCTCAGAAAGCCGCTCCAGTACAGGAGTCTGAAACTGCGATTGTCGATTCAGTAGTTATTAAATAAGAAAGGAGTATAAAGATATGAATAACTTTAAAGTATTGATGAATGGGATTGTTAAAGAGAATCCGACATTTGTGCTCCTGCTTGGTATGTGTCCTACATTGGGTACGACTTCTTCGGCCATTAACGGTATGGGTATGGGACTTGCCACTATGTTTGTTTTGATTTGCTCTAATGTGGTGATCTCGTTGATAAAGAACTTGATTCCGGACATGGTACGCATTCCGTCATTCATTGTGGTAATCGCGTCTTTTGTGACTTTGCTTCAGATGGTGATGCAGGCTTATGTCCCTGGATTGTATGCTACATTAGGGCTTTTTATTCCGTTGATTGTTGTGAACTGTATTGTATTGGGACGTGCAGAAGCATTTGCAGCTAAGAATAATGCTCTTTCGTCCATGTTCGACGGAATTGGTATGGGACTGGGCTTTACGATTGCTCTTACATTGTTGGGAGCTGTCCGCGAGTTTCTGGGTACAGGTAAGATATTCAACTTGTCAATCATCCCCGAAGAATATGGTATGCTTGTCTTTGTTCTTGCTCCGGGTGCGTTTATTGCATTAGGATATCTGATTGCGCTGATTAACAGCCTTAAGAAAGCAAATTAAAATAAACGATTATGGAATATATATTGATATTTATCTCGGCAATCTTTGTTAATAACATTGTGTTGTCGCAATTTCTGGGAATCTGTCCGTTTCTGGGTGTTTCCAAGAAAGTGGATACAGCGTTGGGTATGAGTGCAGCGGTGGCTTTTGTGCTTACCATTGCCACAATCGTAACGTTCCTGATCCAGAAGTTTGTGCTCGATGCTTTCGGATTGCAGTACTTGCAGACTATTACGTTTATTTTGGTCATTGCGGCACTGGTCCAGATGGTGGAAATTATTCTAAAAAAGGTTTCCCCTGCACTTTATCAGGCACTGGGCGTATTCCTTCCCTTAATTACGACAAACTGTTGTATTTTGGGTGTGGCTATTCTTGTTATCCAGAAAGATTATGATTTATTGACGGGAGTTGTCTATGCATTCTCTACTGCTATCGGTTTTGGCTTAGCCTTGGTGCTTTTTGCCGGACTCCGTGAGCAAATGAGCCTTGTGAAAATTCCCGAAGGTATGAAGGGAACTCCGATTGCTTTAATTACAGCCGGATTGCTGGCTATGGCATTTATGGGATTCTCCGGAGTGGTATAAATCCTGACGACAAACAACTGAAGGATGAGCGGCGGACAGGCTATCGTTAAGGTAGTTCTTCCGTCGCTTTTTCTGTTATTTTGTCTTAATGCACATTTCCATCATGAAATAATATTCGTTTTTTGTGCATTTATCTAAATTTATTTTGTTACATTTGCAAACACTTTACAAGAAAACCGAAAAAACTAACCATTATACACGTTATGAAAGAAAGAATTTTAGTAACAGGCGGAACCGGATATATCGGCTCTCATACTGTAGTAGAGCTGCAAAACAGTGGATACGAAGTAATCATCATTGATAACTTATCTAATTCAAATGCTGATGTAGTAGATAACATCGAGAAAGTATCAGGTATTCGTCCTGTTTTTGAGAAACTGGACTGTTTGGATTTTAACGGTTTGGATGCCGTGTTCAATAAATATAAAGGTATTAAGGCAATTATTCACTTTGCAGCCAGCAAGGCAGTAGGTGAATCTGTAGAAAAACCATTGCTGTACTACCGCAATAATCTGGTTTCTTTAATCAATCTGCTTGAGCTGATGCCAAAACATGGTGTAGAAGGTATTGTATTTTCTTCTTCATGTACTGTATATGGTGAACCGGATGAATTACCTGTAACAGAGAATGCTCCGATTAAGAAAGCTACTTCTCCCTATGGAAATACAAAACAGATTAACGAAGAGATTGTCAGGGATACTGTAACTTCAGGTGCTCCGATAAATGCTATTTTGTTGCGCTACTTTAATCCGATCGGTGCTCATCCAACAGCATTATTGGGAGAACTTCCTAATGGCGTACCACAAAATCTTGTTCCATATTTAACCCAGACAGCTATCGGAATTCGTGAAAAACTGAGCGTGTTTGGTGATGATTATGATACACCCGATGGTTCATGTATCCGTGATTTTATTAATGTTGTAGATCTTGCCAAAGCACATGTGATTGCTATCGCACGTATTCTTGAAAAGAAACAAAAAGATAAAGTTGAGACTTTCAATATCGGTACAGGTCGTGGAGTTTCGGTTCTTGAACTGATCAACGGATTTGAGAAAGCTACAGGCGTAAAACTGAACTATCAGATTGTAGGGCGCCGTGCCGGTGATATAGAAAAAGTGTGGGCTAATCCTGATTATGCAAACAATGAATTAGGATGGAAGGCACAGGAAACTCTTGAAGATACACTGCGCTCTGCATGGGCTTGGCAGTTGAAACTTCGTGAAAGAGGTATCCAATAAATTAGAATATTGTTTTAATTAACATATAAGAAATGAACAAATGTTTTTATACATTTGTTTATAGGATGCAAATCGGCCTGATGCTGTTTATGTGTATGTGAATATCCATAATTGGTACTTATGCCTCCCCGGCATAGACAGGTAAGATTGCATAGTAGTTTTGTCGTGTTTTATTTTGTGTTTGTGTTGTGACAGTACTACGACGTGAGTCGTGGTACTGTTTTTTTATTATGAACTTTATTTGATTTATCTTCTTCCGCTTTGTCAGATTATTGTCTGAGAACAAAATGTGATTACACTTTTAAATCACTTTACCAATACTACTACCGGATTCGATTCTTCATTCAATTCTTTTAAGACACTTAGTTCTTTCTCTATTTTTATTTCAGGATGTTCCTCCAGCCAGCTAAGAATGTCGTCTGCCTGGACTAAAGAGGCATATTCTCCTTTTTCATTAAAGAAAGTAGGGTTGAAAGGCATAAGCTGAGTTAAGTCATCGATGAATTTATTATCAGCTAAAGCTATATGGGTTACCTTCGTCTTTTTATCATAAATTCCATTGTATAAAACAGGCTTTTCTGTGTATAGTCCTCTGATAAATTGGAAATAGAGTAATTTGTTATTCTCTATTGCATAGCTGACCAGGATACGGTCACTATTGTTTTCCGAAAGTGTTCGTTCTTCTGCCGGCCAATGATATTTGCCGGTATTGAATATCATGTGTTTTTCCAATTGATAATCTTTCAATGTATAAATGGTGTCAGTAAACAATTCCTTGAAACGGATTTCATTATTATTTTTCCAAAGTGCCGTATGATTAGGCACACAAATGCTCTGCTTTCCATTACGGTATTGTATGTGGATGATACCACCTAACAGTCCGAATCCTTTGCGTACGGAAATACTGCTAATATCGTCTACCTGCCCTGTACCTAATTCAGGTATAATATTAGGGATTGTATCTATAAAATTGCCTTTTTCAGAAAAGTATAATACCGAACTGGGACATTTCTGACCCAAACCACCTACATAATGTCCTACAATAATAGAATCACAAAATATAAATCCGTTGAGTCCGGGACGATTTATTTGAATACTGCCGGTTGAGGTTTCCGGAGTGGGAATGGTAATGATTCCCGCAAATTTACCTTTTTGGTCATATTTTACCAGTTGACTAGGTTCACGGTTAAAATATAACAACTGGTTTTGTGGATTCAGATATCCATTAGTACTATTATAAGCCTCCGGATCATCTCCTCTATGTCCTACGGAGCAAATAAACTTTCCGGTTTGCTTATCAAACAACAAACATTGTTTCCCATTATGGATCATAATCTTATCATCCAAAAGTTTAACTTCCGGAAAATCTCCGATTAAACAAGAGTCTGTTGTTTCTAAAGGGATGTATTGGATTGTTTTTCCAAGATCAGATACTTTGAGCTCTGCCAGTTTTTCTATTCCTTCGGCAATATCTATCTGATTGATTTCCGAGGTTTGCTGTGTTCTATTGCAAGAAGGCAATAATAATAGGGCGAAAATGCCACATGGTACAATTTGTCTCTTCATGTTTTTATCATTTATTTTAGGTTATAAAATACCTGTTGTTCGTTATGAAGGACAAATAAACTAAATATTTTAGTGATTAAACTATTTGTTGTAGTTAAATAACCAAAATATTTAGTTTTTTGATTCTTGAAAAATCTATTTCATAAAGATGACTACCGGATTAGATTCCTCGTTGATCTCTTTTGCAAAAGCAAACTTGCCATTTGGTTTAATTTCCGGATGCTCTTCCATCCATTCTAAAACACTACTTGCCTGAATAAGATCTACATATTCATTATCAGCATTACATCTACGGGGATTCAGAGGCATGAAGTTATCAATATCGTTCATAAAACTCTGTCCTTTGCTCACTTGAGTCGTTTGAGTGTTTTTATTGTATATGCCGGTGTATACCTCATCTCTCTGCCTGAACTGGAATATGATGATTGAAGCACTTTCCATCACATGATCGATTTTAATTCTTTCATCATTTTTCTTTTTCTGGTATCTTTCTTCTACCGGATAATGATATTTTCCTGTATTGAAAACCAGATAAGGATGTGACTTATTTCCGGATAAGGTGTAGATTGTGTCCAGATAAGCTTCTTTAAAACGTACTTTTCCATCATGTTTCCATAATGTAGAAAGCATCCGTGGAGATTCAATGACCTCATCACTGTTAAAGTATGCTATTATCATGCCATAGATCCCCATGTTGCCGTAGAACTCTCGTGCTTTTTCATTCTTTAATATGTTTATTCGTATTGTATTTATGGCTACGGGTATAACTGGCAGTAGAGATGGGATACTGTCTAATATTTCCCCCTTTTTGTCAAGGAGGAGAAAAGGGGGCTTCTTTTCCGTTCCTTTTATCGGGAAAAGGTCGGATTGGTAACTGATGATTAATGAATCTGTGAAAACAAAGCAAGCAGGATTTCTTGGGCCTAAGCTTTTGGAAACCTTAACTTCGCCTAAATAATTACCTTTCAGATCGTAGCGCATTAAACTACCGTTCCACCCGACAAAATATAGTTCTTCTGCCACATCATCGATCCAGAAAGTCGCTTCACTATATCCTCCCGGATCGTTACCTACATGTCCGATAGAACGTATGAATTTGCCGTTGGTTTTATCGAAGACTAAGCATTGCTTGTTTGTGCTAACGATAATGTTGTTTTTATAAACTTGTATATCCGGATTGTTATTGATCAGACAACTGTCTGTGGTTTCTAATGCTATATAATTGATTTCCTTTAGAAAATCGGAAGCTTTAAGTTCCGTTGGATTTTTAATTTTTCCAACAATATCTATCTGTCCGGGCGCTTTCGTTTCTCCTGATGGAGAGGTACAAGAGGCTAATAAAAGCATAGCACATCCGTATGCCAATAAGTAGTTTTTCATTGTATTATAATTTATGATGGGGCTATTTCAATTTCGTTTGAAAACAGAATGCCTGGCCGAAATCTAAATCTGCTATTTCTTCTTCAGGGTTGAATAAACCGAAGACAGATGAACCGGAACCAGACATGGCAGCATATACGGCTCCTTTGCGGTAAAGTTCTTTTTTGATATCTTCGATTACAGGGTACTGTGGGAAGACACTTTCTTCAAAATCATTCAGCATGTTGTCTTTCCATTCGTTTACCGGACGTTTGATGATTTCTTTTAATGAATGTTCGGGATGGCGGGGCCTAATGAATGAAAAAGCTTCCCGCGTCGAGACAAAGATATCGGGTTTTACAAGTACTAACTGATACCCTTTCAGTGATAAATCGACAGGGGAAAAGACATTTCCGATACCTTCTGCGAAAGTTGGTTTGTTTTTTATAAAAAAAGCGCAGTCTGCTCCTAACATGGCAGCATATTCTTCCAGTTTCTCGTCTGTCAGATGCAGGTGAAATTTTTCATTTAGCAGCTTCAGCATGAAAGCAGCATCTGCAGAGCCACCTCCTAATCCGGCACCCGAAGGAATGTGTTTGTACAAGTATATATCTATCGGGGGTAATTGAAATTCCCGATCAAGTAAAAGATAAGCTTTTACTACCAGATTGTTTTCGGGTTCTCCACTGATTTCAAGACCGGATTGATGCAAAGCAAATTTCTGTTTAGAGTCATTCAATATTGTAATTTCCAGAGCATCTTCCAGAGGTACAGGATAGAACACTGTTTCCAGGTTATGGTATCCGTCCGGACGTTTTTCAGTAATGTTCAGCCCCAGGTTTATTTTGGCATTCGGAAATGTAATCATGTCTTTGGACTATTAATGATTCGTGGTTAATGATTAATGCTATCTAATGGACGCAAAGTTAAATAAATAATTCAGATTTGATAATGGAAAATTGATAATAGAGAATTATCTTTGCCTACATTTTGTGGATGTATACAACTTAATCCACTATTCATTTTCTATATTTCAATAAAAAAACAGATGGCCGAACAAAGAAGAAATACCCGTAGTACCACTAAGTCCAAGGTTCAACCCGTAAATGATTATGGGCGTATCCAGCCGCAAGCGCCGGAACTGGAAGAAGCTGTGCTCGGGGCCTTGATGATTGAAAAAGATGCTTATTCGCTGGTGAGTGAGATTCTCCGTCCGGAATCGTTTTATGAACATCGGCATCAGTTGATTTATGCTGCTATTACCGACCTTGCCGTTAATCAAAAACCGGTAGATATTCTGACAGTAAAAGAGCAACTCAGTAAGCGTGGCGAATTGGAAGAAGTCGGAGGACCATTTTATATTACTCAATTGAGCAGTAAAGTGGCATCTTCTGCTCACATTGAATATCATGCTCGTATCATAGCACAAAAATATCTGGCAAGAGAACTTATAACTTTTACAAGTAATATTCAGAGTAAGGCGTTTGATGAGACTCTTGATGTAGATGATCTTATGCAAGAAGCTGAAGGAAAACTCTTTGAGATTTCGCAGCGGAACATGAAGAAAGACTATACGCAGATCAATCCGATCATAGCGGAAGCTTACGAACAGATTCAGAAAGCCGCCGCACGTACCGATGGTCTGAGCGGATTGGAGAGTGGATATACCAAACTGGATAAGATGACTTCCGGATGGCAGAAATCCGACTTGATAATTATTGCAGCCCGTCCGGCCATGGGTAAAACGGCTTTTGTACTTTCAATGGCTAAGAATATTGCCGTGAATTTTAGGAATCCGGTAGCCTTGTTTTCTCTTGAAATGAGTAACGTTCAGTTGGTCAATCGTCTGATCTCGAACGTTTGTGAAATTCCGAGTGAAAAAATCAAGAGCGGACAATTGGCAGCTTATGAATGGCAACAGCTCGATTATAAACTAAAGGATTTGCTGGATGCACCGCTTTATGTGGACGATACACCTTCACTTTCCGTATTTGAACTTCGTACCAAGGCGCGTCGGTTGGTACGTGAGCATGGAGTGAGAATTATCATCATTGACTACTTGCAGTTGATGAACGCCAGCGGTATGGCATTCGGCAGCCGCCAGGAAGAGGTCAGTACCATTTCACGTTCATTGAAGGGACTTGCCAAGGAGTTGAATATCCCGATTATTGCTCTGTCACAGTTGAACCGTGGTGTCGAGAGTCGTGAAGGACTTGAAGGAAAGCGTCCTCAGTTGAGTGACCTTCGTGAATCCGGTGCCATTGAGCAGGATGCCGATATGGTGTGCTTCATTCACCGTCCCGAATATTACAAGATATTTCAGGATGATAAAGGAAACGATCTCCGTGGAATGGCCGAAATTATTATCGCTAAACATCGTAATGGTGCAGTTGGCGATGTTCTGTTGCGATTCAAAGGTGAATATACCCGTTTCCAGAATCCGGATGACGATATGGTGATTCCGTTGCCTGATGCAGGAGCTATGTTGGGGTCGCGCATGAATAATACCGGGAGTGTACCTCCGCCTCCAGCTGAATTTGCCCCTCAGGGAGGTAATCCGTTCGGAGGAAGCAATGACGGACCTTTGCCTTTTTAGAAATAAGATATTTATTTAATTTATAATACCATGAAAAGATATTGCCAAACACTCGAATTGTACGACGATTCGGAATTGATTCGTGCTTATGTTGCAGAACATCAGCATGTGTGGCCGGAAATTAAAGCAGGTATCCGTGAAGTCGGGATACTCGATATGCAGATTTATATCCACGAACATACTCTCTTTATGATTGTCGATACGGTAGATGAATTCGATTGGATAAAAGATAACGAACGTCTGGCTAAACTGCCTCGGCAGGCTGAATGGGAAGCTTATATGTCCCGTTTCCAGCGTTCGTTGCCAGGACAAGCATCACACGAGAAATGGAAAATGATGGAACGTATATTTAAACTCTGACGATATGCAAAAACTACTATCTTTGCCTCCTAATCTGGTTCAGTCCTTTCATGAATTAGAGCGGGTAAACCGTACCGATTGGTTTTGTACTTCCGATCCGGTAGGCAAAAAACTTGGTTCCGGAGGTGGAACAGCTTGGTTACTGAAAGAATGTTATAACGAATTTGCTGACGGGATCTCTTTTTCCGGGTGGCTGGGAAAAGAGAAAAGAATTCTGTTGCATGCAGGCGGACAAAGCCGTCGTCTGCCCGGTTACGCACCATCGGGCAAGATACTGACACCGGTTCCTGTGTTCCGATGGGAGAGGGGGCAACACCTTGGGCAGAACTTGCTTTCCTTACAGTTGCCTCTGTATGAAAAGATCATGTCTTTAGCTCCGGAAAATCTGCATACATTGATTGCGAGCGGTGATGTATATATTCGTTCGGAGAAGCCTTTACAAACCATTCCGGATGCAGATGTAGTTTGCTATGGACTATGGGTTGATCCTTCATTGGCCACTCATCATGGTGTATTTGCTTCCGACCGGAAACATCCTGAAAAACTTGACTTCATGCTCCAAAAACCTTCTTTGGATGAACTGGAGTCATTGTCAAAGACTCATCTTTTTCTGATGGATATTGGCATCTGGCTTTTGAGTGACCGTGCTGTGGAGGTGTTGATGAAGCGTTCCTATAAAGAGAATTCTGAGGAACTGAGATATTACGATCTTTATTCCGATTTTGGATTGGCTCTTGGCGCACACCCGTGCATTGAAGATGAAGAGGTGAATACTTTGTCGGTTGCTATTTTACCTTTGCCCGGGGGAGAGTTTTATCATTATGGTACCAGTAAAGAGCTGATTTCTTCCACTCTTTCTGTGCAGAATAAAGTGTACGATCAGCGTCGTATCATGCATCGTAAAGTAAAACCCAATCCGGCTATGTTTGTCCAAAATGCTGTAGTGCAGATACCTCTCTGTGCAGAAAATGCTGATTTATGGATTGAAAACAGCCATATAGGGGCTCAGTGGAAGATAGCTTCACGACATATCATAACCGGTGTACCGGAAAATGACTGGACATTGACTGTTCCTGCCGGAGTGTGTGTAGATGTGGTTCCGATGGGAGATAAGGGCTTTGTTGCCCGTCCATACGGTCTGGACGATGTTTTCAAAGGAGATTTGAGAGATTCTAAAACAACCCTGACGGGTATTCCTTTGGGTGAATGGATGGCGAAACGTGGTCTTTCATATACAGATTTGAAAGGACGTACGGACGACTTGCAGGCTGCTTCTATATTTCCTTTGGTTAAATCTGCTGAAGAATTGGGATTGGTGTTGAGGTGGATGCTGTCCGAACCTGAGTTGGAAGAGGGAAAGAGCATTTGGTTACGTTCCGAACGTTTCTCTGCAGACGAGATTTCGGCAGGTGCCAATCTGAAACGTTTGTATGCACAGCGTGAAGAGTTTCGGAAAGGAAACTGGAAAGCATTGGCCGTTAATCATGAAAAAAGTGTTTTTTATCAGCTCGATCTGGCCGATGCGGCCGAAGATTTTGTACGTCTTGGTTTGGATATGCCTGAGTTATTGCCTGAGGATGCTCTGCAGATGTCACGAATCCATAACCGGATGTTGCGTGCGCGTATTTTGAAATTAGATGGGAAAGACTATCGTCCGGAAGAACAGGCTGCTTTTGATCTGCTGCGCGATGGATTGTTGGGCGAGATCAGCAACCGCAAGAGTGAACCAAAACTGGATGTATATTCCGATCAGATTGTTTGGGGACGCAGTCCTGTACGTATCGATATGGCAGGAGGGTGGACCGACACTCCTCCTTATTCACTTTATTCGGGAGGAAACGTTGTGAATCTGGCCATTGAGTTGAACGGACAACCTCCCTTACAGGTTTATGTGAAGCCGTGCAAAGACTTCCATATCGTCCTGCGTTCTATCGATATGGGTGCCATGGAAATAGTATCTACGTTTGATGAATTGCAGGATTATAAGAAGATCGGTTCACCATTCTCTATACCGAAAGCCGCTCTATCGTTGGCAGGCTTTGCACCTGCGTTTTCTGCTGTATCTTATGCTTCATTGGAGGAACAGCTTAAAGATTTCGGTGCAGGTATTGAAGTGACTTTATTGGCGGCTATTCCGGCAGGTTCCGGCTTGGGTACAAGTTCTATTTTAGCTTCTACCGTACTTGGTGCCATTAACGATTTCTGTGGTTTAGCCTGGGATAAGAATGAGATTTGTCAACGCACCCTTGTTCTTGAACAATTGTTGACTACCGGTGGTGGATGGCAGGATCAGTATGGAGGTGTGTTGCAGGGTGTGAAGCTTCTTCAGACCGAGGCGGGCTTTGCTCAAAGCCCATTGGTGCGGTGGCTGCCCGATCATTTATTTACGCATCCTGAATATAAAGACTGTCACTTGCTTTATTATACCGGCATAACTCGTACGGCAAAAGGAATCTTGGCAGAAATAGTCAGTTCCATGTTCCTCAATTCATCGTTGCATCTCAATTTGCTCTCGGAAATGAAGGCACATGCATTGGATATGAATGAAGCTATACAGCGTGGAAGTTTTGTTGAGTTTGGCCGTTTAGTAGGAAAAACCTGGGAACAAAACAAAGCATTGGATAGCGGAACGAATCCTCCGGCTGTGGAGGCAATTATCGATCTGATAAAAGATTATACTTTGGGATATAAATTGCCGGGAGCCGGTGGTGGCGGGTACCTATATATGGTAGCGAAAGATCCGCAAGCTGCTGTTCGTATTCGTAAGATACTGACAGAAAACGCTCCGAATCCTCGTGCACGCTTCGTTGAAATGACGCTGTCGGATAAGGGATTCCAAGTATCACGATCATAAAATCATTATTAGTCGACGGGAGGTAAATACTTTATCTCTTGTCGACTTCCTTTTCTATTCCTCATTAAGTTTGCCTCTTCTGTTATTCTGATAGTAAAATAGAGATTCTGATATCTTTAAGTCTGCTTTTTTCTTGTTTTAAAAACTCTGTTGTCTTGAGAAAGTGATGAAATAGCAAGTGATGGAGCATTAACTTGCCTTTAATTCGTTTCTTCATACGTGTACTCTTCATACGATGTTAACTTCGTCTTTGCAAAACATTAACTTCTTGTGAAGAAGAAGTTAGTTATAAGAAAATACGAAGTTAACTTCGTATAGTTACGAAATTCATTTTTATTGAAAATTCTCCTACTTTTTGCCTAACGGTTTCATTTATTGAACAAAAACTATAGAATTCTTTTCTGTAACATAGGTCAATATGAATCATTCCTGAATGTTATTTTGGAGGTATAGGATGCCTTTGCCGTTGCTTACTGATTGAAATTAGTACATGTTTATTGAACTTGTGACTGGTGATCTGATTTATTTGGTGGAGATATGATATTGGTGAAAATGGAATCCTGGTGTTTTTTATAACAACTAAGTCAGTGGTCCGTAAATAAGGGATTCCTGAAGTTACTCAAAATACAATGTGACAGAATGCTTTTGGGAGTATATAGTTTCTAAACCTTTATAGATAGAATAATGAAGATTTTATTTTGTTGGGTAATTTGTTTATTATCAGTATATTATGTGGTAAACGTAAAAAGAACAAAAAGAGTAAATTCTTTGGTAATTAACTGATATTCAGTAGTGAATGTGTTTCAAAAGACGTTCGTCTTTTGAAACATCAATTATGGAGATAAAAGACCACATGCAAAATAAGTAAAAAGCTGTTTTTATTACCAGATTATTATCTGATAATCAGCATATAAAGAAGTATATTTACTTTTTCATCTAAAAATATTTTGTACATCAAAATTTAGTTTATACCTTTGTGCTATTAAACGAACGTCTTTTGAAACATCAATTGATCGAATCCGTTCGTTTCCACCTAAAATAAGTCATAAAAAATCTTGCAGTTTGGCTGAGAAAAAGAGTCTCACCCAACTGCGAAGCATACCCGGACTTAAGTAAATCACTCAGGAATATATCCTTCTAAATGTCTCAACAACAAGAATATTGGTTCGCTGCCCGTACCCGTAAGGATCAGGAGCTTACTACTCGTGACGCATTAGAGAAAATAGGCGTCGAGTACTTTTTGCCGACCCAATTTGTCATTCGTCAATTGAAATATCGCCGGCGTCGTGTAGAAGTTCCTGTCATTCGTAATCTTATTTTCGTACATGCTACCAAAGAGTTTGCTTGTGCTATTGCCAACGAATACGGGGTTCGTCTTTTCTATATGCGTGATTTTGACACTAAGAGTATGCTTATTGTTCCCGATAAGCAGATGAAAGATTTTATGTTTGTCATGAATCTCGACCCTGCTGCTGTTATCCTCAACGATGATTGTTTCGCAGTTGGCACCAAAGTACAAGTTATCAAGGGAGATTTTTGTGGAGTTGAAGGTGAACTGGCCAGTCTTTCTAATCGTACTTATGTCACTATCCGTATTCGTGGCGTTTTATCTGCCAGTGTCAAGGTTCCTAAAAGCTACCTTCGCATTCTCGCACCGTAATCAGTAATATTTTATCATATAAAATGAATACTCTTATGACCCAGATTCATGAGCTGCAACATGTGGCTCACGAATTATTGTATTTGGGCGCTGACGGTTCTCCTATCTATGCCGACAGTTTCCGTCAATTAAACACTGAAGTGCTTCAAAAATCTGATGCTTTGTTTGCTTTGAAAGGAGAAAATCCGGAAGAAGAAGCACGACTTTGCCTGGCTCTCTTGATGGGCTACAATGCAACAATCTATGATTATGGCGATAAGGAATCTAAGAAACAGGTTATTCTGGATCGTTCCTTGCTTGTGTTAGAGTCTCTCCCGTCTTCTTTGCTCAAGTGTCAGCTTTTGACATATTGTTATGGAGAAGTTTTTGAAGAAGAGTTGGCAAAGGAAGCTCATGCAATTATAGATTATTGGGATAATAAAACTTTATCGATAGATGAACAGGAGGCTGTAGATATGCTGAAGATGATAGAGGAAAATCAGTATCCAAATAGTTCTATTGATTAATATTTGATCTGTAATCTATTATCATGAAAGGCATTGTTTTAGCTGGAGGTTCCGGCACTCGTTTATATCCGATCACTAAAGGAGTAAGTAAACAGTTACTTCCAATTTTTGATAAACCGATGATTTATTATCCTATCTCAGTACTTATGT